>DAITPC010000082.1:0-1564 GCA_036833835.1 Pyrobaculum sp. | reverse complement strand
TTGTATCGTTCGGCGTGTATACCGAAAAATATTTACTATAGGGTAGCCATGACTATGTATGAAGCTTGTCCGGCTTTTGAAGGGTGTGTGTCCTAGCTGTAAGGCCCCCCTCTCCGTGGAGGAGGTGCCGGGGGTTAGTAACGCGAGGTGTCTCAACTGCGGTTCTGTGATAGAACTGCAGGGCTTTGTAATTGACGTTATGGTTCGCCTTGGCGACTGCGAGATTAGAGATTGGGAGCGCTTCGGCCAGCTGTCTCCCACTAACCAAGAAAGGGTTCTCCAGGCTTTGGAATCCGGCATGGCGCCGCGCGAGCTTTATCCTCTCCTGTTGAAGCTTAAGGAGACCGGGGCTTTGATATGTACCTAGAGTTTCTTGCCGTCTGGAGGTATTTCCGCGACTACATCGAGGCGTCTGGCGGTATACTTGAGCTGAAGAAGGCGTTGGACTGGAGCGTGTGGTATGCGGCGAAGTGGTGGCGGGAGATCTACGACGCAGGCGCTGTGAATCTAAAGAGACCCTTCGTCAAGGCCCTATATCTGTCGCTAAGGGCTAGGAATATGATTGGAGAAGATGGGAGGCCTGTAAAGGAGGTGAAAAAGCCCGAGTTGCCTAAGGGCCTATACGCGAGGGAGTGGGTGGAGATGCATCAGCAGTTTGACGAGCTGGAGGCCGTGAAGGTGGCTAGAGACGAGGTGGATAGAAACGCCCTGGACCTCCTCTTCAGCGACATACAGACCATGGGGTGGCACAGAATCATGGTGAAGGCCTTCCTAAGGGCTTGTGAAGAAACCGGCGGCCACGCCGTGCTGGAGCCGTACTCCAGGGAGGGCCACCTGGCGCAACTTTACCTCGAGGATTACAAACCCGTCTCTTATATTGGGTACGACCCCAACCCAACGCTTGTGGAGGTGGCTAGACAGGTGGCGCTGGGCGCCGTATTCACCGCCGCCGCTTCTGCATGTCTGCTTTCAGGCCAGTTTGACGTGGTGTTGCTTGTCGAGAAGCTTCAATGGATGGCGGACCCCTTGCGTGAGCTTGACTGCATAGGCAGGTTGCTGAAGCCCGGCGGAAGGCTTTACGTGGCTCAGCCAAACGCCGACTCAATGCCTGGGTATCTTGCGATACTCAGCGCAATAGGCGCCCAGCAGGTATACACATGGAAAGAGGTAGAGAACCTTCTGACCTTGAGATTTAGGCTGGAGAAGCGCCTAATAAAGACCATGCCGTTCTACGGGGCCGTATACGCAAACCCCCATCCGGCGAGGAGGGAGAACCTCTAGCGGTATAGCTCCTTGTTGTAGGGCAACCGCGGCACCAGGGCCATGGCCACAGCCGCCCTGTTGAGATCCAGCCGCGTGACGCGTCTCCGGGTTAAGACGCCTATGATACCCTCGCGGTAGCCGACGGCCCCCCGCTTGAAGTGCCGCTCAGCAAGCGCCCCAAGCTCCACGCCGCGGAGCACCTCGGCGAGGAAGAGGTCGGGTATCTGAAACGCAGGGCCGAAGCCCAGGGTCACCCGGCCTGACCTGTCGGCGATGGCGGCAACCGTGATGTCGAGATACT
>DAITPC010000081.1:0-1677 GCA_036833835.1 Pyrobaculum sp. | reverse complement strand
TGGGATCTTGTCGTAGAGCTCCCTAAAGCCCTCTCTCGGCATGTTCCACATGGGCGTTAGGTGGGCCCACCTATGGCGGCCGATCTCCCGCCGCGAAACGCCTTCGCTGGTGGCTACCAACACCACCACGTTTTCGTACTCGTACTGTGGGTGTTCTATCATGTTTAGCAACCCCTTCACATATGCCGCCGCTTTGTCCAGGCCTATGGCTTGGAAGACGTCGTCAGCGATGATGGCCACCTTCCTCCTCCTACGCTTCAAAAGCTCCCTCACCAGATCAAACACCGCCAGGGCGATCCTACCCCACTTCTCATCCGCCACGGTCTGTCTCACCAAGTCGGCGAAGAGGTTTTTGACATCTTGGTCGTCTACATCAGCGCCGAAGGCTTTATCAAGAGGATGAAGGTAGAAGACGTTGTAGCCGAGCTCTTTAAGCATAAGGGCAGCCTGCCTCAAAAAAGCCGTCTTGCCACAGCCCTCCGGCCCAAATATGACTACGGGCCGCCAAGTGCCCTCCCGGGCGAACTCCTCCACCTGCCTCAGCGCTCTGTCCCGGTCTGTGAATTCAATTTGGAGGCCAGGCGTCAGTTCCAGCATGATTCTTCTCATCTCCTCCACGTCGGCGTGTGGCTTTTATTATTTTCTCGGGATGCGTCGTTTAGTTGTGACAAGGCCGGTCTCTAGACTCCGGCCCATGCGCTGAGGAGATGAGAGCAGTTCAAGCGGCGCTCTTTCCTACAGCCTTTACAACACTACGCGTCGCATAGCTCTGTGCCTCTTCCGGCGGCTCGAAACGATGGGTTTCCTGTGGACTCCCGAATTTTCTGGCGTCTTTGAGACGTGCCGTTTTGAGGGTTCTCTTCGTTTTCCTACGACCACCGTAGCATCTTCGACGGAGGCGCCCAATGACTTCGCCGGGGCGGGTCCTCCGCCGGCTTAACGCCAACTCAAAAGGTTTAAACCAGGCAACCTCCCAACAGCGCCGTGTTCCACATCGGCGTAGCCACGCCCCGCATATGCCCTAATCTTAGGTGGCGAAGCCTTTTGACCTAAGCCGCCTCATCTAGACCTGCTTGAAGCAGGCCATCGGCGATGACGCCCCCCTTGACAACACACCTGCTGCGTCAAAAAGGGCGGGGCTGCTCTACCGTTCCCCCGCGTAATGCCCTGTTTTGTAGAGATCCTCCCTAGGGACTTCAACCTTTAAGCGTGGAAGTAGTGCCCGCCTCTCTAGGCATGCAGACGGCTCGTCTCAGAAACGCCGCAGTCTCCAGGGCCGGAGACGGACAAGCCCTCAGCCCCTCTTACCAACTGCACAACGCCGCGGCGACAGCTTAGGTGGGCAGGCCAGCCGCCTAAACGGCGCCGCGACGTAAGGCGTGACAAAGCGGACAACCTCTGGAGCGGCGTCTGCAACTGTTGCGCCGGTGGGGAAAAGCCATGTCCACCCGGCATGCGGAAATTCGCGATGCCCGGGACCTCGCAGATCTAGGCAACACCTGCGCGCGCACCGACACACGCCGCCGACCTGCATACGGTGCCGCGGATATGCAGAGGTCACGCCGAAGCGGGAAAGCAGTTGGCGGTTACCCCGTGAAGATATTTAAATGGAGCCCCGCTATTTCCTATGTCTGTTGAGGTTTTGGAGAGGCCGCTTCCTAGGCCCAGCGACGAGAG
>DAITPC010000080.1:0-1833 GCA_036833835.1 Pyrobaculum sp. | reverse complement strand
GGAAGACGTGTAGGGACCTCCTCTCCGCCCTCCCGCCGCAGGCCAAGGCCCGGGGATGTACCGACCCGGCGGAGGTCTCGCCCACAAACCCGGCGGCTAGAGCGCTGACCCGCGCCCTCCTTAAACTCGGCGTGGAGCCTAAGCTGAGCAGGAAGTGGGGCACCGCCGACTTCAACCTTCTGATTTCCCTGACGAAAAACATAGCCGCCTTCGGCCCCGGCGACCCGCACCTAGCCCATACAGAAGACGAATACATAGACATCAAGGAGGTGGACCTCGCTGCCAGAGCCCTGAAACTAGCCGTAGAAGAGCTTAGGGTATAGAAACCGATATACACCAAAAGACATAAATCTGAAAGACGAAAGCGCTAGCATGAAATGTGTTCTTGATTTGTTTAGGGAGGGGGTTGTCCTCGTGAGGGGGTTGCCGGGGGCTGGGAAGACGCTTCTGGCGGCTAGAGCAGTTTCTGGGTTCAGCAACGTGGCTTGGTTCACCCTTTATGAGACGGGGGACCGCCTAGCTAAATACTTGACCTCCGTCGGCTTGAAGCCGCCGGCGCATGTCTATGACCTCGTCAGCGTGAGAGACAAGGCGCCTGTGGAGTTCATCGTGGAGAAAGTGGTTGAGGTTGAGCCAGATGCCGTCGTGGTGGACGGCCTCAGCGCGTTGACGGCGGAGGGCGAGAGGGAGCTGGTACACGCCATCTTCTACCACGGCATATCCCGGGAGAGACCGGTGATTCTGATAAAGGAGGGCGTGGAGACCACGCCGGCTGACTACATAGCAGACGTCATAATCGAGGTTGAGCACAAGTTGCTGGAGGGCGGCGTCTCCATTAGAAACGTCAAGATCCTCAAGGCCAGGGGGAGGGCCGTGAGATACGTCTCTCTTCCCTACGTAATAACCGAGGAGGGGCCCATCGTCATTATGCCGCGGGAGGAGGCTAGGGAGCCCTCTGCGGAGCGGCTCACCACCGGCGCGCCTGAGCTCGACGAGGCTTTAGGAGGCGGGGCGTTGAAGGGAAGCTTGGTGGCCGTCGTTGGGCCGCCGGACGGGCTTGCCAGCAAACTCATGGTGCTGGCCGCCGTAGCGCTGGCGCGTCAAGGACACAAAGTACTATACCACCACCACAAGGTGGTGCCCACCTTTGTGAAGTTCGCCGAGGCGTTGGGCGTTAAGTGGCGGCACCCAAACATCACATGGTTCTACCACCCCGTGGCTGAGCACAAGTCGCTGGCTTGGTGGTATATCAGCGCGTCGATGATAAACGAGGGCAGATACGACGTGCATTTTGCAGATCAGTACGAGCAGGTGGCAGTGGCGGCTGGGCCGAGCCTCCTCATTGAGGCGGCTAGGGTCTATCAGTCAATTATAAATTATCCGGTCACCACGGTACTTGTGTTTAACTCCCTCGACGTCTGGAACGAGGTGGCTAGGCAGCTGGGCTCTTTGGTGGACTACGTCTTCATCTTCGACAAAGACACATTAACGGCATACGCACCTGACATGGCGCAACCACTTCTGTTTAAATACACCATAGATGCACAAAGAAAAAGAGTAATGTACGCGAGGGCGTGACGTGCCTCACCAAAGCTCTCCTGGCTAAGTTTTACGGCGACCCCTCGTTTTTCTCTATGCGTGCTCTTGTGCATTATAGGGTGTTGGCGGTTTTTGGTAGGCCGTTTGATTACTTCCTAATGGAGGAGCCGTGGCGGGTGTATGAAGTGTTGGAAAAAGCCGTCGGCAAACACAACACAGAATTATTCATACACATCCTCACAGACTGGCTAAGAAAAAACGGGTGCAACACCACGCCGGCGGAGTTGAGGCGGG
>DAITPC010000079.1:0-2401 GCA_036833835.1 Pyrobaculum sp. | reverse complement strand
GAGTTTCTAGGCGAGCCCGGCGGCGAATAGGAGGGCCCTTAGAGCCTCGGGGTCGGGCGGCTTTTTGAAGTTGGCTATGTAGTTTAGGAGGAGGGTCTTCAGCGCCTCCCACTGCCAGGGCTCGGCTGGGAATCTGCCGGCGGGGGTCTCCACGGCGCCGTCTGCGTATCTGACGTAGAAATCCCCCGCCGCCACCTCGTCGGGGGTTATCCTCAGCGTTAGGCCGGCCTCCTCCGCGGCTTTCTTGGCGTTGGCGTGTATATTCGGCGTGGAGTCCTCGCCGAATCTGACCTTGTCGGCTGGGTTGACGACCGCCACGGTCTTTCCCCGTTTTTCGTTTAAAAGGTTAGGAGGTCCCACTCCAGCACGTAGTCGCGGGCGTCTGCTATGAATCTGGCGTGGCGTATTGCCCTCTCGGCGGTGGGGTGGGCCGCGGCGAGCCGCCACTGGGGGTCTTTGATACGTTCTCTTGTTATTAAAACTCTACACTTTCTTCTGTTCACGTATACATAAAACACAGGTAAAGGGGTTTGCGTGTTTATATTTCTAACAGGTAAAAAAGCGGCGTCAGCGCTCTGCGCGGCGTCTCCGGGCCTTCCTCCACTCCTCCTCAGCGTCGAGGCAGGCCGCGCCCTCGTCGGCGCATATCTTCTCTATCGCCCTCTTCACCTGGCTCCACCACTGTGGGCTGGGGTTGACGGGGCGGTACCTCGCGGCTAGGTGGGCGTCCGCCCGGGGCTTCGGCCTGTAGCGGTCGTAGATCACCTCGGCGCCTGTGCGCCTCGCCAGCTGTATCACCTCGGCGAGGTCTTGGGGGTTGTCGTTGAAGCCGGGCACCACAGGCCCGAGGAAGATCCACACCCTCACCCCGGCGCTGGCCAGCTTCTCGGCGGCTCTGGCCCTGGCGAGGGGGTGCGCGGCGTCGGGCTCCAGGATCCTCGCCTTGTCTCTCAGCGTGGTTATGGTAATGCCCACGTCTACGGCGTGTCTATGCCGCGTCAGGAGGTCCAGGTCGCGGGTGACCATGCCCGACTTGGTCTGGATAGAGACGTGGAAGCCGGCTTGGGCCAGCATCTCCACGGCGCCGCGGGTCAGCCTGTATCTCGCCTCGGGAGGCTGGTAGGGGTCTGTGATGGTGGAGAGCCCCACGACCCCCGGCTTCAACCGCCGCACCTCCCGCCTGAGGAGCTCCAGGAGGTTGACCTTGACATATACCACCTGGCCCCACGCCGCGGCGGGCGGCCCCCTGGTGAAGTCCATCGCATAGCAGTAGAGGCAACCGTGGAGGCAACCCACGTAGGGGTTCAGGGAGTAGTCGTACTCCGGGAGGCCAGACGGCGCGAGGGCGCGGCTGGCCCTGATCTCGTATATCTTCACAGGGCGACCTCCAAGACTTGTCCCACCTCAACGTCGCCTAGGTACAGCCTCCCGTTTTTCACGGTCTTCTTCACGCCGCCGACCTCCTCCTCCCGGGGGAGGAAGAGTCTTATCTGCGAGTCGCCTTTTTCCCACTTGGCCGCGGTTTCTGCGGCCCCTTCTTTGACGCGGGCCGCGTTGCCGTGTTCGTCCACAGCCACCGCCACGTCGCCGAAGTCCACCACGACGATTTTCTTGCCGTATGCCCGCAGAAACACGATCTTAACCACGTATATGTGGGGGCTTCGGCTTAAAAATCTTCACCGCCCAGCCGTCGCTGGTCTCCGTCTTGTTGCCTAGGTAGACGAGGTCTACGGAGTAGCCCAGGCGGAGAAATACATACGCCACATACGCCTTGCCCACGTCGTGGAGGGCGTCGTGCGGCGACAGCCTCCTGAAGGCGGCTAGAGTCGGCAGATCTAGATGCGCGTTGCCCACCGCGCCGCGGCTCCGCCACAGCCTGACGTGCAACCTGGCGAGACCAGGGAGCGGCTTCTCCAAGGATATGTCGGGGACTCTCCCCCCGAGCGTCGCGGGGTGCTCATACACAGAAACCGCCTCCCACCCGTCCTCGATAAGCGCCTCCGCCACCTCGTCTATTGGCGCCTCCGCCACTAGGTTAAGGGGGTCCTCCACCTCGCCGAACATCTCCCTCACCTTAATCCATCTAGGGAGCTCCGCGTCGTTAGACACATATTAATTAGCAACCTGATTTATAGGATCCGGTATTTAGAATCGGCGTAGGGCATCTGCGGACGCGGCTCAGTACTGCGCCGCGTTGTTGGCGGAGGCGGTGGGGGGGCATGTGGAGGTTTAAGTTTTCGTCTCCGCGGTTGAGGGGCGGCTTACCGCCGACAGCGACATAGGTGTGGTTGTAACGATGCGGAGCCTGCTAATAGGGGCTTCTTGAGGCGGCGAGGAGAGAGGGTAGTGGTACCCCCTTGAGTTGCATCTGCTCTCGCCGCCTCAAGAAGCCCCTATTAGC
>DAITPC010000078.1:0-2474 GCA_036833835.1 Pyrobaculum sp. | reverse complement strand
TAGAAGCCAAAACCGCAATCACACTAGCCGACCACGCCCTACGCACGGGGCTCATCGGAAGAATCACTAGTTAGTAGCAACCAAAGCATATACGTGGCACGGTTGCAACAGATTGCAGTAAGAGACTTCGGCCCATTCACGGAGATCTCAACAGAGCTGGCAGACCGACGACGCCCATCCCCTCGCCCGCAAAAAAGCCAGGGAGCGAATTCGCGACGCTAGAGACGCCCACAAAAACCGCATAAGAATACGCGTCTAAGGCCCCCGCCGTCTGGACCCTTGCAATACCTGCCGGTATCTCTCCGGGTCGAGGGCTTCGCGCTCGCAGCCGCACCGTCAACCTCGACCCTCGTAGCCAAGGCTCGGCCCCGCTCCGTTATGGTAATCTCAACGACGCCCTTCGCCATCAGCCGAACCCCAGCAACCTCGCACATCTCCGCCACGTAGATAGCCGAGCCGTCTACCCCGCCCAGAAACCTAGAAAGCAACGACGGCCCCATGTACCTCTCCTCACATAGGACGCCGGCGTAGCCGAGACACGCGCAACGGCCCTTCTCCAACCTGGTCACGTCGACGCAGCGGAGGAGGACATAGCGCCGTCGGTTGCCACGGGTCAGCCTCTAAAAAGCCAGGCACTCACCTCACCATATGCCCACCCCATGGCGTCAAAACCCAGAGACATCCGGCCTCGTCTTGCCGAAACACCCAGGCCCAGGCGGAGAGGATAAACACGAAAAAGTGCCGCGCGGAAAAGGACAAAGTGAGACATAGCACTAAGCAACCTCTAGTGTTCAAAGGCCGTGGGAGATGCCGTATGCCATCCAGACAGCCGCGTGTCTATAAAAACAGGAGCTAAGGTGTCCACACGACAGTTCATAGACAGAGATGTAGCCGCCGTCCTATTTAGAAGTCCACGCCAGAAGACCTGTAAAGGCCGTGTGATGAGATGTTAAAGGAGGCTAGGCGGTTTGGCGTCCGAGGAGCATAAGAGCAGACAGAACCCGCAGCTCCGCGACCTGTGGCGCACTCCGTTCGTTAAAGGCCAGCCCCCCGATCCACTGGCCGACTCGAGCAACCTCTCCAAGGCGCCAACGAGCACACAAAGGAATACTCACCCCTTTGGGCAGGGAGGAGGCCAGACGAGGTAACTGCCGGCTACGCGGTGAGGGGAATTTTTGCCCTTCTCATAAGTTCTCTAAAGTCCTCTAGAGACAACCCCGCTAGTCTGGCGGCTCTCCTAATATCCCCGGTCTCTACGTAGTACAGCAGAGCTGTCCTCAGCCGCGGAGGCAAGCTATGTATAAACCCCCAATCCGCCCGCTCCCGCCTAATTCTCCTGAGCTCCTCTTCTACGTCATCCACGGCCTCTACACCCCACCTCGTTTAAAACTTTTTTCTAGATCACGCCGTGGGAACTCGTGCAGAGCCTCATCTCTGTATTTATCAAATACATCGCAGTCTGCTCTGCCGAGCCTCACCGCCTGGGCAAGCACCTCAAGCGATCTCCACACAACGACGTTAGAGTAGTCTTGGAGAACTCTAGGCACCGCCAACGCGCCCCTGTTTTCCGTCAACACCACGGCGCCGAGCTCCCTCCCAACTTCAATACAGTAAGCCTCGGGATAATCCACGAGGGGCACCGACAGCCTAGAGACCACCGCAGTCATTAGGCTCAAAGCTCTGGCTCTTAACTCCAGCAGTTCAGGTATTAACGAGAGTTTTCGCTGAGCTAGACGCTCCGAGATCCAGCTTAGCGTATCTCCGCTCCTCACCTCGCCCAGCACAGGCTCCGGCAACCACACGACAGTAAACACGTCAAACAAGAGGTCACGTCTACTGAACCTCACCCAGTCAAGCAGAAAACATGTGTCGGCTACGGCCTGCCTCACACGCTCGGTATCTTGGCCCTCCTCCTCAACTCGTTAAACTCCTCCATCGACATACCTGCTATGCGCGACGCAACATATAAATCCCCGGTCTCTACGTAGTACAGCAGAGCTGTCCTCAGCCGCGGAGGCAAGCTATGTATAAACCCCCAATCCGCCCGCTCCCGCCTAACCCGCCTCGCCTCCTCCACATCTCTAAGATACCTCTCCAACTCCTCCACATCAGCCGCCACGCACCTCTATATAAGCTTAAAGACCCGCCGCACCTCACCAGACCCACAGCTCCCAACCCCAGCGCCGACGAGACCCAGCGACGAGGCGCCCCACCGGCTGACCCCCCGGCGCAGGATCCTTCAACCCTCCACCAGCCGCCACCACAGACACAGAAGACAGCCACGCCGCCGACAACCTCACGCGGCGGCCCACCTCCACCACCCACACAACCCAGGCGAGGCGGCCCCACGGCGGCCTAAAACCTGCCGTCGAAACGGCCAAGCCGGCCACACGCCTTAAATCCAGACGACGCCCCAGCGCGGGGCTCATAAGAAGAGACAAGCCGCTCACTTAAACGCCGACTGCGCCCACCTG
>DAITPC010000077.1:0-2681 GCA_036833835.1 Pyrobaculum sp. | reverse complement strand
CGGCTTCACCCCTTAAAAACCTTTCTGCCGTAATAGAAGAGACCACCACCTCGATGTCTCTATCCCCCTCCGACACCGCCTTAAATATTGCTACTCGTTCGGCGCATACGGTTAGGCCGTAGGAGGCGTTCTCTACGTTAACCCCCGTGTAGATTTTGCCGCGGCGACTTTGAACTTAGAGTAGGGGGCATGCGCGTTGTCTATCGTCGCCTAGACCTTCCGCCGGGCACTGGCGATGCCCCCTTAACAATAGCGCAGAGCCTGCAGGGAGGGCTGCGCGACCTCCGCACGGACACTGTGGAGGTGGACCTCGGAGGTCGCAAAGTAAAATATTTAAAAAAACATGCAGGCGCCTCTGTGATCGCCCCCATCGTGAGGTGGCAACTCAGAGGTATTGAGCGGACCGACCTAGACCCCCTTAGGTTTAGAAGCACCGCGAGGTTGTTTAACATGCTAGGCCTCGGAGTGCTGGCTGGCGGCGGCGTGTTGCTGGCTGTTGGGGCGTTCCCCCTGGGGCCCATGTTGCTCGGCGTTGGGGCTCTCCTGTTTTTCTTTCCTAAGCTTATGGTGTCTATCCGCGCCGGCTCAATACGGGAATTGCTAACTACGGAGATGGTGTTTTTCACGGCGCTTGTGCAGATGGCCTTTGCGACAAAGGCGCATCTAAACCTGGTTATTGAACGCATGACGCGGTACAGGGAGCTCCCCGGCGTGAGGACCTTGGCGATCGCGGCGTGGAACAACGCCAAGATGATTGGCATGGAGCCTATGGATGCCATGAAGCGGGCTGTGGAGAAGCTGGCGCCGCAGAAGCTCGTCTACCGCTTCAACTCCCTCTACACCTCGCTAAGGATCGGGGAGGACATTGTGGCTAAGCTGTCGCTCTACATGGATATGGACATCGTGGAGTTCTCGTCAAATATGCAGAGGAGGATGGACAGGATGACCTCCCTCATATCGTCGCTGGTGGTTGGGCTGGCCATGCTCTCCGTCACGGCGGTGGTGATAGGCCGCGGTAACCCGGGCATGCTCATTATAATGGGCGGACTCCTTCCCGCCACACTCGGCGTTGTCATGGCGCTTTCTATAAACGTCCCCTTGATGAAGATGGACTTCAGAATCCTTCCGCTGATCTTCGGCATAGCGGCCGCAGTTTCTATGATAGTTGTAGGCCTTACGCCTACGTCTCCCTACGCGCCGCTTATGGCCTTCGGCGTGGCGCTTGCAGGCTGGGTAGTTACACGCGAAAGGGTAGACGCAAAAGCCTTCGAGAGGGGGTTTATGGACTTCGTCTACACAGTATTCGACGAGCTGAAGAGAGCCCCCTCGGTTTACCGCGCCGTGGAAAACGCCATAACCTTCGGCGACTACGGCCCGTTTAACAACAAGGCCGCCGCGTTGTTGCAAGTTATGAAGGTAGGAGACAGCAAGCTGGAGGATGTGGCGTTAAGGGGTATGCAGCCCGTCATGTCTGTGATCTTGAGGATGTTGCTCGACATATACAGGCTTGGAACTTTGCCCAGGGCAACCATAGACCAGTTGCAGAACTTCGTGGTTAAGCTCTTTGAATACAGGACTGAGATAGGCAAGACTCTGAACATAACCCGCTTCCTTGCCCTCGCCGGCGCCGCCATGGTGGCCTTCGTCAACACGTCCATGATCCAGCTGACCGCGGCCATGTCTAAAATCTCCGGCGGAGCACAGCTGGGAGGCATAGGCATGAGCATGCTCTATGTTGCGCTTGGGATCATGTCTATAGGCTACTACTTCCTCTTCACCAAAATCAGCTTCTCCACCAGAGGCGGCCTGCCGTATCTCGCCCTGCTGTTTCTGTCGATATTTATCGCCTCTTTTGCAGTGGGTCTGTTCTTCAGGGCGTAGCTATGCTGGACTTCAGACTCGACTCCTGCCGGGGCGCCATCGTCGAGGAGTACACGTCAGAGGGCGCGCGTATCCAGATATATCGGTCTGAAGACGGATACTGCTACAACGTCTCATATGCGTTCCCCTACTCAGACAAGGTGGGGGAATACGCCTACAAGGTCGTGGAGTACCTCACCGCCAACCAGATAGTTAGACCAAACATAACGAGAGAGGAGCTGGGCAAGTTGATTGAGATGGCCATGGCGGATATAGGCGTGCCTAAGCAGTTGCGCGCCGCGGTTAGGTACTACGTCCAGCTGGAGGCGGCTGACTACTCCTACCTGACGCCTATACTCTACGACACACGCCTTGAGAACGTAAACATCAACGGGACCGACAACCCCATATTTGTGGACCACCGCGACTACGGATACAACGTCAAGACAAACGTCATACCAACCAACAGGGAGACCCTCATCAAGATAATCGGCAGGGTATACGCCGAGACGGGGCGCCCGCTCAACGAACAGTACCCGATACAAGACACCTACATACGGCTGAGAAACGGCGCATTGCTACGCTTCGCGACGGCCATGTCTGGACGCGTCGGCAGAAACCCGCCCTACGTCTCGGTGCGCATCCAGCCGCCCTTCCCCATATCTCCCACCGAGCTGATAAAGAAGCGCACAATCTCAGCCCTAGCAATGGCGTATTTGTGGTACCTCTTTGAGCATCACAAATCCGTGATGGTGGTGGGGGGCACGGGCACGGGCAAAACCACCTTGCTGAACGCCCTGCTTGTCCTCCTGCCGCACAAA
>DAITPC010000076.1:0-2694 GCA_036833835.1 Pyrobaculum sp. | reverse complement strand
GGAGCTCTTGGTTAAGAGGACGCTTTCTATCCGCTCGGCAACCTCACCGAGGGCGGGGCCGCGGGGGGTCGTGTACTACCTAAGCGACGTAACTGGCGTGATGCAACTGTGGAGGTTCGACGGCGTTGTGCACGACGTGGTTGTGCCTTGGGGGGGTAGAGTTGGCGATTTCCGCGTAGCTGGAGACGGCGCTGTGGCCATGGCGTCAGACGTGGAGGGGGACGAGAGGTGGCGCATCTATATAGTTGACGGGGAGGTCACCCCGGTCTCCACAGAAGGCGTAAACAACCTGGGGGTCTGGTCCCCAGACTCCCAGAGGCTGGCCTTCACCTCCACTAGAGAGGACGGGCAGAACTTCTACCTTTATGTCTACGACAGATCCAGCGGAATGGTGAGTAAGGTGGCTGAGCTACCTGGGATAAATGTGGCGGAGGAGTGGTCCGAGGTGGGTATCTTCGTCACGCATTACGAGACGAACCTAGACAGCACCATTTATTGGGTTAGGGATGGGGAGGCGCGGGAGTTGACTAAACACGCGGGGGAGGCGCTTAATTACTCGCCTAAATATATAGGCGGCGGGAGGCTCCTATTCCTGACAAATATAGACAGCGAATACGTCGGAATCGCCCAGATGGACCTCTCCACAGGCAACTGGAAATACGTCTTGCAGGTGGACAGAGACGTGGAGCTGTTCGACGTCTGGAGAAACCACCTCGTCTTCGCGCTTAACGAGGGAGGCGTCTCCGGCCTTTACTACATGCACATCCCTTCTGGGCTTACCCACAAAATCGCTTTGCCCCCGGGCGTCGTCACCTCGCTCCAGTTCAGAGACGGGAGAGTCCTCTTCTCCCTTTCGGGCATAAACCGCGGCCACGAGGTCTACTCGTACCAGGGAGGCGCGGTGAGGAGACTTACATATTCGCCCAGATTCGGCGTGGAGCTTGAGCGGATCCCCGAGCCTGAGTCTGTTTGGTATGAAAGCTTCGACGGGAGACGAATACACGCCCACATCTACAAACCGCCTGGGGAGGTAAAAGGCGTCGTGGTGTACCTCCACGGAGGCCCGGAGAGCCAGGACCGGCCCGAGTTTAAGCCTCTCGTCGCAGCCCTCCTCATGGCGGGCTTCGTCGTGGCGGCCCCCAACTACAGAGGTAGCACCGGCTACGGCAAAACCTTCGTCCACCTAGACGACGTGGAGAAGAGGTGGGACGCGATAAAAGACGTGGAGGCCTTCGCCAAGTGGCTCGCTACGCGGGGCATAGCTACTAGGAAGCCGTGTGTAATGGGCGGCTCCTACGGCGGATACCTAACGCTTATGGCCCTCGCAACGGCGCCCGACCTCTGGGCCTGTGGAGTTGAAATTGTCGGCATCTTCAACCTAGTCACGTTCCTCGAAAAGACGGCCACCTGGCGGAGGAGATACAGAGAAGCCGAATACGGTTATCTGGACAAACACCGCGACCTCTTAATCCAGCTAAGCCCGGCGAGCCACGTGGAGAAGATACAAGCCCCCCTCATGATCATCCACGGCGCCAACGACATACGGGTGCCGGTCTACGAGGCCGAGCAGCTGGCCCAGAGGCTGAGGGAGCTCGGCAGAGAGGTCAACTTAATAATTCTGCCAGACGAGGGCCACGTCATATCAAAGGTAGAGAATCGTGTCCGTGTTTATACAGAGGTCCTGAGGTTCATAATCAAATACCAACAATAGATAAAAAACAACCTGCACACGCTAACCATGGCGAAAATAGCAGGGCCAATTTCATTAATCGAGCCGTTGAGCGGCAACACCTCGCTTATAATAAAGATAAATGCAATTCATGCAATCAAGCGGTCAAAATATCAAGAAATCATAATTGCAGATACGGAGGACTACGGCCGCGCCCTCATTCTCGACGACTACATCCAGTCGTCTTACCAAGACGAGTACTACTACCACGAAAGCCTTGTCCATCCCGCAATGGTGACCCACCCATCTCCTCGCGACGTCTTAATCCTGGGAGGGGGCGAGGGGGCCACCCTGAGGGAGACTTTGAAGCACAAAACGGTGCAGAGGGCGGTTATGGTGGACATAGATGCAGACGTCGTAGAGCTGTCGCGGCAGTACCTCCCGCTTATGCACCAAGGCGCATTCGACGACCCCAGGGCTAAGGTGGTGATAGAGGACGGCTTCTTATACGTGGAAAACGCCCTGAAATCCGGCGATAAATACGACGTGGTGATCATGGACCTGACAGACCCCTACAGCTCCGACATAGCGAAACAGCTCTACTCGCCGGAGTTCTTCAACAAGGTCAAGGGAATTCTGAGGGAAGACGGGATAGTAGTTACGCAGGCAGGCAACAGCTTCTTCTTTCCCGACGCCTACGACATGGTGCTCCACGGCATAAAGGCTAACTTCCCCATAGTCGCCGAGTACGAAGTGTGGATACCCTCCTTCGGCTACGCCGTAAATTATATAGTGGGCTCCCTCAGATACGACCCCGGCGCGCTCACAGTAGAGGAAGTAGAGGGAAGGCTAAAGGAGAGGGGTGTCGCTACTCTCTTCTACAGCGGAAGAGCACACGTGGGGCTTATGAACCTCCCCATACACAGGCGCCGTGTCTGAAGTCGAGGCGATACGGGGGAGCTACAGCAACCTCCTCCGGGGCGTCAAAATCGCCCTGCTCGTCTCCTCCGGCGTCTCGCTGTATA
>DAITPC010000075.1:0-2771 GCA_036833835.1 Pyrobaculum sp. | reverse complement strand
CGCCTTTTACGACGTGAAATCTGAAACGCAGGACATGGCCACCGCGATGATGCCTTGGCGACCGTATAGTGCGGAGGGTTGTGGAGATAGCAGAAAACATGGGGGTGGCCCGGGGCGGCAGACCCCGTCTTCACTACGTCTTTAGGTGGAGTCCTGAGAAGGACCTGTTGGAGCAGGTGGAGGAGAGCCGGCACCTCGAAACGATCGCCAGGACTCGGTTTGTCTCCCTGGAGTTCCTCAGGGCGGAGTACCAGAGGAGGAGGAAGCTCATAACCGCCATGGCGGAGCGGGGCTACTCTACGCCACATATCGTCGCGAAGATATTTACAAGCTACCACCTAAACCCGGAGGCCACGCTTAACGCCGTCAAGAGCGGGCGTATATGAGGCTCTTTTACGAGCTTTACCGGCAGAGCGGGCTCGCCTTTTCCTACCGGCGATACGTCACAGCCCTCGTCGTGGCGCCTCTTGCGGCCGGCGCATCTGCTGGGGTGGCTGGGCTCTTCCTGCTGGGGCCCCCTGCCGGACTAGCCTTTGGGCTTATGGCCACGTTTATCACCTTCGCCGGCCTAGTCTTGTATCCTGTACACCTGGTGGCGGCTAGGCGTAGCCACTTCGAAAATAACTTCGTCTACACGTTGGGGGTGTTGCTTCCTCTTCTCGCCGCCGGGGTCCCCCTGGGCCGGGCGGTGGCGAGACTCGCCGAGGTGGAGGAGGATAGATACATAGCGCGGGAGCTCGCGCTGGCTGTACGTGAAATGGTGGTGATGGGGGCAAGCCCCGAGGAGGCTCTGCGAAACAGCGCGGAGCGGACGCCCAGCCCCGCCTACAGAGAGACCGTGGAGGTTTTAACCAAGGCGGCTAGGATTACCCAAAGGGTGGACCTCGTCTTGTTGGCGAGACTTGACTGGATGCTTCGGTCGAAGCAGGTAAGGGCACAAGCCCTTGTCAGATCGCTGTCGCTTATGTTTGAAATCTTCGTCGTCGCGATGATGCTCCTGCCTATTATGGTCTACATCGTTGCGCTTTCCTTCAGCCCCCTCGGCGCCTTTGAGATAGGAGGCCTCAGCCTCGACCCCCTGACTCTCATGGCGCTGATAGGCCTGATATATACACCGGTAGTTGGTACAATCTTTTACGTAATATTCGACTCGATGGCAAACATATAACTACTTTCGAAAAAGTGAATTAGGTACACCAAAAAATATATATTACGGAGTTTAGCCATACGCATGAAATTGCGGGGGGTTACGCTGGTGTACGGACCGCCGGGCGCTGGGAAGACTGCATTTACGGCGTGGTATACTTATAACAACTATGGGAAGGTGTTTTGGGTTTCTATGTTTGAAGATGAGGAGTCTTTCCGGCGTAAGGCTAGTTTTGGCTACAGGTTTGGAGAGCGGCTGATTTTTTGGAAGGCTCCACTGGCTGGAGTAGAGCCGTTTTTAATACTCTTCTTAAGGCTGTGGCGCGGGAGAGGCCGGAGGCGTTGGTTATAGATTCCATTACGGAGATCTTGGCGGCGGGCGGCGGTCTTGACGTTCTTCACAATATCTTATACAGGACCGTGAAGCGGTGGGGAGTAGATGTGTTTTTAACGGCAGAGAAGGAGGTTGCCGCCAAAATTACATACGTAGCTGACAACGTGATAGAGCTGGTATACGAGGTTTACCCCTACGGCGCCGTTAGGGAGGTTTTGGTGAAGAAGATACGCGGCGGGAGGGCAGGGTACTCCCTACCGTATGTCATAAGAGAGGGTAAAGGCCTCACATTCCTGGCGCTGGAGACCCCGGCGAAGGTGAGGTTAGAGCGGCTTGAAACCGGCACGTGTCTAGACGAGGCGGTGGGCGGGCTGTATAAGGGCCTGCTTCACGCGGTAGTGGGCTCGGTTGGCGCGGGGAAGACTTGGCTTATGCTCAAGGCGGCTAAGGCGCTGAGGGAGAGGGGGAGGAGGGCTTTGTACATCGCTGTGTCTGGCGCCGGCGCGGCTTATGCGGAGCAGTTCGGGGTGGACGTGGTGGGCGTGGATCTAAACGTAGAGGAGCTCCTCGCCGCTGTGGCCTCCGCGGATGGCGACGCGGTGTTTATCAGGGGGCTCGAGGCGCTTACAACGCTGTACGGCCTTGCCGTGGCATACACAGTGTTACGTATTCAGCTACAGACGGCGAGAGGAGGCAAAGCAATTGTGGTATCGCTTAGAGATCTGCACAACCTCGACACGCTCTTCGATGTCGTTGTGAATATAGAAGAGAAAAACGCCGTGGACATCAGGGGACCAGGCGGCAAGATAGGGGAGAGGATAAGGTGCTGATATGTGCCTCACCAGAGACCTCTTGGTTAGGTTCTACGGCTCGCTGAATTTCTCTCTGCGTGCTCTTGTGCATTATAGGGTGTTGGCTGTCTTTGGGAGGTCTTTCGACTACTTTCTTGTGGAGGAGCCGTGGCGGGTGTATGAAGTTCTGGAAAAAGCCGTCGGCAAACACAACACAGAACTAATCCTCCACATCCTCACAGACTGGCTACGAAAAAACGGGTGCAACACCACACAGAACCATGTTTTGCGCTATCTCTCGAACCGGGAGGCCTGGGGCTAATCCACGATTTTCCCGTCTCTCATTCTTACGTGGCGGTCGCAGTAGGGGAGGAGTTCCAGGTTGTGTGTTACCATCACGATGGTTATGCCGAGTTGCTTCTTGAGGTTGAGGAAGGTGTCCATGACCACCTTGGCTGTGGCGCTGTCGAGGTTGCCGGTGGGCTCGTCGGCGAGCAGTA
>DAITPC010000074.1:0-3011 GCA_036833835.1 Pyrobaculum sp. | reverse complement strand
TCGTCGACGTGTATTGGCTAGACCTAGGCATGGCCGAGGCCATGTGGGTATTCGAGGTGGAGAACTTCGGCCCGCTTACTGTTATGATAGATCCCACTGGGCGGAACTTCTACGATGAGCTACGCGAGGAGGCCAGGGGGAGGATCCCCGAGATTTTAAACTCCATCGAGTGGCCGCGCCACTAAGGTTAAATTGACGTAGGGTTTCGCCGTCGTGGTTTTTGAACTGTTGCATCCAAAGCTCAGGGAGGCTATAGAGGAGCTTGGGTACACCTCCCCAACGCCGGCGCAGACGGCCGCCATACCTAAAGTGCTCTCTGGCGTGCACACCTTGATCATAGCGCCTACGGGGTTTGGCAAGACTGAGGCCGCGTTGTTTCCCATATTTTCGAGGATGCTTGAGACGTCTGGGAGCGGCGTTAGAGCACTCTATATCACGCCTCTTAGGGCGCTTAATAGGGATCTGCTGAGGCGGCTTTACGTCTTGGTCGACAAGTTGGGATTTACCATTGCGGTTAGACATAGCGACACCTCGGAGTCTGAGCGGAGGATTTTGGCGTCTCGACCCCCCGACCTGCTCATCACCACGCCTGAGTCTCTGCAGGTTTTGTTGCTACATCGGAGACTTAGGCGTAGTTTGAAGAACGTGCGTTTTGTGGTTGTTGATGAGGTTCATGAGCTTGTTGGAAGTAAGAGGGGGGTTCAGCTTGCCGTTGGGCTGGAGAGGCTCATCGAGCTTGCTGGAGAGCTTCAACGGGTTGGTCTCTCCGCCACAGTGGGCAACCCGGGGCTTGTAGCTGGGTTTTTGGGCGGCGTGGGGAGGACGGTGGAGGTAGTTGACGTGTCTGGGGAGAAGGCGTATGAGATAGACGTGGTTTTGCCGACGCCGATAGACGAGGACTACATAAACGCTGAGGAGCTCGACGCCACGCCTGAGGCCGTGGCGAGGATAAGGAAGGTCGGTGAGTACATAAAGAGTTCTAAGGGCGCGGTGTTAGTCTTTACAAACACGAGGGATGGGGCCGAGTTTCTTGCCTCTAGGCTTAAACGTCTCCTTGGCGACGTGGTGGAGGTGCATCACTCCTCTTTGTCTCGCGAACATAGGATTTCTGTAGAGGACAGGCTGAAGAGAGGCGAGCTGAAGGCTGTCGTGGCCACGTCGAGTCTGGAGCTGGGGATAGACATAGGCGATATCGAGCTGGTCGTGCAGTACGGCTCCCCGCGGCAGACCTCCAAGCTTCTCCAACGGGTGGGGAGGAGCGGACATAGGCTGGGGCAGATCTCCCGGGGTGTCGTGGTGGCTTCGGATTTGGAGGATTTGTTGGAGTCTGAGGTTATTGCCGAGAGGGCCCTTAAAGGGTTGCTGGAAGGCGATGTGGAGTACCATGAAAACGCGCTTGACGTCCTTCTGCACCAGGTGGTGGGGATCGCGCTGGAGGCTAGGCTCGAGGGCAGGGAGGTGGATGTGGGGCATGTGTTGCGGGTGGTGCGGCGGGCTCATCCCTACAGAAACCTGACGGAAGACGACCTAAGGATAGTGCTGGATTTCGCCGAGAGGCATCGCCTCCTTAAAGGGCTGAGGCCGAGGAGGGGCAGCCTCAGGTACTACTTTGAAAACGTGTCCACAATACCCGACGAGAAAAAATACAGAGCCGTGGACGAGTCCACCGGCAGGTCCGTGGGTGAGTTAGATAGGGAATTCGTCTTCTCCATAGAGCCTGGGACGAAGATGGTGTTGTCTGGCAGGGCGTGGGTTTTCACTAGGCGTGAAGACGACGTGGTTTATCTCTACCCGGACTACGACGTTGTTGGGGCGTTGCCAGCGTGGGTCGGCGAGCAGATACCAGTGCCGTATGAGGTGGCGCAGGAGGCGTGTCGTAAACGCGCGGAGCTTCTTAGATCCGCGGTGAGGGGGGATGCGGAGTTGCCGGTTGACCTAGAGGGCATCGAGGAGGGGCTTATACCGGAGCCTGGGAGGTTGCAGGTACATATCGTGGGGAACAAATACGCGGTGATTCATAGCTGCCTGGGGTCTAAGGGAAACGAGGCCTTAGGCCTCTACCTTTCCTACGCGCTTTCTGGCTACGTAGGACCTGTGGGATACAGGGCTGATGCATACAGAGTATTGTTGATATTTAGGGACTTCGTCCCTCTGCAGGCCTTGGATGAAGTGTTCAAGAAGCCTCCGTCTTACGTCTACACTACGCTTAGGAACGCTGTGAAGAACTCGAAGATGTTTAGGTACCGGTTTTTCCAAGTGGCTAGGAGAACGGGGCTTGTGGCGAAAGACGCCGAGGAGGTCCCCAGCCGGCTTGTCGAGGCGTATCTAGACGACTTGCCGGGCTTGGAGGCGCTTAACGAGGTGTTTGTGGAGAAGCTGGACGTGAAGGCGCTGTTTTCCCTGCTGGAGACTCTGGCCAAGGGCGGCATAGCAGTAAAGAGGCTTGCGAAGCCTACTGCGCTTGAGAAGCCAATTCTAGAGGAGGCTCTGCGGGTGGATTTCTCGTATAAAGGACTCTCCAGGGAGGCTCTCGCCGACCTCGCCCGCAAGAGAATCATGAACAGAAACGTGACATTGCTTTGTCTCAACTGCGGCTGGTCATATGCGGCAAGAGCCTCTGTGATCCCTGACGACGTTTACTGCCAGAGATGCGGCGTGAGGACGTTGGCGGTGCTAAAAGGAATAGACCTAGAAAAGGCGAGACAGGTTTTGAACAAATACAAACTCAGGCAGAGGATGAGCGCGGAGGAAAGGAGGATCCTAGAGAAGTTGCAACAGAGCGCCTCTCTTGTGCTCGAACACGGCAAGGTCGGCGTCGTGGTCCAGTTGGCACACGGCGTTGGTCCAAAAACCGCCGTGAAGATCCTCAACAAGGTCTTTGAGGGGGATGACCTCTGGACCGCTATTTTAGACGCGGAAAAACAGTTTGCATCAACGAAGGCGTTTTGGGACTAGTCCACGCCTTTATAAGTATGCTGCCCCGAGCCTTAACCCCTACTGCTCCTGTTCGG
>DAITPC010000073.1:0-3076 GCA_036833835.1 Pyrobaculum sp. | reverse complement strand
CACCCGCCCCTGGCCCTCTCCACCTCCGCAAGCCCCCTGGCGAGAGCCCCGACGAACATAGAGGGGGGAGGCACCGTCATGGTGGGCTGCCTAGCTGTGAAGATCTGCGGACGCGCCCAGAAGCCCCAGTGGAATTTAAAAAACGCGCGGAGCAAGATCATCCACCCCCGCCGAACTCAACGCCGTACTTCACCAGCTTCTTCAAGAACTCAGACACGTCCCTCGCCGCCTCCACTCTTTCGCCGTTTAGACGCCCCCCGCCGAGGGCCAAGATCTTATAATTCACCTCCCCCACCACCTTGCCGTACACCTCCCTCTTCGCCTCCGCCAGCTTAACGGTCTCCTCTATGTAGCCCTCGTCCACCGCAGGCGCCGCCGAGATGGGCAGTGGGCTTGAGAAGACAACCACGGCGCTCTCAAGAGACCAGAAGGGCTTGTAGCTACTCCAGTGACCGCCCACTCTCACGTCGCCGTTTAAGACGGAGACGAGAGCGGCAAGCGCCGCCCTGACCCTCGCGGCGCGGTCCCCCAACGCGGTCCCGTCGCCGGCGACGCCTATGCGCCAAAGCTCCACGTTCACGCCCACCGCGTAAAGGGCAGAGCCGGACTCCACGTTGTAGATAGACTGAGGCTGGATCTCCCCTCCACGCGAGGCCTTCGCCTGGGCCTCCGGCGCGTGCCTCACGTGGAACTGAACGTCGAAGCCGTACGCCACCCTGCCCCCCGCCACCGCCGGCACCATATACCCCACCTCAAAAACCGAAGTCCTCTTTATCGGCGTCCCGGTGGGAATTAAGAAGCCGCCCACGTCCTCCACCACGCACCTCTCCATCACCAGCCTCTCGGCTTTGTATATGTCCCCCTTGGCCACCTCCTGGAACTTCCCAACGCCTTCAAAATCGCTGAAGAAGTCGTCCAGCACCACGCCCCTCTTGACAAACTCATACCTCCTACACCAGTGGCAGACAGGAAGCCCGCCGCCCGCCGCCACGTCTACAAGCGCCGCCTGCAACGCGTGGCGGAGGGCCTCGCCGGAGATAACCGGGACGGTCCGCACCTCGTATCTGTCGCCCAGTTTATAAACCACGGAGGCCTTCCTATGTCTAACCACGTTGCCTATCGCCTCCACCATGTTCATAGCCTCTACGTTAACCGCCACACGCGCCGAGAGAGACAAGAAGCCCCTAAACCTGCCGACGGCAGACCTCATGGCCCCCTCCCCCTCGCGAGCGCAAGCGCCGCCAAGTAGCTGGGCTTAAGCCTCCCGGCCCTCAACTCGTCGTGAAGCCTCCTCAGCTCCTCCTCGCCCGGCAACTTCGGACACCTAACCCTCAGTATGTGTTTGCCCCCCTCCTCAACCACGCACCCCCTGCCGCATAGATATCTATATTTCTCCGCCTCCTCCGCCTTGATCTCCTCCTCGTGGCAGTACGCGCCCCGCCTAGACCTATAGACCAGGCTCATAGCCTCCCTCAACACCTCAACGGCGGAGTCGGCGTCGGGGGCCGAGGCGAATTTGTCCACCTCCCCCAGCCTGCCGCTCCTCCTGAGGAACCTCAGCAGAGACACAACCCCCGGAAACTCCTGCATAGTAGCCGGAAAGCCGCAAAATTTAAATATTAATATTTATACTTGTCAAGGGCATTTGGGAAAAAATCTATATTTGTAAAGAAGAGGCGGAGGCCCGGACGCCTCTTTACAGATATAAATACGTGTCTGGTGAAAGACGTGCGGGTCTTAATCGCGTCTCTGGGCTTCGCATACCACCACGTGATGGCCTCAGCCAACAGATGCAGGCCGGGCAAGATCGTCCTGGCCACGGTAAGCCCGGAAAACGACAGGACTAAAAACGCCGTGGAGGAGCTGGGGCTATACGCCAAGGCGATACAAGCCCAGCTGGAGACCAAGACGCTGAACCCCGAGGACTTCTGGACATGCGTCGGCGACGCGGTGGAGCTCTTCTCGGAACGACACGAATACTACCTAGACATCGGCGGCGGCGTCAGAGCCCTCGCCCTCTGCCTCTTCACAGCCGCCACACTAGCCGTAGCCCACCTAGACGCAGACCTACGCGCGGTCTACACCATGGCCGAGCACTCAGAAAAGGTGGTAGAAATCGACCTCCGCCCACTCCTATACGCAGGCAGACTACTAGACCCCAGAGCAAAGAGCAGACGCACCCTGTTGAAAACGCTAGAACAAAACCAACCCCCCGAAGACAGCGCGAGGAAGATCCTAAGAGAATTCGAAAAACACGGCCTCACAAAAAACGGCAAACCAACCCCAGCCACATACGCGCTCCTAAAAATCCTACACCTACGCCAAAGATAACCCACTCACCACAACCCCACACCAAGCCCCACAAGGCCGGCACACGCAACCACACACGGCGACTCCCGCCGCCGAGACGCCCAACCGCGGCGGCCACGCCACCACAACCACCAGCCAGCGCCCAGCCCACCACAGCCCCACGAGGCGACGCAGATAAACACAACCAACCCACCAACCCCCCGGCGATAAGACAAACTACACCCCACGGAACTTATCGCAACGCCCGGCGCGGCACTACGGCACAGCCCCCGCCATCTAACCTCCCACACAACCCCCTCCCCACGCCGCAACAAGCCAACGGAGTTCACACCCTCTCCGTTGCGACCTCACCGCCGCCTCCCCCGACGAGATGCGCGCCAACGCCGCCAGTAGCATCTGAGGCAGTCACAGAAAGCAACCCCACCCTAGCCCGAGGCGACACTTCGCCACGAGTCGCACCGCCCCAGATCCGCCCCCCTCCGGGCTGATTAACGGGTCAGCTTCATCACGTCGACGTAATCACCCCCTCCCCGGCGGCGCCTCCAACCCCCATGTGAGCCACAAACACATCCACAGACGCGCCAAGCTACGCATAAGACAACCCCCACAGCCGCCCACCGCCGCAACCCCATACAACCAACGCCAAATCCCTACCCACAAACCCAACACCAAAACCCCCGCCAGCCCACGCGCCACGCCCCAAAAGACAACAACACAAAAACCACGCGAATACACACAACACGCCGCCGAAGAATGGCGTTGGGTT
>DAITPC010000072.1:0-3157 GCA_036833835.1 Pyrobaculum sp. | reverse complement strand
CTGGACGCGTGAAGCACCGCAAAGCCAAATCTAGCCCTCTTTAATATGAGGGGTAAGAAACTGCGGTTCGCGTTTTGGAAGATATTTATATCTCCTCCTAATATGCGTCGGTGGATAAATACATCGTCGACAGCTCTGTGATATTGGATGGCTCTCTTAAAGAGGCTGTGGTCGGCGGGAGGGTCAGGGGAACCCTCTTCATCCTGTCGGAGATGGTGGAGCACTTCGTGTCGCTGGCTAGAGCGGGCGACGGGGTTGGCATCGTCGCCGTGGAGGAGCTCAAGGATCTGCACAACGTCGTGGAGAAGCTGGGGCTTTCCGACTTCGTGAAGATAGAGGTGGTGCCAGCCGGGAGGCGGCTTGAGCCCGGCGAGTTCGACATCTACGCCAGGCGGTTTGCCAGGGAGAACGGCTGTATCTACGTGACAAGCGACGAGCTTGCTAGAGACGCCGCGGCTGTGCAGGGGATCCAGGTGCTCTACCTCGGCAAGCCCCGCGAGGTGTTGACGATAGAGAAGTTCTTCGAGAAAGACGTAATGTCTGTCCACCTGAAGGAGGGTCTTCCGCCTCTCGGCAAGGTGGGCAGGCCGGGCAACTGGCGCCTCGTCCAGCTATATCCCGAGCCGCTCACTAGGCAACAGCTCGACGTAATTGTGAGGGAGCTGGTTTCAGAGGCCTCCCGGCTTAGCCCCAGGACTAAGATCGAGATCAGGAGGCCGCATTCACTGATTATCCAGCACAAGGACCACAGGATCGTCATAGTATTTCCGCCTGTCTCCGAGCGGCTGGAGATAACCGCCACCAAGCCGGTGGTTAGGAAGAGGATTGAAGACTACAACCTGGACCCGAGGGTGTTGGAGAGGCTTGAGAAGAGTGCCGAGGGGATCTTGATCGCGGGGGCGCCGGGCGCGGGGAAAACCACCTTCGCCCAGGCCTTGGCGGAGTTCTACCTAAGTAAGGGAAAGATGGTGAAGACCATAGAATCGCCGCGAGACATGGTGCTGAGCCCGGCCATTACCCAGCTCTCCAAGAACCTGGCGACGTCGGAGGAGTTGCACGACCTCCTGCTCCTCTCGCGTCCCGATTACACCATATTTGATGAGATGAGAGACACGGCGGATTTCCAGCTCTACGTGGACCTGAGGCTGGCGGGCGTCGGCATGGCCGGTGTTGTGCACGCCACGTCGCCGATAGACGCCATCCAGCGCTTCATCAGGAGGGTGGAGCTGGGCATGATACCGTCGATAATAGACACGGTGATCTTCATGAAGGATGGGGAGGTGAAGAAGATCTACGCCCTCTCCATGGTGGTGAAGGTGCCCGCCGGCATGAGAGAGGAGGACCTCGCGAGGCCCGTGATCCTCGTGAAGGACTTCCTCACAGACGAGGTGGAGTACGAGATCTACGTATTCGGCGAGGAGACCTTCGTGGTCCCCATAAAGAGGGTGGAGGAGAGGGCGCCCAGCCGCAGGGTGTACTCCATGGTCATATCGGCGCTCAAGCGCTATGTGCCCCCTAGCGAGATCAAGCTGGAGGAGCGGGACGGCCTAATCGTGATAAGGGTCCCGGAGGAGTACCTCGGCGTTGTGCTCTCCAGGGGAGTCACAAAGCTGGAGAAGCTGAGGAGGAAGCTCTCAGTAGACTTCAGGATAGAGCCAAGGTGACCGAGGCCGCGGCGTATTACGACGCCATAGCCCACATCTACAGCGACATCTATCTCCGGATGGAATACTACAGATTACTGTATAGAAAACTCGGCGAGGTCATCGACAGGTACATAAAGCCGGGGATGAGGGTTCTCGACGTAGGGGCTGGGACGGGGTTCTGGAGCCTATATATGCGGAGGAGGGGGGCCCACGTGGTGTCGCTCGACATCTCCTTCAGATCTCTCGAGACGTGTAGATGCGGCGAGAGGATAAACGGAGACGCCGGCCATCTGCCCCTCAAGACGGGAAGCTTCGACGCCGTGACGGCGTTTGGCAGCGTCTACAACCACATCTCGGGGCTGGCAGACGCCTTCGCCTCCGCGTCGCACGTCTTGAGGAGAGGCGGCCTATTCATCGCCGACGTGGACAACGCAGTCTGCCTAGACATGCTTTACGAATACTTGCTGTATCAAGGCCTCGGCGGGTTGAAAAACGCGCTTCTACGCGGCGTCGTGGAGGGCAGGTGGGAGTCGGCACACGGCGAGATACCCTTCACCTACTACTCCTACTTCTACGTGAGGGCCGCGCTGAGGAGGGCGGGCCTCAAGCTGGTGGAGGCCAGACCCATCTACCTCCTCCCGCCGCTCCCCACCAGGCTGTTGCAGAGGCGTCTCAGGCTGAGGTGGCTGGAGCGGCTCGACTACCTGCGGCCGCTGGCCCCCCTCGCCACGACCGTTGTCTACGTCGCCGTCAAAGCTTGACGAGGAGGGTGTCGAAGTCCTCCGGCACGTAGATGTGTGGCGGGGGCTGGGCGGCCCGTGCCAGGACTCTGTGTCTCTCCTTGTTGGGGTACCTCGCGCTGATGTGGGTGAGGATGAGGACCGACGCCTTAACCGCCCTCGCCGCCTCCACCGCGTCTGCCACGGTGGAGTGCCCCTCCTCGTGAGCTCTGCGGGGGTCCACGTCGTCTGCGAAGGTGGCCTCGTGGATCAACACGTCCACCCACCCAACGCTCCTCCACATGTCCGGGCAGGGCCCTGTGTCGCCGGTGTAGAGAAGCCGCCGGAACCTCCTGTGGGAGGGGTCCGCCACCTCCTCAGGCCTGACGACGCGGCCCCCCACCTCCACGGGCTCCCCCTTGATGAGGCTAGTCAAGGCCCACTTAGGCAGGCCGGCGACCTTCGAGAGGTCGAGCTTAAACCCGGCGTCCCACTCCAGAAGCCACCCGCAGGCGTCGACGGTGTGGCACACCTCCACGCATCTTATCTTGAGGCGCCCTCCGTCGTAGCTGTCGCCCACCTCCACACCCAGCCTCTCCAGGGCCTCGTGCATAGACCTTGGCGCCAGCACCCTGAGCCTGCCCCCCAGGAATTTGCTGGTCAGCACCAGGCCGGGGAGTCCCAACACGTGGTCTTCATGCGGGTGGGTGACGGCCACGAGGGTGAGGGAGGCCGGCGACACGCCTACCTGCAGAAGCCTATACTGCGCGCCCTCCCCGGCGTCTAGCAGAA
>DAITPC010000071.1:1163-3233 GCA_036833835.1 Pyrobaculum sp. | reverse complement strand
AGGCATCATCGCGGTGGCCATGTCCTGCGTTTCAGATTTCACGTCGTAAAAGGCGCGGGAAAGCGAAGCCTTTTACTTAGCCGCCGTGGCGGCGTCTGTATCAGGGCCTACGCCATTTCTAAGGCTTTTAAAGAGGGACGCGACCTTTCATGGTCGTGGAGCTTGTGGTGGGGCCTCTGCCTAGGCCGAGCGACTCGGCGTATGTGAATACTCGGCTTCTTGAGGCTTTGGGGGAGGCGAGGCTGGCGTTGAAGTATCTAAAACGCGGTCTCATCTGCAACGCCGTGTGTAAGGCGTTTCAAGCCGGGAAGGCGTTTATGACGGCCCTCCTCCGGCTGGAGCTGGATAAGTTGAGGCCGTGGCAAAGACAGAAGAGGGGTGGCTTGAGGCCGTTCCTAGGGTGTCGGCGAATAAGATGGAGCGGCTTGTCAGTCTGTTGAGGGATGCTGGGCATGAGGGTAAGCGGCGTGGACCGCGTTGGCGCTTGACCTTCACGGGTATCAATACCACGGGGCTGACCCGGACGTTAAGAGAGGCATTCGCGTCTCGGCACCTTGCCGCCTTGGCCAAAGATCTTGGCGGTTTGCGGTCTCTAGAGGGTGTGTCGCATGCGTTGAGCGAGGCGGTGGAAGACTTATCGACCGTCACCTAGCGTTTGGCGGCGTTTTCGTGGTTATGTTTTTAATGGGGTTTTTTAGTGGGGTTTATGGAGTTGCCTCTGCTTCAGTTGGTGTTTCTTGTGTTGCTGATAGCGCTTCCTATCCTCTCGAAGAGAGTGGAGCATAACCTTGAGTTGTTTTTCTTGGCGATGGCGGTGGCGGGGGCTACTTTGGAGGGCATCTGGAGTTTGCATCTGCTGGAGGAGGCTCTTCTGCACCCGTTGGCTGTTTATCAGCCGGGGATAGGCTACGTGCCGGTTGGCATAACCCAGGTGGTGTTGGCGGCGGGTTTGGCGTTTTACGTCCTTAGGCACAAGCTGGCGGCTAAGGCTGATGTGTTTGCAAGGCCGGGGGTTTTGGCGTTGTTAATCTTTATACTGGGCCTCTCCAGCAGCGTTATCTCTGCCATCGTGGCGGCTGCTGTGCTGGCTGAGCTTCTAGGCTTCGCCAACGCCTCCCACGGCTATAAGGCGAGGGCCGCCGTCTATGGGGCCTTCGCCATAGGCGCAGGCGCGGCGCTTCTCCCCATCGGCGAGCCTCTCTCCACTATTGCAATTGCGAAGTTGAAGCAGGGCTTCTTCTACCTCGTCGACGTGCTTTTTGACGCTGTGTTTATCGTGGTGGCGTTTTTTGCGGCGTATGCATACTTCACTTTGAAGAAGCTGCGGGCTGTGGGGGTGGAGGTGGAGCCTTACGAGCCTGAGCTCCGGGAGGTGTTTTCAAGGGCGGCGAGGGTCTTCATCTTCATCTTCGCCTTGACTATTCTGGGGGAGTTTTTCAAGCCTGTGGCGGAGATAGTGGCTGATCTGGGCAGGGAGGTGCTTTACGTCTTCGGCCTGCTCTCCGCCGTCGCCGACAACGCCACGCTTGTCGCCGCGCTTGTTGTGCCCGAAATGGCCGTGGAGACTTTGCGGAGTTTTCTCATCTCGCTCGTCATTTCAGGCGGCTTGACGATACCGGGCAACGTGCCTAACATCGTGCTGGCCACCGTGCTTAAGATAGGCTTCAAAGAGTGGATAAAACTGGCCCTACCCATGGGCCTTGTGGTATTTATCGCCATAGGCATATACGTCTTGGTGCTCCTGCCCCACCCGCCTCTCCTCGGCGCTTCTTGACGTTGCAGTCCTTAACGCATTGTCGTCAAGCTTATATATAACGGAGGAAGATAGGGCTTGGATAAGGTCGTTGCCTACGTAGTCGGCTTTTCTCTCACTATTATAAGCATGTGGGTGGTTCGCTGTTTGGGCTTGGCAGAAAGTTTGCACAAATAGATAACAAACTTGCTGAGATCTAGAAAAGATTTGACGATGTGAAGAAAGATTTAAAGTTGTTAAGAGGTAGAGTTGAGTTGGTGGAGAGCGGGGTTGCGGAGCTTCGTGGCAGAATTTTCTCTTTGGAGAAAGCCGTCAAG
>DAITPC010000071.1:0-1063 GCA_036833835.1 Pyrobaculum sp. | reverse complement strand
TCGTGCGTGAATTTGTGAGGCTGACGGCAGGCGTCAAGGCGAACCCCATTACGAAGGAAGAGCTTGAGTTTATCAAGTCCGTGGCTACCAAGGGCGATGTGGATAAAATCACGGTAGAGGAGCTGGAGAGGGTGGCGGAGATTTGTAAAAAGTGGTGGTGGGAGGAGGGCTCAGAGGTGGCGTATAAGCTGTTTCTCTATGCCATTATGATAAGGGCATATAAGTTATATGGGGAGAAAAGAGAGAAGAGAGGTAGCAATACCCCCAACGAGGGCCGAGTTGAGGACGCGGGCGGGGTGGCTTGAGTGGCGCTGGGAAGGTTGAGAGCGTAGCGCAATTTAGAGCGCGGCGTGGAGGTGCTCTCGCCGTGGAGGCGATCTGGATTATAGACGTGACTTCCTCAACTTCATCAACGTCTTTTACGGGGAGATTTGCGTTTCGGGAGGTCTACAGGATTATGGCGGAGAGGACGAGACGGCCGGGGGTCTCTCTCTCAATGCTTAATTGGGAGAATCGGAGCTATCTCATGGAATGTAGGGAGGTTAGGCTGGATCTGCCGTGGCCGCCTAATCAAGTAAAGGCGCATAGGTTTGTGATTTACGACGTCTTTGAGCCGCCGGATGTCCACCTGGAGAGACATGTAATTAGGATCGTCGGCGCGGTTGAGAGGCCTCTTGAGCTCCCCATGAGGGAGCTGATGGAGCGGTACCCCTGTGTGGATCTGGTGGCGCCTTTCCACTGCGTCACTGGCTGGAGCGTGGAACGGGTGGTTTGGCGCGGCGTGCAGACCAGAGTTCTGCTGGAGGAGGCGAGGCCTTATGGGCAGTATACGCTGGCGTGGGGGGTCGACGGCTACAGCGCCTCCCTCCCCTTGGAGGCCCTCATGGAGGAGACGTCTGTAATAGCTTGGGCTATGAACGGGGGGCCTCTGCCGAAGAAACACGGCGCGCCGGCGAGGCTCGTGGTGCCAACCCGCTATGCTTGGAAGAGCGTGAAGTACTTCGGTGCGTTGGAAGTTCTACATGACCCAGTGCCCGGGTACTGGGAGATGCAGGGGTACTCC
>DAITPC010000070.1:0-3345 GCA_036833835.1 Pyrobaculum sp. | reverse complement strand
CGGAGGGGCGTGTTGAGAGACGGCCGGAGTGGCTGGCTGAACCACCCCATAGTGTTGATGTACGACGCAGGGCCGTACATAGACGACCTAGTGCTCTATTTCTATGCCGTGGTGGAGGAGTGGACGCGCCGGGGTTTCAGAAATAGCATCTCGCTGGACGACGTGGAGCCGCTTCTGAAGGAGGTGGAGGGGGCCCCCGGCACCCCCGTGACGGAGGACTTGGCACGGGAGTATAGACGTCTGTTGTTGCTGAAGGAGCCCTGCCACTACTACGGGAGGCTCTCGGCGGCGGAGCTGGAGGAGTTGCTGAAGACGCCGCCGCGGCCCTACCCAGGAGTGAACTTGTGGGTTTTCGACACGTGGGAGGCGTATACGCGCTTCATGGAGCGGCTGGCTAGGGGCGAGGTGGACTGCGCTGGGATCTTCCCACGCCGCTGAGGGCTTGCCGTATCCTCTCCGCCAGCTCCTGGGGGCGGTCTACGGGACCTGCGTGTATCAGCCTGCCGTCTACGATGGGGGAGTCTGCCGGTGCCGCGGCGGAGCATGAGGTGGAGCCCCCTCAATGAGAAGGGGTTTGTGAACCGGGCCGGCTCCCCGACATCTTCAAGCGCTTGGATCAGCGCAGAGACATCCACGCCCCACACATCGTCCCTCAGCTGTTTTGAGGAGGTCTGCCACGTCGCAGACTCTCCATACGCCGACTTTGGCTGGGAGGCTCGCCACCACCTCGATGCGCGCATGTCTCTTTGGATTTTATAAAACCTTGTGGAGTTTGGATCCACAACATTTTTAAGCCTTTGTGGAGTGTAAGTAAACATGATTGAGGATTTTAACCCCTGGTGGGTGTCTAGAGAGGGGGTAGAGGAGGTGGAGATCTACCGTCGGTACGCGGAGTCTGAGGTTAGGTGGAGGCCGGATCTCATAGACCGGCTGTCGCTCAGGCCGTTTTCGCTGAATTTCGTCTTTGGGCCTAGGCAGGTGGGTAAATCCACGGCGCTTATACTGCTGGTGAAGGAGCTTCTGGAGAGAGGCGTCCGTCCGAAGTCCGTCTTCTACCTCTCCTGCGACGCAATCGCGGATTACAAGGAGCTTGCTGAGGTGCTTAGGATGTATCTAAAGGTGAGGAGGGCGGAGGGCATCTCCTCGTCATATATACTACTTGATGAGGTGACGTATCCCAGGGAGTGGTTTAGGGCTGTTAAGAGCATGATAGACATGGGCTATTTCAGAAATGACGTGTTGGTGCTTTCGGGCTCTCTCTCCATCTCGGCGAGGAGGGAGGCTGAGACCTTCGCCGGCAGGAGGGGCCACGGCAGGAACTTGGTCATGTTGCCTCTGCCCTTCGGCAGGTTCGTAGAGCTTTTCGGACTCAGGTTGCCCCGGGGCGGGCTGGAGTTTGTGCTTAGCAACCACATGCGTTTTCTACAGTACGTCTCACGCCTAGTCGACGTCTTCGAGACTTATCTCGCCGTGGGGGGCTTTCCCAACGCCGTGCGGGAGTACTTCAAACACGGCAGAGTCTCCTCCGCATATGGCGACTTCGTCTCTGCTGTGCTCAGCGATTTAAACAAGCTCCGGAGAAGCGAGACGTTTTTCAAGCTTACGGCGAGGGCCATCGTGGAAAAAACACCCTCTAGATTCAGCTACCACGCCATTTCTAAGTCATTCGGCGTCGGGACAGTCAAGACCGCTGTAAGCTACGTGGAGTTGCTCGAAAAGATGTTTCTCCTTAAGACCGTATACGCCATGGACATTTCAGGCGAGGTCCAGCCGAGGAAGGAGAAGAAGTTCTACTTCGTCGACCCGTTTATCTACCGCGCCTTCGCCCGCTGGACCATGACGAAGCCCCCCGACGAACACGCCCTGGCCGAGGCGGCCGCCGTGACGCATCTAGCCCGGCTGTACGACGTGTTCTACCTTAGGCACAACGGGGAGGTCGACGCCGTGGTGAGAAGCGGCGACGCGTACATCGGCGTGGAGGTGAAGTACGGCCGGGCCGAGGGCGCCAAGAAGACACTCGGCGTGGTTAAGCACATCTACATGCTGAGTAGGGAGCACGCAGAAGAGAGGGTCATCCCAACTGCCCTCTTCCTAGGGCTACTGGACGTGCCCCAGACGGTGGAGGTATCCGTACTCGTCTAGAGGCTGAACTCCACCATCCCGCTCGTCGTGGATTCCGCCAAGACCTGCTCGTCTATTTCCATGTAGTAGAGGACGTCGGCTGTGTATACGTAGTTGTTGCCCTCCTCGCCGGCGGGGGTTTTGGGTATTGTGGCGTCCATGACGGCCCTGCCCCTCACCTCTCCGCCCTTTCGGAGGGGTATCTCCAGCTTAGCTCTTATGGCGTCGCCCTCCGTGTTGATGTCCCATTTTTTCTCGCCGAGCTCCAGGCCGTAGTCAGCGGCGTATATCTGCACAAGCTTGCCGAAGTTGGAGCCCGACTCGTCGAGCACCACGGTGGTGCCTGCCTCTCGGGGCCACCTCTCCAGCTTCCTCAGCCTAGCCTGCTCGTCTGCCCCCTTTGAGATTTTTATGGACAGTTGCATTTTCCGTTCATACACCCGGTACATGGCCCCCTGTGGGGCCGTGTTTATAAGTGTTAACGGCCTACGGCTTGAAACGTATTTAACCCACTGCCGGGTCTTAGGCATGAACGTGGAGCGGGTGTTGTCGGCCGTCAGGGCTCTGCTGGCGCGGGAGCTGGTTGAGAGGGGGCTCGGCGTAAACGAGACGGCCAGGCTACTGGGCCTCACCCCCGCCGCGGTGTCCATGTACCTATCCGGGAAGAGAGGCGGGGAGCTGGTGCAGGTGGTGGCGCAGGACGAGAGGGCGATGTCGCTTATTAGGAGCCACGCGGAGATCTTCATCGACGCGGCTAAGAGGGGGGTGCGGGGGCCTCTTGACCTCACTGAACTTGCCAAGGTGGTTGCCAACGTTTTAGCGCAGAGAGAGCCCCAGGCCGAGCTGGAGGAGGTCATCAAGTCCAGGATAAGGCTGGAGCAGGAGACGGCCACCAGAGCCATGGCGTATTCCTACAAGGTGCGGAACCCCCTCATCCGCTCCCTCTTCATGCAAATCGCCACGGACAGCTTAAGACACGCGGAGGTCCTCACCATGATCCTTGATTACCTGTCGGGCAGGCTGAAGGCGGAGGAGGTGGACCTCTCCGAGGCGGAGCTTGAGGCGCTGGCGCAGGAGGAGTCGTCTATGCGGGAGGGCATAGCCGATCTCTACAAGCTTGGGGATCCGGTGCTTAGGGCGTTGATCCTCTCCATAGAGCTGGACGAGCAGAAGCACTACCAGCTAATCAAGACGCTTCAGCTGGCCTCTCGCCGCGGTTAACAC
>DAITPC010000069.1:0-3468 GCA_036833835.1 Pyrobaculum sp. | reverse complement strand
CTTCTTGAAAGAGGCGAAGACCTCACAGACGACCGGGTTGCGATTCTCCTGAATATATCCACGGCGGAGACCAGGAGGATACTACAGTACCTGATGAAACACAACTTGGTGGGGGTCAAGAAGAGGACTACCGAGGATTATAGGATAGAATATACGTGGTATGTGGATAGCGACATCATACGTCAAGCTATTAAGAACAGGTCTAGAGTGGCGAAGGAGAAGATTTCGTCGCTTATACGGTCTCTGGCAGAGGGCGCCTTCTACGTTTGCCCCAACTGTTTTATGAGATATACCCTAGACGAGGCGGTCAACAGAGGCGGTATATGTCCAGTATGTGGCTCGCAATTGGAATATATAGAAAACGTGGAGGAGATAAACAAACTTACAAAGGTATACGAAAAGCTGGACAAGATATGAAGATAGAATTCAAGGTATTCAAGCCGGTGGAGGACTACGAGATCTTCATCACCGGCTTTGCCGGAATCGGCATAGTGGGGCATCTCGCCACTAAATACATTGCCCGGAACTGTGAAGTTGTGGGGGTTGTTAGGTATAGGGGCGAACCGCCCATAATCTCAATAGAAGGCGAAAGGCTACTGTTGCAAAACGAGATCTTTTCATGTGGTAGGGTTGCGGGCGTGGTGAATAACTACGGGATACACGAGGCGGCTATTTACGACTATACGAAGACACTTGCGTCGTGGATAGCCGCCAACGAGTTCAAGGCCGCGGTTCTCTTCGGCGGGCTCGACGGCAGGTTAAAAAGAGACGAGGACCTACTACGTATAGTGTACACTTCTGCATATAAGAGAAGCGGGTTGCCCACCGGCGGCGCCAAGGTGTTGGAACAGGGGCTACAGATAGTAGGCCCACTGGCCTACTTAACGTCCTTTTTAGAAGAGCTGGACGTCCCCGCGTTGGTGATATTGCCATACGCAGACGTCTCGAGACCTGCCGACCCCTACGCTGCAAGCGTGGCTGTGGAGTTCTTCTCAGGGCTTTTTAACTTCCCGGTGGATACAAGCGGTTTGAGACAGCTGGCCGAGGAGCTCGAGAGGGAGATCGCCGAAGTGCGTAGGCGGCTTGAGGAGCAGGCTAAGAAAGAGGAGACATCTAGACTCTACATATAATTACATATACCGGGCAAGGTCGTCGAGAGACCTTAGACGTATCACCTTCTTGGAGACGAGCGGGATATCGACGTTGTATGTGAATACTACGTCGTATTTCTCTAGCCACTCATATAGATAGGCGCGCGCCTCCTCATTTTCGCCTTCTGTATCGTTTTGAGACAGGGGGTACACGTCGGCCACCTCCTCCGGCACGATGCCGAACGCCGGGTCAAAGAAGAGCACATGAACATCGTTTTCGGCGATGTTTTTTATCAGTCTGTACTGCCAGCTTCTGTTATATGGTTTTTCGTCTACTCTGAGTACAACGGCCTTTTTAGCCGCAGGCTCAATCTCCACCAGCCTCATTTGATGTCTTGCTGGCTCAGGTCTGGAGGGCGTTGTGTCTTGGAAAAAGAGCAGGCCGTGCGGCTCTGGATGAGTCTCTGGGTCGAACTTTTCGAGGAGGTGGCGATATCGGCGTAGGTTTTTCAGGTATCTGTAAAGCGTAGGGTGGGCTCTCGCCTTCATCTCAAGATACTCCCAGAGAGTGCCCTCGTATATCCTCTGCTTGATCTCGATAAGCTCCTCCCTCAGTATTGCTAGGTTGTGCTCTGCTATTAGAACCGCACGTTCTTGTTGCGGCATCTCCTTTAGTTCCTTTACAGGTATGTCGCACAGCCTAGTGCTACAGGGAAGGTGTTCTGTCTTCACATCCTCTAGCCGAAGGGTGCGGTCTCTTAAAATTATGCGGTTGTCACGTGCATAAAGTATGTACGACGCGCTGTCGAAGAGGTCGACTCCCAGGGCCACGGCGAAGGGCAGTATGAGCGGGTGGCCTGCGCCGAAGAGGTGGAGTGGCGCCTCCCGAGCCATGTTGAGCTTCACCTCCGCAACGACGTTTAAGACCAAGTCGAATCTATACTCCTCAAGCAGTGTGGTGGGGCTACCTATTGCAAATATGTGGAAGCCCAGCCTAGTCAACTCCCGGGTTGACCTTACGAGCAAGTCGGTGTGAAGGGCGCCCTGTATAGGCGCCACCACCAGCATATTTAGCTTGTCCAGAAACGCGGCCGCCCTCTTTGCCCGTCTCAACGTCTCCTCTACCTTAAGCACGGCGCTGTCGTAAGGCTCCTCGTAGTCAAACGGGAGGTCGAGTATAACCCCGATATCGCTTCCGATCTGCGACTGGTAGAACAGAATCTCGTCGGGATCCACATCTACCGTTCCGTACCTTAGTATCTGATAGGCGCCTGAGTCCGTCATAACCACGCCGTCCCAGCCGAGAAGTCTCTTCACCTGCACCGGCTTCCCGCCGGCGAGTCTGTAGACGAAGTACGAGTTCGTTATTACCTGCCCAAAGTATCGCCTTATGACATCCGTGGGCATCTCCTGCTTCCGGGGATCCACCACAGGGAATAAGGCCGGGGTCTCCACCACGCCGCTCTTAGTATACAGACGTCCCACCCTGCCTGCCAGATCCTTTGCCATTATCTCAAAAGACACGGGCCCATGCAAAAATTGGAATTAAAACTACTCAAGATCTACAATCTCGTATTCAGACACCACCTTAGTCCTATCTGCAGTGAATTGAGGACCCACCGCCGCTAGGTACTGCCGCACAGTCCTAAACCAGTCCGGCTCGTCAACCGTATAACCCTTGGAATACGCATCGTTGATCAGAGAGACGAGCCCCACGATTTTTGGATGAACAGCCCTTTCAGCCCCCGCGGGGATCACGTCTATAATATTCTCAGGTAGGGTCCGCACAGCCTCTTCAAGCTTTGTGAGTCTCCTCCGCGATCTGTATGTACGTATCCTCCTCTCCACCGCGCGTTTACCTGCCCTTCCGATCTTCACGGCGGCCACGGAAAGACCTAGCAAACCTAGGGAGATCGCAGGCATCTTCGTAAGGAAAGACAGCAGAAACGCGGCGAGCGATATGAGAACTGTGAATATTGCCAGTGCTTTTAAGTCCTTTATAAAAAGACCGCCTAGCGCGGCAAGGATCCCCACAACACCAGCTATGACCAGGTCTATCATACCAACGGAATGATCTCGCAGGTATTCACAGCTACAATCTGATACTCCCCAGGCGGCAACCTCCCCACCTGCGCTAGGCACCTGTTCAACAGCTCGATCTTCTTCCTGATAAACGCGTCGAGCTTCTCGTCTCTGTTGAGCAAGGCAGTTAGCAACTCAATCTCGTTTTTAATCGCCTTAGCCACGTCCTCAGGCCGGCCATAATACAGCACAGACAACCTGGCGTACCCGGGTTTATATTTTATCCGCCGAAATCCTGCCTATGACGACCGATATCTGGGTTGTTGTGCTTCAGGCTTTGCGCAATAGCGCGTGT
>DAITPC010000068.1:0-3596 GCA_036833835.1 Pyrobaculum sp. | reverse complement strand
AGAACCAGACTTGATACAACGGCTTCCAGTCCCCCAGCTCCCGGCGGCCGTAGACAAGGTAGAGGTCCCTCGCCTCCCTCACGTCTCCTAGCCTCATTAGGGCTCTTCTGACCCACGAGTAGGACTTGCCAGGGAAGTCCCCCCTAAGAGACTCCACGGCCCGCCTAAGTGGGTCCTGGAGGCGCCGCGGCTCCACGTAACACATGGGGAGAGTATTTATGGCTTATTCAAAAGGCAGTTGCGGCCTGTGCGCGGGGCTTTGCCGATGGCAATTGGCGGAAGAGCGTTGCGGCCTAGGCCCTCTGCGAGGCGGGGGTCGCGATGGTTCCCCCGGCGCAACGCTTGACAGGTACGCGGCGGGGGTGGAAAGGCTCCACGGCCGTGTATTGGGATTGGAGCTGGGCAGGCTGAAAGCCCTCGCCGCCGTGGCGACTACGAGGAGCCGCCCCTTAGCCTCCTCAGCAGTATTGACAGAGCTTCTCTTGCAGGCGGAGACAGCGCCGCGAAAAGCCCCAGCGCCGCCGCAACAAGCATCACTGCGTTGGGGACGTACGTTACTATGGTCTCCACGGCCCCTCCCTTCACATAGGGAAGAAGCGGGATGGGGGAGGCGTAAATTAAGCCAAGCGTCGCGAGGGCGGGCAGGTAGAGCCTTGCTAATAGAGGTATATAACTCCACCCAAGCAACTTGAGCCGATATGACGCCGTAAGCATGTTTGATATAACAAATGCAATAACCATGCCGGACGCGCCGTAGGTCTTGGTGAGGATGTACGTAAGCGTAATCGTCGCCGGCGCCGCGGCAATGTCGAGAACGAGGGCCTTCGCCGGCTTATCCCTAAGCGTGAAGATTACCTTCTCCTCAACGCCTCTAAGCGTTGTGTCTACGTGGAGAAATATGCCCGACGCTAAGAGGGCGACACCGTTGAGCCACACAGCCTCCACCAGCTGGACGCTACCGAGCTCAGACGGCCGTAGAACCGCTATGTACCACTCGGGGCTCTTCGCCATCACAGCCGCCGCGACTAGGTATAGGTAGAGCAGGGCGGCTCCGTCTAGAAGCGCCCGTCTGAGCTTATCTGACTCGGTGAGGAGCGAGCCGTACATCAGGGGTGCAATAGTTAAGGCTGGGTAGACCGACTTGGAGATCTGAAACAGAATTAAAGCTATACGAGAGGAGGAGATCGCCGCCGGCCATAAACACGGCATATGTGCTGAGACCTCCCATCGTCGTGGCTATCAGGGAAGGCGCTTGGTAGGGGGCGCCGCGGATCAGCTCCCTCACTGCGGAAACAGCGCTTAAGATCCGCGGCTTGGTAAACTTAGCAACGGCCGTGGGCAGAGACATGGCCACATTTATCAGCAAGACGGAAAACACTGAAGGGCTGAGTCTGACGGCAAATGCCCCCACAAGCTTCACTGTCTGATTCACGTAGCTCAGCATGGCCAGCGTCCTCTGTGGGTGGACGGAGAGGTAGGCACCAGCCGGCCATGCAGACAGCGCCAGAAGCACCAGACCCATCGCTAGAACCCCAAGGTCAAGCCTGCCGTAGATGGCCATGTAGACAGCCAGGGGGACCCAAGCCAGAAGAGAGGTCAGAAGGCCGGCGCCGGCCAACTCCGCGAACCGCTCAGGCTCCCTAGCAAGCACACGTGGATACCAAGTAGTGACGAAGCCCAGCATGGCCAGAGCTATGGCGTAGCCGGCGTTGAAAACCGTCAACGTGGCGAGCTCCTCCGTAGGCAGGCGCCTCGTCACCATCAGCGTGTAGACGACAGAGGCTATGAGCGCGTAGACGCCGCTTAACACCGCCAACATCCTAGCCCCTATTTGAAACACATAGAGCTACAACGGCCCTGCAAATAACAGTTAATGATTTTTAACCTCTCCCCATCCCACCACTAATGACACATATTGTGCTGTCAATGATCACGAAGAACAGCTACGAGAAGGTGGGCGATTACTTCGGCAAAGTGTGGAAATCTTCGCTACAGGTGCCCTACGATGTGATAATACTTATAGACGACTCGGACACAGACAAGACAAGGGAATACGTGAAGAGGTTCGCACAGGAACACGGCAAGGAGGTTGTAATAGAGAGAAGTAGACTCTACGGCTGGCACAAGCCGACGCGAGCCACGGCAAGGCAAACTGCTGTAGATATGTTTCTCCAGAACACCACCGCCGAGTGGCTCTTCTTCCTTGACGATGATGTAATACTTAAGGATGGATGGTGGGGTGAAGCCAGCGGATATGTAAAGGAGGAGAAGGTGGGCCTGATTTGGGGAGTTGAAATAACTGAGCTGTGGCGGGATAGGTTAGCATATATACGTGCCCGTGGCATAGACCCGGTTAGCTATTCTATACGGAACTTTATGATAAGAGGTGGCCTGCATGACACAATGTTGAGGCGTGAAGCTCTTGATGGTCTCGTATTGCCCACTTGGCTCAACGTTTATGAAGATGCGTGGATTAAGCTATTCGTTGAGTGTAAAGGGTTTTTATGGAGAATCGTGAAAACAGGAGCGATACACTTACGACAAGAAGGTAGAACCGGATACAGCGAGCACGACTTTAAACTTGGGATGCGTGTAGACGCAATGCTAAAACTACAGCCAGTATCATTGTTCTCATTTATAAAAGGCCTGTTTGGGCTACCTTTGTATCTCTATTACGCCAAAAAAGCACGTACTAATGGATGGGAAATGTGGTTAAGTCGTGTTAGACACCGATACCAAGTTCTTAGACTTAGAAGAAAGTGTAAATTTAATTCTTGTGAGGTAGTGCTTAACTACTCTCAAATAAAGCATTACGTCGAAAGATGTTTATCAGATCTTATAGATCAGTAATTTGTTTTACGCCATGAGATCCATAGTCGCACATCATTATTGGGGCTCGCCGGGTGGTGGTCAGCTGGTCTGCGCCTCTGCGACGTTGGCTCTCGACGAGCTGGGGGTTTTGCCTGTACTCGCCGGTACTTTCAAGTTCGACCCCTCGCGCTACTTGGAGTGGTACGGCATAGACCTGAGGAGATACGAGGTTGTGACTCTGCCGTTTGGCGCCAGGGCGTTTGGGCTGTGGAGTAGGCTCTTTGTGTGGTACCCCGCGTTGAAGGCGGTGAGGAGGTTTAGGCCCGACTTGGTGTTTATTGACGAGGTGGCGTATAAGCCGCTTCTGAGGCGCAAGAGGTTCCGCCTTGTGGAGTACATCCACTTCCCCTACGAGGTTGCCGTAGACCCGAGGTTTAGGGGCACCGGGCTTGCATACGGCGAGGATCCGTACATAATGGAGCGGTACGGCAGGTTTCCGCTGAGTCTGTACTGGAAGGTGTATACCTGGCTTCTGCCTAGGTACATGCGGGACGACCCGTTCCGCGCGGCAGACGTGGTGCTTGTGAACTCGCGGTGGACCGCCTCGGTGGCTAAGATGGTGTATGGCGAGGAGCCGGAGGTGCTCAACCCGCCGCTTCCGCCCCACGTGGAGGTCGTGGGGAGACCCAGGCCCTTTGAAGAGAGGGAGCCGGTGGTCGTCATGCTGGGCCGCTTCTCGCAGGAGAAGAGGTATCACTGGGTGGTGGGGGAGGTGGCTCCGCGGT
>DAITPC010000067.1:0-3721 GCA_036833835.1 Pyrobaculum sp. | reverse complement strand
CCGCCGAAGGCTTGCATCAGGGTTTTCGACTCCTCGACGCCGCGGGGTACGACCTCAACCTTGACGCCCTTCTCCTCCGCCTTCATTATCACCTCCAGCACCACGTCTTCTCCCAGCTCCTCAGCCACAACCACCGCCTCGGCCATCCCCATCTCTAGGGCTTTCAACACCCTGTCTCGCCCGTATACGATGTAGTCGCTCTTCTTAACGGCGTAGTACATCACCTTATCCATGACCTCCTTGGCGTGGACGTACTCGCTCTCTTTTAGTTGCTCCTGGGCGTTTTTAATCGCCTCCACCACGCCGTATTCGTTGGCGCAACAGGCAGGCACCACGGCGAGGACCTTCCCCTTGAGCCGGTAGTCCAGCCCGCCCTCTTCCAGGAAGTCCTCCTTAGTGGGGCCCGGCCCAGCCACTATGATGCCCTTCAGCGTTGGTATCTGGAGGAAGATCTTGTTCACCTCCTCCGCCACCACCTTGTAGAAGGTCTCCGCCAGATGCTCCGTCTGGCGCTTGTAGCGGTTCGCCGACTGGCCGCCCGCGCTGTGTTTACCCGGCACGAAAAACTCCACCGTCTTCACCACCTCCCACTGGCCGCCCTTCAGCAGGGCGATAACCGCCTCGCCCCGCTCAATTACTACAATGCCGTATATCACGCCCGCGTGGAGTTGCTCCTCCAGAATCTCTGTGTGAAACGCCGTGTCGCAGATGTACTTAAAGGTGTAGATGGGCTGAGGCGGCACCACCACGTAGTACACCCACTCGTAGTTGCCCTGGTTTATCATGTGGAACCCGGCGAACACAGCCATGCCGTTTTCCGGCGCCTTGGCCTCGCCTTTGAGGTTGTTGATTATGCGCTCCAGGGTGTCCTGGACGTGGGTCCGCGTGGTCTTGTCCTTGATGTTGGCGGCGGTTGACCACTCGCTACGGAGCAGGTTAACGACGTCGGGGACAGGCCTCTCCGAGTTGATGTAGAGCGTTATCAGCGTAGTGGCGTAGCCCCTAAACTTCTTCAAAAGGTTAATAAACGCCCTAAGCTCCACAGGGGTCTTGATCCAATAAACGCCGTTAGGCGGCCTGCTGAAACTCATGACAACGAGACGCGGGATCCATATAAAAACTTAATGAATTCTTTACAGCCCAGCGGCCTTCGGCAACTTGCCCACTGCTTTTAGAACCATCAATGCCGACCGCCTCCCCAGCCGCGCCCTCCCCCGCCGTGAAAAGCACCGTCAGGTCCCACAGCACATTAAACGCGCCGTGGATGGAGACGGCGGGAGGCACGCTACCCGCCGCGTCCACAAGCCGCATCATAAAGCAGACAGCAACACACAGTAGAGAACAAAGAGGGGCACCTCGGGCCCGCCTCAGCTGTGGATAGTTGTGACCCAGCAACCCGATGGCGGTAGCGTGCCACATGCCCACACAGCGCCGATGACGGGGATTGTTCTCAGATAGGGCCGGGAACCCCAGCCACCTGTATAGGTAACCCCTCCAGCCCAGCTCCTCGCCCAAGGCGAAAAAGCGTTTATATACACGGCGGCGACATAGGTAGGAGGATCTGGACCGCCAAAGCGAACCTCGCGTAGTCCTCCGAGAGCCTAAGCCCCACAGCCCGCTCGGTCTCCTCACAATTCCACGGGCCTCCCCAGGTCCACGACTCAGACGGCCAGCCCCAGGAGCAGATATATGCCGACAGCCAGATACACAACGAGAGGCGCCAGCAAGAAGTAGACCAAGGCACGTCCCCCCAGGCCCCAGATACGCCTTCAGCTTTTCCGCCACGCTTCTCCCCAACGCCTTAATCGCCAAGAGGAGACCTGCGGTCGGCGCATACATCCGGAGCAAACCCCGCACAGATCCATACAGAGAAGGCGTGATCAGATCCGCCGTGCTACTCCTACCAGAGACACAGAAATCTAACAACGTTGCCAGCCCAAAAGACACGTCTAAAAACACCACCAAATCCCGCATCCTCCAACCCCGCACAATTAGGTACGTTTTTGACTGTGCCTACCTCACACGACTCTCAGCCCATCTGCCCACGGCTGCTGTTCGACTCTGCAGTGACGCGTTACTCCACTGCGCGTTCCTCCTCCGTCTGGCTTTATATTACCGCTATGCCGTATACGGTGATTTCATATAGTCGCCGGTGTCGTTTGAGTCGAGCCTAAAGCTGATCACAGCGTTGGCGCCTTGACGCAATCCGCCATCCTCTCTGTGGCCTCTCTCCTCGCCTGCTCGGCTGTAAACTCTCTGATTTCCCCGCCCACGAGACTTCTCATCCAAGCAGGAATCTGGTCCGAAGGTCTCTGGACCCACGGCGATGCCCGCCGCGCAAACCACCCTATAGCCCGGCACGTAGGGAGTCGTCACCACTATTACACCCCCTCCTCGATTTCCACGGCGGTAAGTTTTATATACCCTCTTTTTGTGGGGTTTCCATGTCTCTTGCGGCGAGGAGAAAGGTGAGGATTAGGCTATACGGCACCAACCCCGCAGATGTGGACCAGGTGGCTAGGGAGATCGTGGATCTCGCGAAGAAGATGGGGGTCCAAGTGAGAGGCCCCATACCGCTCCCCACGAGGAGACTCATGGTGACGGTGAGGAGGGCCCCCTCTGGCCAGGGCTACCACACCTACGACCACTGGGAGCTCCGCATCTCCAAGCGCCTCATAGACATAGAGGCCTCCGAGAGGGTGCTGAGGCGTCTGATGACCATAAGGGTTCCCGACACAGTTAAGATCGAGCTACAGCTCGTCTAGCGGCTAACCCATAAATATACCTGCTTCTCCTCCCCTGTGAGGATTCTTGTCACAAACGACGACGGCGTCCACAGCCCGGGGCTTCGCCTCCTGCATCAATTCGCCTCGGGACTCGGCGGGGTTGACGTGGTGGCGCCTGAGTCGCCCAAGTCGGCGACAGGGCTTGGCATAACTTTGCACAAGCCTCTTAGGATGTACGAGGTGGATATATGCGGCTTCAGAGCGGTGGCGACATCCGGCACTCCGTCGGATACTGTGTATCTCGCCACGCTGGGCCTCGGCAGGCGGTACGACTTGGTGCTGTCTGGCATAAACCTCGGCGATAACACCTCGCTCCAGGTCATACTCTCCTCAGGCACCCTCGGCGCCGCTTTTCAAGCCGCCCTTCTGGGGATCCCCGCCGTGGCCTACTCGGCGTATATAGAAAGCTGGGACGAGGTCCTCAACGACGCCGAGGCGTTGCGCATAATGGCCGCCGTGGTTAGAACCATCGCCGGCTATGTGTTGAAACACGGCATGCCTGCTGGGGTAGACGTCATCAGCGTTAACTTCCCCCGCAGACTCAGAGGAGGGGCCACAACGCGTCTCGTCAGGTCCGCTAAGCTGAGATACGCGCAGCTTGTGGAGAGGCGCACAGACCCCCGGGGCGTCCACTACTTCTGGCTATACGGCAAAGACCTGGAGCCCGAGCAGGACACAGACGTCTACGTCGTGTTGAAGGAGGGCAACGTGGCGGTGACCGCCCTCACCCTCAACCTAAACGCCGTCGACGCCGAAAGAACCGTGGATCTACGTGGCCTCAAAGACCTCGTAGAACACGTCAACAGGACGTTATGACCTCGGTGGGCAACTACGCGGTTACCATAGCCCTCGCCATATTGATAGCCGCAGGCGTCTCCCTAACCTACGTCCTCTACGTACACTTCACAACCCCAACCCCCCAACAGACCCCCACC
>DAITPC010000066.1:0-3757 GCA_036833835.1 Pyrobaculum sp. | reverse complement strand
ACGAAATATGTGGGCAACGACACCAATGTTATGAACGGCACCTTCGTCAAGGCCGACTGGTACTACGACCCCAACACGGGTCTTAACATTACGCGGATCTACGTCACCGGGGTCCCCGGCGACATGGTCAACATAACCAACGCCCTGAGGGTGTGCAACAACTACAACGTGCCTGTCAAAATCAAAATATCCGACGTCTCGCTACTGCAAGACTACTACTCAAACTACAACTACGTCAGATACATGGCGGTTAAGATCGTAGAACCCGCCGTGGCTGGCGACGATCAGGTTGTGATCAAAGACGAGGCCGCCGTGGACACCACGACGGACTACGTCACCCTCGCGCCGGGCCAGTGTGCCGTACTTGGCGTTGACCTCGTGATCGACGCCAACGCGCCGTATTACAAGACGCTCGCCGCATTCCAGATAAACATCGAGAAGGTGCCGCAGTCGTAATGCAACGTGAACAGGTAATACGAACACTCCTTATTTTCCTTCCTTCTCTAGTCTTCATAATCGCCCTCACGGCGCCGGGGGGCGAACACGCCTTCAGAACAGGCCCCCTCGCCGAGGTGTCTGTGGGGCAGGTGCCCCAGTACGTCTACGTTGAAAACAAGACTCTGTATCTCTACAGCTCCCCATACACCCCATGGCAGTACCCCGGCGCCGTTGTGGTGAGGCTGTTCTACCCCACAGCGGTCCTCGCCTCCTCCACATGCGGCGCCGTGGCTGTGTCTTCCGTCGGCGGACAGCCCGGCGTCTACCCCCTGGACCTCACGATCCCGCCTGGGTTCCAGGGGGATTGCTGGGTGAACTTCACCCACCCCTCGGGCTGGCGCGACGCCGTGTTGCTCAGGATTAAGCTGATAGACTGGTACCCCGGCGCGGCCGAGCGCTCGGTGGTGACGCTCAACGGCACCGGATGGCAGTTCATCCAGGTGGGGCAAGACGGCACCCTGTATGTCTGGGAGCGGCCCATGGCCAAGTCGCCGGTGGCTGGTTGCGTCTTGGTGTTCAACAAGTCTGTTCTCCTGACGGAGACCCAGCCCTACAGGGAGGTGGCGCCCAACGTGATCCCGCCAGCGGTAGCGCCATCAGACGCCGGCACCGTCCGCTACGGCGCCTTCGTGAAGCTCCACGGCGTCTCCCAGCTGTATATATACAAGGCGCCCTGTGCTGTTTTGGGGAGACTCAACGTCTCCAACCCGCCGCCGCTTGTCGCGGAAATCGGCGTGACGTTGCCCACCCCCACGGGCCCCGTCTTTGACGCGCCTCAGATCGAGAAGTCTGTTATATATAGGACGGGGCTTAGGACTATAAACTACAGCGAAGCCGCCGCCAAGGTGTACAAGCTCTATATGTACACACACAGCACGCCCGTGGGTCTCTGGGGCGCGGTGCTTCGCCACAACTTCGCCCTAACCACCCTTCTCACGACGAGGGTATCCCTCTTCAGGCCAGGCGGGGAGCCTGCGAAGGTCGGCGATGTGTGGACGTACCGCCTGGGGGATGTCACCTACTGGATATACGGGCCGCGGCCTTTCTACCTCTGCGAGCCTCCGTGCGGCGTGCCGGCCGGCTGGCAGGAGCCCATATATGTCGTGGTGGATCCCACGGGGCAGTGGCGCGGCTGGCCCCAGATACTCACAATAAGGAGAGAGGTGTTGCAACCCTGGAGGCCGTAGCTTTGCGCATTAAAATGTACTTCGCGTAGATGGCGAGGCCAAGGATCGCCAGAGGTGGAAACAGCCTCGTCGTTCTGCGTTCAAGTTGTTGAAGGGCCTCCTCGCTAGCTGAGGTTAATGAAGGTCCTGGGCCTTACGCGGGGCGTCTACGTCTTGGAGCGGGAGGGCGTGGCGCGGCGTATCCACGGCTGTTTCTACGCGGCGGCTGTTCTCAACGGAAAATATATTTAGAGGTGTGTTGTGGGGCTTATGAATTTCGTGGCTCTTTTGGTGGGGATTGCGGCGGGGATGGCTGTGGCGTTTGGCAGGGTGTATGCAGAGAGGTTGACCAGCAGATACTTCGGCTTGATCCCGCCGCTTCTTTTTAAGCATAGGGATGTGTTGGTGCCGTTTCTGGTGCTGGCTACTGCGGCTAATATATACGCGGTGTGGATCACAGTGGCATACGGCGGGATCTCCGCCTGGAGGCTCTCGGCGGTTCTCGGCATGGCTCTGGTGGTTGCGGCGCAGATGATCCAGCTCCACATAGCGCTGAGGCCCACCAAACGCGACTTAGAGCTGGCGCTCATATCGTGTGTGCCGTATGTCTACCTCTTCGCCCTCTACGCCGCCGCCTTGGCGACGGGGCAGTACAGCCTCTGGCTGTTTTAACATGGACTTCGCAGAGATCATCCTGCTCTCGGCCGCCGGCGGGGTGATAGCGGCGCTGGCGCCGCTGATATATCTCTTCTACTACACGAGGCCCGTCACCTTAACGGTGTGGACGGGGGCTGTGATCTCCTTCATCGGCGGCTTCATCTTCACACTGCTGGTCCTCAACTGGGGCCTCTTCTACGCTAGGTTTACCTACCTACTTGGCCTAGCCCTCCTCCTCACCTCCATCGCGTATACCTACTGGGGCATGTTCAGAAGGCGCTGGTTCGCCTACCTCTTCGCCGCCGCGGCTTGGATATATATAATCCTCCTGGCAATAATAGCTAGGGCTCTGGGCATCGGCGACCCCTTTATTATATGAGAGGAACTGAGGCGCATCGCGGAGAGGTACACCGCATCTTATTCGCCACACCCTTCGGCCCAGCCGCCGCCGGAAGACGCCACAAACACGGCGACGTACACGTCGCGGCATCTACAGGAGGGTTGCGGCTCTTCCTCGCCTCCTTCTCCGCCGACGTGGCGGAGGCGCTGGGTGTAGACGATGTAGACGTCTTCCAACGGGGATCTACCCTACGAGATACAGGGCGTCGACAAGCCGCCTCAGCGCAAGGCGGAGGGCGGTAGTGAAGGAAGTTGTGAAAGCCGCCTCCCTCTGGGCAGATTTCTAGGCGCGCTTGAGAAGACGCCCATGCGAAGAACCTCGAGACGCCTGACCAGCTGTGGAGACGCACGAGGCGAGTGTCGCGGAGAACTGTTTATCGTTATGTAGCGTTGCACCTCCTGCAGCCTCGGTACATGCGGTGATACGCCGGCATACGCCTCTTGGCTGAGCTGGGCGCGGAGCCGCCGAGCAAATACGCCGACAGGGCCAGGAGGCTAAGAGAGTTGGGGATTCTCGCGGGGGGAAGACGCCGAGGGACTCCGCCGTATTATCGGCCTCAGAAAGGTTGTGGTGCACGGCTTCGGAGATCTCAACGTCGAGTCGGGCAGAGAGTCTGGAGAGCTGCGACTTTCAGAAATACGCGGCCGCGATATGCAGCTACGTGCTTAAGAGGGGGCGGCGCCTAAGTTGTCACAACGTTAAATATAAATCTAGGTAGTATACATCTGCTGTGAACGTCACCGTGTTTATTGTACTTGCGCCTCTGGCGGCTTGGCTGTTTCCAGTGTATGTGCCGTCTAACTCCACGGCGTATATAGCGGCTCATCTGCCGCCCGGCATGTGCAACGCCACGGGCACCCTCGCCGTGGAGAGACCGGTCGTAATCGCATGCGTCAACCCGTCTACCCAGCCGGCGCCGCTCAGCGGCTACGTGGCTGTGGAGTACCCAAGTCCCCCTCCGCCGGAGGCGCCTAAGGCCCCCGAGGCCCCCATCCTCGCGGTGGCGGTCGGCGTAGCCGCGGCGGCAGGCCTAAGC
>DAITPC010000065.1:0-4954 GCA_036833835.1 Pyrobaculum sp. | reverse complement strand
ACCACCTTGGCTGTGGCGCTGTCGAGGTTGCCGGTGGGCTCGTCGGCGAGCAGTATCCTGGGCTTGGCCACTATGGCCCTGGCTATGGCGACGCGTTGTTGCTCGCCGCCGGAGAGCTGGGTGGGCCTCTTCTTGGGGTCCACGTGGCCCAGGCCGGCCAGCTGGAGGGCCTCAAGCGCCAGCCTCCGCCTCTCCTCCTTGGGGACGCCGCGGAGGATGAGGGGGAGCTCCACGTTTTCCATGATGGACATGCGGGGGATGAGGTAGAAGAGCTGGAAGACGAAACCAACGTTTTTGTTGCGGAACTCGGCCAGCTGGTCGTCGCTTAGGTCGTTTAGCCTGACGCCCGCCACCACCACCTCGCCTCTTGTCGGCTTGTCTACTCCGCCGATTATGTGGAGGAGGGTGGACTTGCCCGAGCCCGAGGGGCCGAGGACGCACTGGAAGACGCCCTTGGGCACCTCCAGCGTCACGCCTCTGAGCGCTGGGTAATCGCCGTAGTACTTGTGGACGTCCTTAACCACGATCTCCACGTATACGCCTGCTGGGGGGTTTATAGCTTTTGCTCACCTCCAGTCTCGAAAAGTTTTCAACGACGACGTCGCTCTGTGTAGAAAGTGGTTGAGAAGGCGCATCAGTGCATAGTGAAGCTTTGAAGGGAAAGGAGTGAAGGTAGACCTGCCGACGTGTGGGAGCTGATGGATATTGAAGCTTGTAGATAAGGAAGGTGGGAGAGCCGTCTCAGAGACCTCCTTACACCTCAAGCTTTAGATGCTCATAGCGATACTAGGGGGATTAATCGCGTGTGGTGTGTGGCGTCTGGAGTTGATTTGGGGAACCGGCGGCGATGGTAAAACCATGGGCGTATGTCAAGGGGGACTGACTGCAGGTGCTTCACGGCGCCCCCTCCGGGGCTCTCCGCCGCCATGTATATAGGGGGTTAAAAATCTGTGGCACATGTCTTGACGGTGTTGGCCCACGGCGATGCCGACGGCGTTTGCTCCGCCGCCGTGGTTAAGGCGGCGCTTGCCGGCGACTACGAGGCGGTGAAGATATGCTTCACACACCCCGTCGACTTGGCGAAGGATTTCAAGGAGTTTGCCGAAGGTGATGTCTACATCGTCGACGTGGCTATAGACGAGAAGACCGCCGACGAGGTGCGCAGAGCGTTCCGGGGCTACGGGGGGAGGGTTGTGTATATAGACCACCACCCTCTCTCTGTCGACCTGCCGGGGGTTGAGGTGGTACACGGGGTGGGGAGCTCCGCCTCTGAGCTCACCTACCGCCACCTAGGGGGCAAGTTGTCAAGGCTGTACAGCAGGGTTGCGTTATACGGCGCCATAGGGGACTACCTGGACCACACGGAGTGGGTGGAGGAGGCGCTGGGGGCTTGGGACCGAAGGATTGTTTACTTCGAGGCAGGTCTTCTCATGCAGGGGCTGGAGAGGGCGCGGAAGGACCACGAGTTTAAGCGGGCTGTGGTTGACCACCTGGCGAGGAACTCGCCGCCTTCGGCCATGGAGCGCCTCACGAAGCTCGCCGAGGAGCAAGGTCAACGAGGCGCTGGTGGGCTGGGTTGCGAGAAACGTCTCTCTACATGGCGCCGTGGCGGTGGTCGTCAACCCCCCGGGGCCGCTGGGGCTCGCCGCGAACTTGGCTAGGGGGCTGACCGGGGCGGTGGTGGACGTTGTAGCTGAGAAGAGGGGCGGCATATACGTGACCTCAGGTCAAGGAGGATAGATCTGAACCAGTTCCTAAGGGACTTCGCGAGGAGATGCGGCGTGTCAGGGAGGCCACCCAGCGCCGCCGGTGGGCGGATGCCGAAGAACTTGCTTATAACGCTGGTGGAGGAGCTTAACCGCCTAGCCGGCGGCCACTAGCCCGAGACGTAAATGACGCCGGAGGTGGGCGGTTTTGCCGCCTTCTTTATCTCCCTCGGCTCGGTGAGCCAGTCGGCTATGTTGCGAAAGAGTTGCCAGTTGTCTCCCTGGGTGATGAAGTAGGGGGTGAAGGACCTCACCGAGCCGACGAATAGGAAGTTGCCGGACTGCGCCGCCACTGTGTAGTTTCCCTCGCCGTAGCCGAAGACGTAGCCTCTGGCCGTTAGGCGGTACTGCACGTTGGCGGCAACGGCCGATGGGCTGAACAGAACCAGCCTCTTGACGTCTCTTAGGAGCCTCCAGTTGCCCCGCGGCTCAACAACGACGAATTGCCAGTTGCGGAGGTAGCTGTCGCCGCCTGCGGTGAAGTTATAGACAGCGCGGAGCCCCGACATGTTGAAATACATCAGTAGCGGGTCGAAGGCGGCGAAGGCGGAATACGGCGCTATGTAGGACACGCCGGAGATGGTTATTATGGCGCTGGCTCTCATGTCGTAGAAGTAGACAACCCGCACGCCGCGCGCCGTGGCGTTTACCACCGCGACGACTGCATCTCTGGAGAAAGGCGCCGTGGGGTTCACCACCACCAGCGCCGTGGCGTTGCCCAGCAACTCCGTGAGGCGGAGCTCGCTGGTGGCCGCCACAAGGGCGTGGCCTCTGGCGGCTAGCTCGGCCCTGAGCACCTCTATGAAGCCCCTCGGCACCATGTTGTTGTGGGCCATGTCTAACACGACGTATGGCTTCTCTGCGGGGGACGTGGGCAGGGTTGCGTTTCTCCTCCCGTCTGTCCTAACGTCCACTTGGAGAGCTGCCGGGTAGATGTAAAACATGGGGACGGGGGTGGAGTTGAGCAGTTGCGATAGTGAGACGCGCCACGCCGCGCTGCCGCTTTGGCGCGATGAGGCGTTTACCACCTCGTTGATGTGCACAACTGAGTATTCCCTCAAGCCCAGCGCCTTCGCCATGTCTGCTACGGCGTCAAACAGGCCTCCGATTTCGTCTATCAGCCCCATCTCCAGGGCCTGGCCCGCGGTGAAGACGGCCGCGGTTTCGAAAACGGCGGGGTCTGTCCTTATCCGGCCGGAGCGGCCCCTGAGGACTGCCTCGACGAAGTTGAGCCTGACGCGTTCAATGTCGTTGTAGTAGTCCATGAGGTCCTTCCCGTAGTATTTAAGGGGGCCTGTGGTGTAGATGTAGTCGGGTATGTCGTAGAGATACTCCTCAGGCCACAACACGGCGATCACCCCAATGCTCCCCACCCAGCTGGAGGGCGTTGCGTATATCTTATCCGCGGCGACTGCCACGTAGTAGGCCCCTGACGCCGCCAATCCGGTCACCACGGCGTATTTCGACTTGTTTAAGCCCCGAAGCGCCGTGTAGAGCGCCTCCGTGCCGGAGACTGTGCCCCCCGGCGAGTTTATGACCAGGACGAGCCCGGCCACGTCGTTTCTCTGCGTCAGCCTTGTAAGCGACGACACCAGTTGGTCTACCTGGGGGCTCTGGAGGACGAAGTCGACAGGCACAAGCACGATCTTGGGCTTAGGGGGTTGCGGGGCCTCCGCGGCCGGCTTGGGCAGACTCTGTATAAGCGCCACGAGCAGTGCGGCAACGCCCAGCGCCAGGGCAAGCGCAACGCCCATGGCGAGGTTTCTATCTGCCATAGAGAACAGAAGAGGTGCGTATATATACTTACGCGGCTAAGTGAGGCGCGCCCAGTCGTCTCTAGGCGGCGAGAAGACGTCGACCACAACGACATCTGTGAGGGCGGTTACGGCGTGTTCAACGCCCGGCGGTATGTGCACCACGTCGCCTGCGGCGGCTGTGAACCTCCTGCCGCCTACCTCAAACTCCAGAAGCCCCTCGAGGACCACAGTGATCTGCTCCTGGAGGTGGCTGTGTCTCTGCACTACACAACCCGCCTTCAGCCGAAACTGTGCCACCGTCAGCCTCTCGCCCGACACGTACCGCCTCTCTACGCAGTCGCCCACCTTCTCCCACCGCCAGCTCATAGCCGCATAAGCCTCTCCCTCTCATCGCGCAACAGAGCCGCCACATCAACAGAACCCAGTATCACCTCGGCGGCCTCCACGGGATCTCTGTAGTAGAACCTAACGCCCGCTATGTCCACCGCCCTTAACGCCCCGCCCTCCACAGCCCTGTCAAGACGGCGCTTGACCTCCTCCAGAGGGAGGCCTAGATAGACGGCGGCCTGCGCCGCGGTGAACGCGCCAAATCTCCTCGCCATGTAGAGAACCCTTCGGAGGAACACAGACAGAGCTACACAGCCCAATATATGTTTTGTGGTTTTTATATACCTCAAAAACTTCCCGCATGGACGTTGGCTCCGTATTAACGGAGGTTCTTAAGATCTACAGCCCGCCTCACGGCGAGGCTGAATTGGCGAGGTGGCTCCACGGCTTTTTGAGAAGCTACGTGGCCGACGTCTGGATAGACGAGGCGGGAAACGTCGTAGCCGTCAAGGGCGGCGGGGCGCCCGTGGTGTGGCTTCACGCGCACATGGACACAGTGCCTGGGCCCCTCCCCGTGCGGAGAGAAGGCGACGTGGTGTGGGGGCGCGGCGCCGTGGACGACAAGGGGCCTCTAGTGGCGTATACCAAGGCGTTTATCGACGCGGAGCCCCGGGGCACCCTGGTGCTTGCCTTGGTCACGGCGGAGGAGGACGACAGTGCCGGGACGCAGGCGCTCCTCCAGGGCGGCCCCCCGAGACCCCACCACATATACGTGGGGGAGCCCACCTCCCTCCACGTGGCCTACGCCTACAGGGGAGGGGCTAAGGTCTACGTAGAGCTGGAGTCGAGGGGCGGACACGCCAGCTCGCCCATATACGGCAACATAGTGGAGGAGCTCTTCGCCATATATCAAGACGTTAAGAAGACCTTGGGCCACGCCGAGAGGTACGACGCCTTCACCGTGACGCCCACCGTCGTCCAGTGCGGCGAAGCTCCCAACAAAATACCCACCAAGTGTGTGATGGTTCTAGACGTGAGGATACCGCCTGGGAAGACGTGTAGGGACCTCCTCTCCGCCCTCCCGCCGCAGGCCAAGGCCCGGGG
>DAITPC010000064.1:0-4986 GCA_036833835.1 Pyrobaculum sp. | reverse complement strand
GTGATGGCGATGATTGTAGCCAGGCCGGATGTGCCAGACGATGTGATATACACGGTGTTAAAGACGATATTTGACAACTTGGGCGAGTTCAGAGGCGCGCATTCCAGAGTGGCGGATCTGTCTCTTGAAAAAGCGCTAGAGGGCATGTCTATACCTCTGCACCCAGGCGCGGTAAAGTTCTACCAGGAGAAGGGGTTGAAGATACCCGCCGACCTGTTGCCTCCTAAGTAAAGCTTTTCAATGTTTATACTCAGCCTTGTCTTTTTCCTAATTCCTCCCAACATCACCCTGTGGCTTCTCCCGCCAGTAAACTTCACCATATACTACCTACACAGCGTGGAGAAGACACATGTGGTGGAGAAGCTAGAGGTAAGACACACAGGCGTCTATCTTGTTTATGCCGACTACGGCGGTGCTTGCGGCTACGGGATACCATGTGGGGTAGAAGACGAGATGGATAAAGATAGGTGCCTCGGCAGATTCATCGTCATGTACTGCGACTCTATAAATAGATGTGTGGTTGAAACGCCGCTAGGAACCATCAGCGTTGTGGGCACGTTTCTTGTGGGAGTTATAAAACTCGGCCTACTCGGGGCCTATGGCTAGCAATATACGCATTTTGCCGAAATTCTACGTAGTGCTTGTGGCGCTTCTCGCCATATTAATCGCAGTGGTTGAGCTGGGCTTCCAGATGGGCTTCAACTTCTACCTTTACAACCTTCTGCTAAGGCTAGGCGTCGATCTGCCCTGGATGAAGACGACTCTCGACACGCAACAAGTACAGGCGCTGGTCCTTGCGTTGACTCTGGTAATAGTCTTCATCGGCCACCCCCTCAGGAAAAAAGAAAGGGAGAAAATGCCGTTCTACGACCTGGTGCTTGCGTTTATCGGCCTTGTTACCTTCTTCTACATTGTTGTAATATTCCCAGAGCTTGTATATAGAGTTGGCCGCCCCACTTTACTAGATATAGCGATGGGGATTTTGGCAATTGCTCTTCTAATAGAGGCAACCCGGAGGGCGCTGGGGCCCGTGCTCCCCTTGGTTGCGTTGGTGTTTCTCACATACGGCATTATATACGGAATAGAGGCGTACTCCCACGTCGAAAACCCGCTGGCCAGGGCAGTTACGGCGTTGGTCAACCACCTATACCTCGCCAAAGAAGGCATATTTGGAACCCCCCTCTTTGTAATGGTTACTTATGTCTACGCTTTTGTCCTCTTCGGCGCCTTCCTAGAAAAAATGGGCGTGGGGACGTATATCACTCAGCTTATACTTTCAGTACTAGGCAAGAAGCCGGGCGGCCCAGCCAAGGTGGCCGTAGTTTCAAGCGCCTTGGTGGGTACGTCCTCTGGCTCTTCTGTCGCCAACGTGATGGTTACAGGCACCTTCACCATACCCATGATGAAGAGGGCGGGGTTCCCGCCTGAATTATCCGGCGCAGTTGAGGCGGCGGCCTCCACCGGCGGCCAGCTCATGCCTCCTGTTATGGGCGCCGCGGCTTTCGTCATGGCGGAGTTCCTCGGCAGACCCTACAGAGACATTATGATAGCAGGTTTCATGCCGGCATTGCTTTACTTCATCGGAGTCTACATCTTCATCGATCTATACACCAAGAAACTCGGCATAAAGCCTTTGGAGGAGGAATTTCCGCCGCTGATCCGCCTAATGCGTCACCTCTATCTAATCCTGCCAATTCCGTTAATAGCGTATCTCCTAGTCGCGGGGGTGCCGCCGCAACACTCGGCAATAGCTGCGCTTACAGTCACCGTGCTCGGCGGCGTTGTGGCTCAGCCCACTGTTTCGTGGACGGTAAAAGCCACCACCATAGCCGGCGTGGTGCTCTTGGCCTTTGGGATCCTCCACGCGGGGCTGGACCCCTACGCTGCAGTCGTCATGTTGGGGGTTTTGACGATGCTGGCAGTAGCAGTCATAGGCCTGGCTCTCAGAGGTGCGCGGCGCCTCGCCTCTTTGATATACGAAGCTCTGGCTTCAACAGGCATCACGGCCACGACTGTGTTTTTAGCGGCAAGCGTGGCGGGTATCGTACAAGGCGTGCTCACCTACACCGGCCAAATCACAGCCATAGGGTTTAAGTTGTTGGAGCTGGCAGGTGGGAACTTGCTTCTGCTACTTATATTGACCATGTCCATAAGCCTGGTCCTCGGCATGGGAGTCCCCACCACGGCGAATTACATAATCACGTCGCTGGTCTCCTCGTCGGCGGTGGCCGCAGCAGCTACGAAACTAGGCTACGCCCCAGACGTCGCGCTCTTAATGGCGCACATGTTTGTCTTCTACTTCGGCATACTAGCCGACGTGACGCCGCCGGTGGCGCTCGCGGCTTATGCAGCCAGCACAATTGCAAAGTCGAATTTCTTCAAAACTGGCCTCTACGCCGGCATGCTAGCTCTTGCAGGCTACCTAGGCCCGTATATGTTCGCGCTCCACCCAGACCTCTTGCTGGTCACTGTAAAAAACTGGGACCTAGCCGCAATTGCGGCGGTTTTAACCAACTTCGCATCAGGCGTGGTGGGCATGTACTCCTTAGCCGCGGGCATTACGGGATATCTACGAGCGCACCTACCGCCGTATCTCAGAGTTATTCTCGTACCTCTTGGCGTTGCCAATGTATTAGCAAACCCGCTTCAGAACCCAGCCATACTCCTCGCCAACATAGCCGCGTTGACGTTGGCGGGTTTTTTAAAAAGGTAGCTAATTCCCCATATGAAAAGGGCGTTATTCCCAGGTCGGTTTCAGCCTCCCCACTGGGGTCACGTATATGCTGTTAAGGAAATCCTGCGAGAAGTTGACGAGGTCATAATAGCCGTGGGATCTGCGCAGTTTAACTACATACTGAAAGACCCCTTCACGGCTGGCGAGCGGATTTGGATGTTGAGAGAGGCCCTCCGCGAGGGCGGGGTGGATCTGTCGCGGGTTGTTATTGTGCCGATACCCAACGTCGAGAACAACCTGGAGTGGCTAGGTAGGGTGAGGTCGTACACACCGCCGTTTCATGTGGTGTACACGGGCAACCCCTTCGTTGCTCTCCTCTTTAGGGAAGCTGGCTACGAGGTTAGGCAGCAGCCGATGTACCACAGGGAGAGGTTCAGTTCCACCAGAGTCAGAGAGCTCATGCTGAGGGGCGACCAGTGGGAGGAGCTGGTGCCGCGTGCCGTGGTGGAGATTATAAAGACAATAGGGGGAGTCGAGAGGCTGAGAATTGCAACCATGGGCGAGGCCGAGCCGCATCAATGGTAGACGTTGCGGATAAATATGGCGTAGATGCCGTCTCTGTGGATGAGTGGGCTGTCATCGAAAAGGTGAACCGGCTCTTGCATACTCTTAGATACGACGGGGTGAGGCTTCTGTTAGCTTTATTTCCTCAACCAGAGAGTTAAGTGGGTAGACTCTTACACTGCGGCAGAGCTGGGGATGTTCAGCACAGACTTCTACACAGCCTCCACCCGTCTCGAAAAACTCGGCCTTGTGGAGAGGAGGCGTCTCAACATAAAGTCTTACCTAAATCACCGATAAAGGCCGTCGGTTTGTGGAGTGTTTACTAGACTTGTTAAACGAGGGACGCGGCGCCCAGAATTAAGCCCACAGAGACTCTGCGGTTTTGTATATGTGGGTTATGTCTGTGCGGTTCTCCACACACCGCATAATCCTCCCCCTCTCCATTATGCAGATGACGTCGGCCACGTACATGGCCTCAAAGGGGTCGTGAGTTACGTAAAGCACCGGCCTTTCCAAGGCTTTTACGGCGTCGTTAAAAACCTTCTTGTTCATCCAGTCTAGGTGCGAGGCGGGCTCGTCCATGAGGAACGCGCAGGGACGTGTTAACAACGCCGCGGCGAGGTTTACCAACTGCCTCTGGCCAGTGGAGAGACCTCCTCTACGTGTGAGGAGAGCCTCAATGCCCAGCCTCCTGACGACTTCTTCCACGTCGCTACCGTGTCTCCTCGCCACCATCTTTAAAAACTTATCCACGCGCGTCGGCGGGTCCACGGGTATTGACTGAACATAGGCCAGGCCTCTTTTCTCGGGCGGAAGACGAGACACATCTCTGCCGCAAGCCAAAACACGCCCCACGGCATTTATAACACCGGCTACAGCGTCGAGCAAGGTGGTTTTGCCAGCGCCATTTCTCCCCACCACAGCCACGACGGAATTCACCTCAAGCCTCTCTACTTGAACCACGAAGGCGCCTCGTCGGGCAGTGAGGTTTTCTACTACAAGAGCCATCGTCTCGCCACAAAGGCAATTGCGACGGCCACAGCAATTACAGCGAGTGAGGCCCCCACGGCGGGGCCTACGCCGTGGTTCAGCCAAGCCTGGTAAATATAGATAGAGGCCGTCATGGGATAGGAGGCGAAGATAAGCAACACGCCCAACTCGCCGAAGCTCCTAATCCAGGAAAACACAAACGCAGCCACGGCGGCGGGTCTCAACGAGAGGAGAAGAAGAAGGAGGAGCCTAGGCCCCGAGAAACCCAGCGAGCGGAAAAACGCCTCAGCACGCTCTTCCTTAAGCGCGCCGTCAAAAATAGAGAAGGCCGTCGGTAGCGCCATCACGACCATCGCGATGAGGACGCCGAGAGGCCTGTTGATGACATGCTCAGAGACGAACTCCGCAACGCCGCAGAGAAAAAGCGCCCCCTCAAAACACGCCGCTCTCGGCAGGCTGAAAGAGGCCAGCAACAACACGCCGACGGAAGTAGGCGGCACCACGGCAGGTATATAAAGGATCTGCGCAATCCCGCCCCAGAAACCCCCTCTTTGCGCCGCCAAAGCAGCCGCAAGGCCTGGCAGAAGCGAAAGGAGAGAAGCCGCTAGTCCAAACACGGCTGTGAGGACTATGCTCTCCACAAACCCAGGCGGCGGGGGGCTTAAATACACAAGCGGTAACGCCACAAGAAGTAGAGCCAAGACAGAGGCGGTCGCCCCGACGACAGCTTTGCTGAACAAATCCATAGCCGTAGAAAT
>DAITPC010000063.1:0-5687 GCA_036833835.1 Pyrobaculum sp. | reverse complement strand
CTGCCGCAGATTTCACAATACACGCAACCAACCTCTAGGCTATTTAAAAAGCTTACTTTACCAGTCGTGTGGCAACTGCGGTCATAAACATAATAGCGTACCTCTACGGGCGGCCCGTGGCGGAGAAGCTCCGCAGACGCCAGATCGACGTTGAGTACAACAAGGCCGGCAGGATCAGACGCGTATATATAGACGGAAAACTCGCCTTCGTGCTGAGGAACAGCGACGGGTACCTCCTCCCCACGCTATATGGCGCTACCTTTCTAGAGAGGCGTGTTGTCCTGGATCCAGAGGCCGTTGAGTATGTAAAAGAGGGGCGCAACGTCCCCGCCAAGTATATAGTACAGGTGTCGCAGGAGGCGAGGCCCTACGGAGAAGTCGCGGTGATAGACCCCCGCGGCTCGGTGATAGCTGTAGGGAGGCTCATGTATAGTGCTAGGGAGCTCACGCTGAGAAGGGGATACGCGGTAAGGGTCAGAGAGTCTCTGAAAAAAGCTACAGAACCGCAGAAAGAGCCTCGTCGATAGTCCTATATTCGCCGAGAAGCTCCGAGCCTCTGTATACCTCCACCTTTTTCAGCACACACTGCTGAATTATGTTCTGCGGCGTGACCCCGGGAAACACGCGGGACCACGGGGCAGGCCTGCCCTCTTCGTCTAGGGCCTTGATCTCTCTGTCTACGCCAACCTTGCCGCGGCACTTCACGAAATACAACACGAAACGCACTCCCCGGCTTCTTGAAGCCTCTACTAGTCGTTCAAACAGCTTCAGCATAGACGTTACGCGGTAGCCTGATCTTCCTCACGAAATAATACGTGACGGTGCCGTCGTTGCTCACCAGCGCCAACACGACAGGCATAGAAAGAGTCTCGCCCATGTTTATAACGCTTAACAGAGTCTGGACCGTAACCTCCACGCCCTCCACCATGACGTAGAAGAGATATCTGTCTTTTTTCTCGGCCACAAACATCCTATCCCCAAGCCTCTCCAGGATTTTGAACCCACGAGACTGGAGGTCTTTGAAGACCTGCTCGACAAGTACGTCCTCCACGTGACTAAGGCCTGGCGACTTTTTAAATCTGCCCTCTGTGCGATAAACTTTATATACAGCTCCCAGTGGTGGGCCATGGCTTCGGACGTCAGTAAATGCTTCGCCACGCTCGGGGCCACCTTACAGGACTCTATTGGGAAACAGGTGCTTGTCAAACTTAGAGACAGCCACGAGATCAGAGGCATCCTCCGCGCGTTTGATCAACACGTCAACCTGCTACTTGACGACGCCGAGGAGATCATCGACGGCAATGTGTATAAACGCGGAACCATAGTTGTGAGGGGAGAAAACGTGCTCTTCATCTCGCCGGTGCCATGAAGGGCACGCCGTCGATGGGTAAGCACAGCAAGGGAAAGACCCATATCAGGTGCCCACGTTGTGGACGGCACTCCTACAACGTCACTAAGAAATACTGCGCATCCTGCGGCTGGGGCAGGACTAAACGCTGGAGGAAATACAGCTGGGCCAAATAGATTTAGCACCAATACTCAGTGTTATATGGTGGAGACGGCCCGTCATCGCTGAGCTGGGTGATGTATAATCTGGGTTCTGACTCTTTGAGTCTATTGGCCTCTATAATCGTGCTTTATGTAGTAGTGGACCCCATTGGTAACATACCCCTGTTTACCGCAGTTACCGCGAGGCTGGATCCCGCGCGTAGGCGCAGAGTTCTCGTTCTCTCCGTTGTCGTCGCCGCCTTTATCCTGGCGCTTTTCGCAACCTTCGGCGTTGAGTTCTTCGGCTACTTTGGAGTTACTCTCGGCGACTTCATGGTGGCGAGCGGAATTATACTCACAGTGTTCTCTCTGCTTTACCTCACCCGGCCATATGAACAGGGCGTCGCCGCAGAAGGGATGGAGGTAGCTATAGTGCCACTTGCCGTACCCTTCCTAGCGGGGCCGGCATCTATCTCATACGTCCTCCTCCTCTCCAGGGAGGCGGGGCTCCTCCACGCCCTTGTGGTGATTATAGTAGTTTCACTTCTCACACTCGCAACCTTGCTCGCCTCAGAAGTGGTGATCAAGATCTTAGGCATCCTCGGCATCCGCGTCGTGGAAAAAATAATGCTCATCTTAAGCGTCGCCATAGGGATCTCCCTAATCCGCAGGGGGTTGTCCCAGTGGCTTGCCGAATCCTCTGGATAGATATTTTATATATTCCTAACACCATGAGAAGCTATGTCTGTCAAAGTCCATATCCGCGGCCAGGCGGCGGCGCCTGGCTCTCTTGCAGACGCCCTCAAGGACGTCAAGCTTAAACTAGTCACGATCTCAGGCAAGGGCGGCGTGGGGAAATCGCTTGTGACCACCTCTATAGCTGTGGGCTTCGCCATGAGGGGGTACAAAGTCGGCATACTAGACGGCGACGTCTACGGGCCCACAGTGCCCAAGATGCTTGGTCTTTCAGACGCCACTCTTTATGTGGATCAGAAGACGGGTAAGGTCATCCCAGTAACGGGGCCGCTAGGCATAAAGGTGGTTTCCATCGAGTTCGCCCTGCCCAGCGACGACACCGCAGTTATATGGAGGGCCCCCCTGGTGAATCAGGCGCTCCGCGACTTCATAGCGCAGGTAGACTGGGGCCCGCTCGACGTCTTAGTTGTAGACCTTCCGCCGGGCACCGGCGACGCCCCCCTGACGATAGCGCAGAGCCTGCAGGGAGGGCTAGACGGAAGCGTAATAGTGACTATACCGACTGAGATATCGCGTAGGATCGTGTTGAAGTCGATAGACTTCTCTAGGAGGCTAAACATCAGAGTAGCTGGCGTGGTTGAGAACATGTGCTGTTTTAAGTGTCCCGGCGACGGTAAGGTGTACTACATCTTCGGCAAAGACGCAGGCAAAAGAATCGCGGAGGCGGCGGGGGTGCCGTTCCTAGGGGGCATACCTATAGACCACGAGCTCTCACAGCACCTAGACGCAGGAAGACTCCACGAATTCCTCACAAAAGATAACGAGACGGCGAGAACCGTCCTGTCTATCGTCGACAAGCTGGCCGAGATGTATAAGGACAAGCTGACACAGCAAGCTCAGCCGAGGCAGGAAAAGCCTAGAAGAATCTCGCTACTAAAGCTCCCCGGCGAAGAAGAGGAAGGAGAGAGCTAGCTTCTCAGGCTTCTGCCGGTAAAGACATGCGGCAGCAACTCGCTTAGCTTTGCCGTGACGACCTTCTCTCTGCTGGCCATCACTACAAGCGCTTCTGGGTTGAATTCGGCGATGACTTGTCTGCAGGCGCCGCAAGGCGGCGTCGGCTCCTCCGTGTCTGTGTAAACCACCACCACCTCGATGTCTCTATCCCCCTCCGACACCGCCTTAAATATTGCTACTCGTTCGGCGCATACGGTTAGGCCGTAGGAGGCGTTCTCTACGTTAACCCCCGTGTAGATTTTGCCGCTTTTAGTCTTTACAGCCGCGGCGACTTTGAACTTGGAGTAGGGGGCATACGCGTTGTCTATCGTCGCCTTGGCCCTTTCGATCAGGTCTTCCATGTGGCTTAGTTTATATATGGATTTTAAGGATGTGGCACGTGGCTACCGCCGAAGAGGTGAGAAAGAAAATCGTGGAACACGGCGCATCTATACGTGATAGGGTTATTGAAAATCTTCCACACAGCTACGCCCTGTTAGTGGAGCAAGTCAAGTCCATTTCACGGACCTACAAGACCGACTTCGACACGTTCGTAGCCAGTCTCTCCAACGTGAAGGGGCTGGATCTTTTGATAATATACACAGCGCTTGTGGCGTTGCTGAGCAAACACAAGCCGCTTAGCGACCCGGAGCTTAAGAACTTAGCCTTTGCGTATGAGCGTCACGTCTACGACGTGTTCTCCGCCTCGAGAATACGCAGAGCCCTCGAAGAGACTGGTGTTGAGAAAGACGTCGCAAACCAGGTCATCACAGACGTTTTGAGAACGTCTAGCGTCATAAACAACAAATACAAGTCTCTATACCTATGGATAGCTAAGCAGAGAAAAATCGCGGATTTCGAAAACGACATCAGGAAAATAATTTTCAGAGGGGAAGGCGGCAATCGAGTCGGCAGAGGTGCGAAGCTCCTCCTCCGTCTCTTTATACACGAGACCAACATCCCGCTGGCTACCAAGATAGCCTACAGCCAAGAACGCAAGAAGTACATCCTCCACGGAGATATGTACACGGCACTTGTGACGTTGAGATCGGGGGCGTTTGAAGACGCAGCTACCCTCACAGCCGAGAGGGTCAAGGCACGAGTCGCGAAAAGGCTACTCTGCGAAGCCAGAGAAGGCAAATGCCGCGACGTGGTACTGAGACTCGAAAGCATCCGCGGCCTCGTGAGACATGTGGGCAAAATAAGCGGAGACCCCGTGCTTTTTGAAAGAGGCGCCTACGACATAGGTTCCAAATACTGCAAAGACCTAAGATGCGAAGAGTGCCCACTTAAAGACCTCTGCAAAAGACACATCTTTATCAAACTGAAATAATAAAAACAGGTGAATCAAGCTGGTTATGCTGAAGGGGAAAATTTCTATAGTAACCGCGGCGAGCCGGGGCATAGGAGCCGGCGTGGCTTCCGTCTTGGCGAGGGAGGGGTCAAACCTAGTCATAGCGTCGAGAGACTCTGCGAGGCTTGAGAAGCTCGCGAAGGAGCTTGAGGCTAGATACGGCGTCTCGGTGGTGCCCGTCCAAGCGGATCTAACCAAGAGGGAGGACGTGAGGCAGATAGTGGAGACCGCCATCCGCCACTTCGGCAAGGTGGATGTGTTGGCCTACAACACGGGGCCGCCTAAGCCCGGCGCGTTTATGGAGCTCTCCGAGGAGGATTGGGAATACGGGGTGAGGCTTCTCCTCATGAGCGCCGTCTGGATAACCAGAGACGTGTTGCCCCACATGGTGGAGAGGAGACAGGGCCGTCTGATATACATTACTTCATCCACGCTGAAGCAACCCATCCCTACGCTTACGCTTTCCAACGTCATTAGGATCTCCCTAGCAGGCCTGGTGAAGACCCTGGCATATCAGCTGGGGCCGTACGGCATCCTGGTTAATGGGATCATGCAGGGCTATGTCGACACCGAACGCGTCAGGGAGGTGGCAACCGCCCGGGCGCAGAGGGAGGGGCGCAACGTCGAAGACATCATTAAAGAAATAGAGAGCGAGATTCCGCTAGGCAGGCTGGCTAGGCCGGAGGAGGTCGGCGAGCTGGTGGCCTTCCTGGCGTCAGACAAGGCCAGCTACATCACTGGGTCGCTGATACTGATTGACGGAGGGAGGACCTTATGCATATAGGTTCAACGAGGCAAACAGCTTGTCTACTATTTCGCGGTTTATCTTGAAGCCGTATTTGATCTCCAGATACGCCTTTCTGAAGGCCGCTACGTCGCGTCTAACAGAGGCCGGATCCTCCCCGCGCAACACACGCGCTATTGCGCAAAGCCTGAAGCACAACAACCACACAACTCTCAGGCATCGGTCCTGAGAGAGGGAGACGTGAGGAGGGCTTAACAGCGGTTGCCTTTAGCGGTTTGTCCATCTCTCTATCTCGTCCTTGATCTCTTTGAAGCGCATGGCGTGTTCCAGATGCCGCCGGGTGTATAGAATCTGTTTGCCGTTGCTTTTCAGGGTGCCAGCGTCGCCGAATATTACTTTCGAGAGGATCTG
>DAITPC010000062.1:0-6202 GCA_036833835.1 Pyrobaculum sp. | reverse complement strand
TCCAGCTTGTTGCCGAGGGAGGCTAGGTTGTTCGCCAGCTTTCTGAGGTAGGGGTCGTCGGATTGGAGGAGGTACTGTAGTTGCAGTCTGCGGTCTACAGGCGCCGCGACCGTCGCCACGCATTTAACGGAGCCGGGGTTCTTTGCCGCGAGGAGCAACGCCACGGTGCCTCCCATGCTGTGTCCAGTTGCCACATCCACCGGAAGCTCCCTAAGCCCCGCTTCGTATCCGTCCTCTACATCTCTAATTGTGGGAGTTGTCACTTTGAATCCAGCCTCCGAGAGGGGCTGGGTCAGCCATTGTATGTTGGAGGGGGAGCTCCTGTAGCCGTGGAAGGCCACTGCCTTTGGCATGGCGGGAAGTGTCTCCTTCTTTAAAAATATTGGCGGCGTCTATCTACATGTAATGTATATATACGTCGGTATAGTGGTCGTATATGCGTTTGGAGGTGAAGATAAGCGGTCTTCCCAGAGACCGAAAGAACATACTGGTCCTTTCCTGCCCCGAGCCTTCTCTTGCGGGGGTAGTGGCGGTCGAGTACTTAATCGATGCCTTGTCCATGGAGGAGATAGGGGCCATAAAAATCACGGAGATGCCGCCCGTAATAGCTGTCGTAAACGGGGCGGCGAAGCTCCCCCACAGGATATTCTACTCGCGGCAGACCGGCATCGTGGCCATTAGGCAACACGTCCCCATCCCGCCGCAGATATATGCCGAGTTCATACACAAGGTGCTTGACTGGGCTGAGGAGAACAAGGTGAAGCTTGTGGTGTGTCTCTCAGCCATGCCGGCGGTGGGGGAGAAGGAAAGCGATAAGGTGTACTTCGTGACTGAGGAGGAGCTTGTGGAGAAGTTCAGGCAGTACGGCTTTGAACCCATAAAAGAAGCCACTATCACTGGGCTTGAGGGAGCTTTTCTAGACGCTGTGTTGGGCAGAAGCATAGACGGCGCTCTCCTAATTGCCGAGTCCAAGCTACTAACTGCCATAAAGAGGCTTGTGGATAGCGGCAGGTTGACGAGCCACAGAGATGTGATGCTTATACTAAACGACTTGGTAGGCCGCGTGGGGCCCGACGTCGGCGCCGCGCTTAAGCTCGTAGACGCAGTGGCCAAACTAGCGGAGACCCAGATAGACACGTCGAAGCTTCAGGAACATGCCTCTAAATACGCCTTTCTAGTCGAGAAAAACATCGAGGCATTATTTAAGCCTGCGGAGACCGTCGCGCAGGTACGGAAGGAGATGCCGCTGATATTCTAACGCGTTTCCATAGCTTAAAATTTATATAGGCTACAGACCGTGGCTTACCATGCCCAGCTGGAAGGAGCTTGTCCTCGTTAAGGAGCACCCTATGCAGAGGATCTTCATCGAGAAGGTGGTAGTAAACATCGGCGTTGGCACAGGCGGCGAGAGGCTTGAGAAGGCGGCCGACCTGCTGAAGGAGCTCACGGGGCAGGAACCCTCCAAGAGGAGGGCTAAGCGGTCCATTAAGGATTTCGGCATAAGAAAAGGCGAGCCCATAGGCGTAGCCGTCACGCTCACAAGAGATCGAGCCGTGGAGTTTCTGAGGAAGGCGTTGCAAGCGGTCAACAACAGGGTCAAGCAGACCAGCTTCGACGAGAGAGGCAACGTCTGCTTCGGCATAAAGGAACACATAACAATCCCCGGCGTCAAGTACGACCCGGCCGTGGGGATCTGGGGCATGGACGTCTGCGTAAAGCTCGCGAAGCCAGGCCTCAGAGTGCAACGGAGAAGGAGGAAAAGAAGTAAGGTAGGCAAGCGGCAGCTGGTCACTAGGGAGGAGGCCATAGAGTTTTTCACCAAGGTCCTGGGGGTACAGGTCGATTAATGCGCATAGGGGCCGTCTCAGACAGCCACGACAACGTTTCTGCGATTAGGAAGGCCGGTGAGGAGCTGAGGAGACGCGGCGTTTCGCTTGTCCTCCACGCGGGCGACTGGGTATCGCCCTTCTCCGCCCGCTTCCTCCGGGAGGCCTTGGGCGAGGGGGTGCGGATAGTCGGCGTCTGGGGTAACAACGAGGGGGAGAGGCCCTACTTCCTCGAAACTGCTAGGAGATTCGGCGTAGAGATAGCGGGCGAGGCGGCTGAGCTTGAAGTTGCCGGGAGGAGGCTTGCGCTTTACCACGGCACCTCCTCAATCCTCCTGCGGGCCTTGGTGGAGTCCGGCCTCTACGACGTGGTGGTGTACGGCCATACGCACCAAGCCGTTATTGAGAGACGCGGCAAGACGCTCGTGGTTAACCCCGGCGAGCTCTGCGGTTGCTTGAGCGGCAGATCCACCTACGCGGTAATAGACCTAGACAAGCTTGAGGTGGATCTCCTCTTCCTGTGACCTGGACGGCCGACGAGCTGGTCGCCTTCGTCGCCAAGGTGCTCTACGAGGTGGTCAACGGCGGGCTGACCCTCGACTATGCCTTCCAGAAGGTGAAAAGGAGGTGGCGGCGGCTGGACAGCTTCAAGGTGTTCTACGACGTGTCTTTCGACGCCGTTAAGCACTACTTCCTCCTGCGCCACCTAGCGTCGAAGCTCTTCGGCTCGTCGGGCGCGAAGGCCGTGGCGCGGTCCTGGTTCATATACCGGGCAGACGCCATCTTATACAACAGAGATATGGTGACGCGGTACAAGAAAAGACTTCTAAAGAGGGCTAGGACAAGCCCGGAGGAGGCATTGCGCTCCCTCGAAGAGCTGAGGGGAGACCCCGTGCAGTATCTATCGACGAAATACAGCTACCACACCTCCATCGTCAAGGCCCTTCTCTCCAACCTTCCCCAGGAGGAGGTGGAGAGGCTACTGGAGGCCGGCAACACCACGTGGATCTGGCTGAGGATAAACACCTTGAAGGCCGACGTGGACAAGGCGGTGAAGATGTTGGAGAAGGAGGCGGAGGTGGAGCCGCACCCCACCATACCGTTTGCCGTCCTCCTCAAAAGCTCCAAGAGGCCTGTGCAGTACCTAACTGCGGTGAAGGAGTTCGTCGCCGTGCCGCAGGACCTCGCCTCGATCTACGCCGTGCTCTCGCTACGCCCCAGCCCCGGGGACAAGATCATAGACCTCGCCGCGGCGCCCGGCATGAAGACAAGCCTCATCGCCCAGCTCGCCGAGGGCAAGGCGAAGATAGTCGCCGTGGAGTTCTCCACGAAGCGGATATACAGGATGAAACATCTCCTGAAGCTCCTCGGCGCCGCGGACCAGGTGGAAGTGTTGCGGGCCGACTCAAGGAGGCTGAGGACCAGACGCTTCGACAAGGCGTTGCTAGACGCGCCCTGCACCTCAAGCGGCGCCTTCACCAAGGAGCCTGCCACGAAGATATACCCAAGGCTGGAAGAGGCGACGCGCTACGGCAAGTTGCAGAAGGAGCTCCTGTCAAACGCCCTGACGTTGACAGACGAGGTGGTTTATGCTGTGTGTAGCATTTTGCCGCAAGAGGGGGAGGAGGTGGTCGCATCGGTGGGCGGACGGCCGGAAAAACCACACCCAGACCTCGCCCCGTCTTATAGAGGCGACATAGGCGGCAGGACGTTTCCACACATACATAGAAGCGAAGCCTTTTTCATCTCCCGCATCACCCTTTCTTGAGCCTCTCCACGCCAGGAGGCGACGTCCCGCCTCTGGCTATCAGCGGGATTCTGGAGTACCTAGACACGTCCATCACGGCCACCGAGCCGTAGAGGCCTCCGAGGTCGTACACGTCGCCAGGCTTCGCGCCAGGGACAGGCACAAGTCTGACCCCCAGCGGCTTGTCTAGGTTGACGGCGAGTGCCATAACGTCTGCAATAAGTGCCGCCACGACGTCTGGGCCCACATCGCCGGGGATTCCCACCATGTCTATGCCTGTGTTGCACACAGCCGTCATGGCCTTAAGGGCATCGATTGTGAGGGAGCCCTCCGTTGCGGCCCTAGCCATTACGGCGTCTTCGCTAACCGGTATAAAGGCGCCGCTTAGGCCGCCGATAGTAGAGGCCGCCATTGAGCCTCCCTTTTTCACGGCGTCTGTGAAGAGAGCAAGTGCAAATACGGAGCCGGGCGCCCCCACCCTCGGCAGGCCTATGGCCTCGAGGATGGCGGCGACGGAGTCGCCCACCTTAGGCGAGGGGGCCACGCTCAGGTCCACCGCGCCGAAGGGCACCCCCAGCTCCTTAGCCACCTCCCTTCCCACCAGCTCGCCGAGCCTAGTTATCTTAAAGGCAGCGCGCTTAATGGCGTCGTGGAGAGTCCTCACATCTGCGTCGGGCAGATTCCTCACAACAGCCTCAATAACCCCGGGGCCGCTCACTGCGATGTTAACCACGGCGTCTGGGAGACCCAGGCCATGGTATGCGCCGGGCATAAACGGGACATCCTCAGGCAGGTTGGCGGTGACGGCGAAGCGCGCCGCCGCGTGCGGCCTCATGGCAAGCACGAGCTCTGCGGCCTTCTTAACAGCGTCTAGGTTGACGCCGGTCATGGTGGAGGCCGCGTTTAGAAACCCGGCCACCCTAGCGGTGGAGTTCAACGCCTCTGGCAACGCCTCCATAAGCAACTTGTCGCCCCTAGACGAGCCCATGTGTACGAATGCGGAGAAACCGCCCACCATATCCACGCCGTATTTCTCTGCAAGTCTGTCCAGGTGCCTCGCCACCTCAACTGCGGCGGCCCAGTCGCCTATGGGCTCAAGCAGGATGGAGACAGGCGACACCGCCAGTCTCACAGTCACGATTCGAACCCCCAGCCTTGACGCCACCCGCTCTACGGCGGGTCTAAGCCTTCTGAGATATGGCTCAAGCACCTCTTCAAGCGCGGTCAGCAGATCCTCGGTCCTCGGCCTGATGGCAGGCAGGGTGTTTACGCTCAGCGTAACTGCTCTGATATCCAGCTCCCTAAAGAGAAGCATCTCCAGCACCTCGCCGATCTCCCCGGGCTCGAATCTCATACCCTCTGCATATACCGAAACACGTCTAAGTGATAGACGCCTACTAGAACCCCCAGTCTCCGACCCTCTTCCTCCAGCTCCTTCCTAAGCTGGGAGATGTCCACGTCGGCTTTCGAGATGTCTACAACCATGACCATGGAGAAGATGTCCCGCACCACGGTCTGGGAGATGTCCACGATGTTGACGCCGTGCCGAGCCAAAACGCCCGCTATGCCCGCCACGATGCCAACCCTGTCAGCTCCCAGCACAGACACGACAGCCAACTCCATAGGCAAAGATACAGACTGATTATAAAATATGGGGTGGACGGAGCGCGGCAAGGCAGAAAGAACCAGCCTCGACGTGCACGGGCGGCGCTGGAGAAGGCGCGACCACATTCTCAAAGGCTTATCTGTTTGGTTGCCGCCATAGTTGCGCTGTATAATTATAATTATCAACAGCCTCAGCGCTTTGGTTGACGAAACGCCGATGTAATATATTTAGGAGAAATTCAGCAACCCCGCAATGTACTTCCCCGGGCTTGAGGGGGTTGTGGTAAAAGAAACCAAGATATGTCACATAGACCTTGAGAACTCCAAGATCTACTACAGGGGGTACGACTTGGAGGAGCTCGCCGAGAGGTCCACATTTGAGGAGACCGCCTACCTCCTCTGGTACGGCAACCTGCCCGGGAGGTCTGAGCTTGAGGAGCTCAAAAGGATCCTCGCCGAGCACCGAATCCCGCCAAGCCACGTTAAGGATCTCGTGCTGAAGGCCCCCCGCGCCGCGGAGCCCATAGACGTGTTGAGGACTGCGGTCTCTGCGATGGCGTTTGGAGAGGATCTGAGAGACAGATCGCCGCAGGCGGAGCTGGAGAGGGGTATCAAGATCACGGGCGCCATGCCCTACGTGGTCGCCGCGTTTGATAGAGCGAGGAGGGGGATGAGGCTTGTGGAGTCCGTGGAGGCCGGAAGCCACGCCGAGTTCTTCCTCTGGGCGCTCAAAGGCGAGAAGCCCACCCCGCGGGAGGTGAGAGCTCTCGACGTCATGTTGATAATATATGCAGAGCATTCCATGAACAACAGCGCCTTCACAGCCATTACGGTGGCGTCTACTCTAGCCGACATGTACGCGGCTGTCACGGCGGCGATAGCCAGCCTCAAGGGGCCTCTACACGGCGGAGCCAACGTAGATGCCTCGCTGATGCTGGAGGAGGTGGGAGATGCGAAAAATGTGGAGAGATGGGTAGAGGAGCAGCTGGCCAAGGGGCGCCGTATACCTGGCTTCGGCCACCGC
>DAITPC010000061.1:0-6573 GCA_036833835.1 Pyrobaculum sp. | reverse complement strand
AGAGCGGCGTTGGCTTGAAACAACGGCAGTGCCCAGGGTGCCTACGACGAAGATGAAGAGCCTGTCAAGACTCTTAGAAGAGGCTGGCTACGAGGGGATTTCCGCGTGGACGGACAAGGCGCTTGACCTACACGACTACCAATACCACGGGCCGGATCCAGATGTGGCTTTGTCGAAATACACGACGCGGGAAGAGGCGGTGGCGGACGTCTTGATGACAATACGAGAAATCACAAGACGAGTAGAGACGCTTAAAAGCCGCCTCTGGAGCGAGGAGCTTGAGAGAGCCTTGAAAGAGCTGAGGGAGACCTCGGCGCGGTAGTACATACGCCAGGTTTCGGCGGATTTGCCTGTGGAGGGGCGTGCTTGCTAGTTCCCCGCTAGAGTCTTGCGCCTTTTTGATTGCCACGGCGTGTAGCCATCTTCTGCGCGCTTCCAGTATATTCCCGCGGCGGCTAGGGTTAAGCCTCTTGCGGCGGTTTTGGCTGGGGGCGGGGCCGTGATGTTGTATCTCGGCGAGCCGTTTGACTTGGCGGTGTCTTTTGCCGAGGAGCTCTACGCCGAGGCTTCTAAACACGGCGCATACGCCGATTGCTTCGTAGACGGAGCTCTCCAAGCCTTCTCTACATACGCCCAGGAGGTGGAGGCGGCGCGTTGGCTCGGCATAGCCTCCTCCTTCATCGACGTCACGTCGTTGCTCAACAACAAACGCTGACTAGCCTACAGACAGCTGGCGACGCTAGCCGCCTTCGGCTACAAGACGTCCGGGCCGATATTTACGTCGAAAGATCTGCTCAAACATATTGGAAAGAACTATATCGTGGTTGTGGGCAAGAATAAAGTCGGTGTGGATCAAGGCGGCCAGTTGCAATTGTATTACATAGGCGCTAAGGAGGGTGTGTTTAGGGCGGATACAAAAGCGCATCCTATGGAAAAGTCTTTAACTGTGTCTGAAGGGGAGTACGTGTGGGAGTTATTACGGCTCTATTACATTGAGCTTAGGGAGGGGTCTACGGAGCGCATACCCCTGCTGGCCGCGAGGATTTCGTCGAGCGGCAAGACGGTGGTTGTGGGCTATAACTACGCGTTTGTGGCGGCGGCTATGGGCCGTGCGTGTAGGGGGTTGTGTATAGAGGCGGCGACGTCGTTCTCGGCGGTGTGAGGTTTAGAACTCACGTTTTGGATTTCGACTCCTCTGCCGTAGACGGGCTTTTGTGGACATGAGGGAGGCCGGGGTGAAGTATCTCATGGGCTCCGTGATTTCGGGGCTTCGGCGTTGATCCGCGTCTGCTGGGTATTGAGGTGAACTTGCCAGTTCGCTTTGAGGAGGTGGCCGCTGGCTCTCACGGCGAGCTGGCCGGGTTGAGGCGCGACGACAAGGGCGTTAGGATACTCCTCGGCGAGGGTCCCAGGCCTGACCTCCTCGGCATCTTGCAGGACGGGAGGCTTCTGTGGGTCGGTGTGAAGAACTTAGACAGGCTGTCACAATACCAGCCGGCGTGGGGCGATTCGAATTATTAGAAACTTATATAATTAAAGCCGCAAAGAGAGCTCAGCACCTACTCGACCTCATCAGGTGGGAAGGCCCCTCTAAGACCTCCACCTATCTGGCCTCTGTCGTGGCGGCTTTCGCGGGGGCCGGGGCTACTGGCGAGCGCGTCTCAAGCACCTTTGTCTTCGACCCGGTCTTTATCATGCCGGACTTGTCCAAGAGGGAGAAGACGGAGATTGTGTTTGTGGCGGTGTTTTTCCACGGCGGGAGGGCTGTGGTCTACGACGCCGAGGTTGCGCTGGGGGTGTTAGCTGACGAGTCTTTCCTCGAAAAGCTTTCAACGATGCAGTCGCCGCCTTCGGCTCTGTGGAGAGGGGGAAGCACGTGGCGGAGATGCAAGAGCTGGTAGACAGCTACGTGAAGGTTCTGCCTCTGCCAAGATGAGGAGGAGGGCGCCTCAGGATCATGTGTGGTGCGAGGTGGAGCCTCTGTGTGAATTCACTGTTGATACCGGATTGGGAGACTTTTAATAGCGTCTCTAGGAGCGCTGTAGGGGTCACCTAGTGCGTCGTCTGGGTGGCGCACGAGTGGTATTTCGACCCTCCGTTTTACTCGTATGCGCCTTTTAAGAAGACGGCATGTTTCGCAGTGGAGGCCGACGGCGTTATCTACACGCCAGTCGTCCACCTCGCCTCTTTGGTGGGGAGGCCGGCGTCTTGGGCGCGCTTCGAGGTGACCGGGGGCCGCTTTTTTCTGGGTTCCTCCTGGAGGATAGGCTTGGGACGTTTAGGTGTAGGCACCACTGGCCTCCTGCGATAGCGGAGGGCCGGCGTCCAGTCAGGCTGGTGAAAGACGGCATGGGGCCGACCCCCGCGGGGCCGTGAGGATTTTGACGTTTCCAGAGCTCTACCCAGCGTATTACACGGGGTCTGTGCTCGATCTGTACGGCCTTACGGGTGGACACATCACCAAGCCGGCTTACGCCCCCCGGCGGTGGTCTTCACATCGGCGAGGAACACCGCGTCTACCTCGGCGATTTCCTATTGCTGAAGTCTGGCGATGTGACGGATTATGCGCTTAACTTAATCCTCGGCTTCTGGAGGGTGAGGTGGGTTTTCCTCGGCAGAGACGGCTTGTACGAAGGCGTCTTCGTGCCTACCGGCGGCGAAAAGGGGGAGGTGGGGTATCTAAAAATCACCGCGCCTTTTAAAGAAGATGTAAGGTATGTGGAGGGGCCGCCGTATATAGGCGAGTTTCTGCCGAGAGACTGCGGCTTCTACTCCCCGCTTACTAGACGTTGTTATCAAGACGGGAGGCTGAAGGTCGTCAGGAGGTGGCCTCTGGAGACGGTAGACGTGGAGGTGTACATCGAGACGCTCCGCCAGCTCCTACTCGCAGAAAGGTGAGAGACGCGGCCGCCGCGCGAGAGGAGGCGCGTCTGGGCGTTAGACTCCGGAAGTTTGAACAGTTAGGCAACTCGTTTTTGCGTTTCTGGCGTTGCGTTTAACGGGAGAGGAGACGGCGTGTTGTCCTCCGCGCCGTAGACGCCCGGACTTGCGTCTGGCGGGCGTGCCGCGGCCAAGCCGTCGCCGTGTTTACTAGCCATGTGGAGCTACGTGTTGTTTACATGTCGCGCGTTCTTTCCACTTTCCCTATAGGCTTTAGATACGGAGCCGCCGCAAACGACGACGCCGCCTTACCGCCCCCCGGCCTCCCGCCGTTAAAAGCTGAGTCAACAATAACCAGATCCCACCTCCACCTATTGTCAAACACAGCCGGGAGGGTAACCTCGGCGCCCACAACGGCGGGGTCAACCCCCACGATTTCAGGCATCAACGCCGTCGACAAGTATTTATAGAGAGTTTCAGGATTAGTCTCAACGACGAAAAGCGACGGGTCAAGATCATACGTAAAGATGTACACTTCACGGTCTCTGTACACCCCTCTATAGACATCGCCCCCGCGCGCATAGCTAACGCCGTAAACATGTCGTTGTAACCGACGACGGGTCTCCTAGTGTCCATATCCACAACTTCGCTTACGAGACAACTCGCGGCACCACTCGCATATCCTTACTTCATAACCCCGCCACTGTTTACCACCGCCGAGGGCCGCAACGCCCATACACGAAGGCGAGTACAACCCAGCGGCATTTAACACGAAGCAGCACTACCAGACAACGCCGAGGCGCAAGCTCCTCGTCAAAACCAGCACACGCCCACGCACCCACTCCCCAGCCAGACCAGTCAAAGAGCTAAGCAAGACAACCAAGGAAGACCAGCGGCCGCTCAGACATCAATAGAAGACATCTACAGGCCCTGCCTCCGGAGATACGAAAAAGAAGAAGTCGAGGCTACGCCAGCGTATCAGGGAGAAATCCAAGCCGAAACGTGATATATAGAAGAAGGCGCTAGAAGCCACGCGTAGCCATCGCGAAGTCGCCAAAAAAGCAGGAAAAATCAAAGCTCCACGTCTCCGGCCTCACAAACCGCTACCGGCACATCCACATAGTAGCCAGAGAAGGAGCGCCTCAAGGCCGAGTTCTACAAAACCACACACCCGTCGAAACCCACGTGACAACCCCAGACCAGCTCAAGAGGCGGCACCCCGCCAAAAAGAGGACCCGCCAGTCACAGAAGCCAAGACCTCCACGGCGGCGCGCCGGGGACGCCTCTAGTCCAACCAGGGGAGGTGGGTTTCCGGCGTAAATAGGCCGTATGGTTCGCCGTCGGCGGCCTTAAGCACGTGCGGGCAGGGGTCTGTCAGAGGCCAGTTGTGTATAACCTCGGCGGGGATCCCAGCCTCCACAAGCTCGGGGAAGATAAAAGACTCACTACATCTGAAATCCCCCACGAAACGTTCCCAAGCCACCCCAGCCTCGTCAAGACGCCGCCTCACAAACCTCAACACGGCCCTCCCAACCTCCAGCCCCTCCTCGCCGCAAGCCACAAGCCTAGGCGCTCCACACGGCGACTGCACCAAGTTAGGATCCCCACCAAAAGGCCCCACGACCTTCACGTACCCAACCTCGCCGAAGTCCTCCAACGGGTTTTTGACAGTAGGCGTAAAAACCGCCTCGTAGAGACCGTCGTCGCCCACCAAAACCCACCTGCCGTCGTCAAGCAAACCCAACACCCTATGCCAAGCAAGCCAACCCCCAACCCGGAGATAACCAAAACGCCTCCTAACCACAGGAAGCTCAACCCCAGTCAAGACGCCAGAACCCCTCCCAAAACCCCCACACCTATCCACCGTATCAAAAAGCCAAGGCAAACGCACTTCTACAAGCTCAAAGTTTTCAGTAACCACACGCCCCGCGGTTACGTAGACATCGCCGAATTCACTCCTGAGGATTACGTATCCAAAACCCCACCACCTGGAGAAGCCGCCACCCCATTGAACAGGCGGCGTACACAACGGCTTGAAACAGCCATGCGACCTAAACACCTCACGCGGCTTTCCCATCTGCTCAAAGATGTACAACCTGCCGTATTTACTAACCATAGCCGCAGACGGGACATCACTAACCGTTATATAATCTACCTCCCCAAAACAATAAGCCGCGCCAACTAGACGCCCCTCGACGCGGCCAAAGTAGTAATAGACCTCACCCTCAAGTCTACACTTAATGGCTACCCTCAAGCTCATCCCCTTATGCACAAGTGCCAGAATTTAGGTATCTCTACGCTACAGGCGTCTGCAAGAGGCCAGTCAATCACCTCCCTACCCAAGCCATACACCTCTGCACCACCAAGAAGCACATGCGGAATGCCGTTTTCCACCTCGCATTTATGGCCAGCGGAGAGGAGGGCCTCCCTGGTGTCGTCTACACACGCCACAAGCCTAGGCGCTCCACACGGCGTAGCCACCTCATCCACATCGCCATCGTAGGGCCTCAACACCTTCACGTACCCAACCTCGCCGAAGTCCTCCAACGGGTTTTTGACAGTAGGCGTAAAAACCGCCTCGTAGAGACCGTCGTCGCCCACCAAAACCCACCTGCCGTCGTCAAGCAAACCCAACACCCTATGCCAAGCAAGCCAACCCCCAACCCGGAGATAACCAAAACGCCTCCTAACCACAGGAAGCTCAACGCCGAGGAGAGAGCCAGAGCCTGGGATAGACATAGGCTTGCCCACCGGCGAAAGCCAAACCCTCGGAGACTTCTCCACCTCGTCGCCCCTCACCAAGCCGAATCTCACGCCGAGGGCAGCCTTGCAGAAACTCATCGGCTCGTCAGGCAAAACCACGCCGTCGACGCCTCTATAGACCCCCACACGCCCACCATCAAGGACATAAATTTCATGCTCCTTATCATAAAACGGCATCCTCAACAAATCCACATATACCTTATACACCCACCACCTAGACCCACCCAACGGAGGGACGCAGAGAGGCCTAAAAGATCCCTCATAAGGCCTCTCCAAAATAAAATATAGATCGAAGGGATCCGTCTTCACCAGAGGCCGAGCCAACACCAAACCCCACAATTCCTCCTTCTTCTTCCCCGTAATGGTCTCCCTCTCCCTCGTCTTCAGCCCCCTAAGCGGGTGGTCATCCCCAAGGATCTCAGGACTCCGTATGATTACATATGCGACAAATCGGTTTCCCACCCTGCCGAGCAAGTAAAAATTACCCTCCTCCGTTACCAGCCACCTACCGCCAATAGATAGAGATAGACTCAACAAGGGGGCACCCACCATGTATATCTCGTAAGACCTCATCTCCAACAACGCCCCCAAGCCTCCTTGACAGCCGCGGCGTCGTTTATCCACGTGTCCAACGCCAACAGCCTCAGGCGGTACACGCCCCGTTGAACCTCCTCATACACGCCAAACACAGGCCTAACCACAGCCTCCCTATTTAACAACTCAGCCCACTCCACAAGCGAAGTCTTGACCTGAGGATAAGCCAAAACACTCCCCGACACAGGCCCAGCCGCCATCGCGCCCACCGTCGCCCCGCCCACGGCATCTGTCCGGAACCCAACAAGCGCAACACCAAAATTAGTAAGACAAACCCCACTCTTGCACCCCCGGATCACACCAGCACCCCCCAACCCCTCAAACAACCCACCACCA
>DAITPC010000060.1:0-6709 GCA_036833835.1 Pyrobaculum sp. | reverse complement strand
CTTGAGGTCTCGCTGAAGTCTGTGATTTACTGCTCGCAGGAGGCGGCGAAGACGATGGGGGAGGGCTCCATAATAAACATTGCGTCGATAGCTGGCATCAGGCCGTTTGTTGGCCTATCTATCTACAGCGCGGCCAAGGCGGCGATTATAAACCTCACGCAAGCCCTCGCCGTGGAGCTAGCCCCGCGGATAAGGGTCAACGCTGTGGCGCCCGGCGTGGTGAAGACCAAGATGGGCGACAGCCTCCTCAAGGTCCTCGGCATGGGCGATGAGGAGTTCGCAAGACGGTACACCCTGCTTGGGAGGGTTGTGTCGCCTGATGATGTGGCTGAGGCCGTGTGGATGCTTGTGAAGATACCCACAATAACGGGGCAGGTGGTTGTGGTCGATTCGGGCCAGTTGCTTCTTGGGAGGCTTTAGCCGAGCATCCAGAGGAGCCCGTAGCTGGCCCTCCTCACTAGGGCCGTGTTCACGTCTTTTTTCAGAAGCTCGGTGGTTATGTATATCTTGCTCATGGCGTCTGTCCACTCCTCCTGTACGGCCTCGGCCCACTCTCTATACAACACAGCCGCGGCTAGGGTGCCCACCTGCGCGAGTAGCCTCTTGGCGTGGAGCTCCACGCCGTCGGCCAACGCCTGGGCCGCCTCGTCTCTGATCTCCTCCGCGGCGGCGGCGAGCTTGCGCTTAATCTCGTCGTCGCGGAGCCTGGAGATCCGCGTGGCCAGGTCCTCGAAGAGGATTTTCCCAGCCTCCTTCCTGTAGAAGACCTCGGCCATGTCTAGAGACTGGATGTTACTAGTGCCTTCCCATATGGCGGTTACCAAAGCATCTCTATGTAGCTTGGCCATGGGGTACTCCTCCAAGAACCCGATGCCGCCCATGAGCTCCATGGAGTACCTCGTTATGTCTATGGAGGTCCAAGCCGCCATGTTCTTCACCACGTGGGTGAGGAGGCGGGCGTAGTGGTATGCCTGGCTATACGGCGGCTTCTCCCCCGGCGCAATATCGCTGAAGGCCTTGGCCGCTGTGAGCGTTAGGAGGAGCACCGCCTGGAGCCTGGCCTCCATCTCCACAAGGTCCCTGAGGTAGAGCGGGTGCTCCGCCAGCCTCCTGCCGAAGGCCCTCCTCTCGTTGCCGTATAGGTAGGCCTCCCAAAGGGCCTTCCTGGCGAGGCCGAGCCCGGCGGTCGAGTTGTCTATTCTGGCGATGGTGAGGATCTCCAAAGCGACGTAGATGCCCGACTCCGCCTTGCCCAGGAGGTAGGCCTCCGTGTCTGTGAGCTCCACCTCGCCTGTGGGCACCGTGACTGTGCCCAGCTTGTCTTTAAGCCTTAGTATCTTCCAGTTGGGCCTGCCGCCTGCGCGGTAGGCGGGCGCGAAGAAGGCGGCTACGCCCTTGGCGCCAGGCCGCGGCGGCGCGGGCTTCGCCGTTATGACCGCCGCGTCTGCCAGCCCCACGTTGCTGGTGAAGTACTTAACGCCGCGGAGCCTCCACCGCCTCTCGTCTATTCTCTCGGCGATGGTCTCCAACCCGCCGAGGTCGCTGCCGGCCTGGACCTCCGTGTAGAAGGTGGCGCCCATCCAAGGCTTCTCCGCCCGTAGGAAGTGGGGGAGGTATAGGGCCTTCGTCTCGTCGTCTCCGTATTTGGCGAGGCCGTAGGCGGTTTGCTCGGTGAGGGTGATGGTGCAGAAGAAGCCCGCGTCGGAGATTAGATATCCCGAGACGAAGTGATACAGCAGATCTCTCTCGCCCGTCACGGTTTTGGACACCACGCCGAATTGGAGGAGGTCGTAAAGAGTCTGGAGGTGGCTGGGGGAGACCTGCACGTAGTTTATCTCCTCCCCCCTCACGCTCCACCGCCTGAGGACGGGTTTGGCGTAGTGGTCCACGTAGTAGGCCTCCTCCATCATTTTTGTGGAGACGTATGCCCCTAGGGAGCTCAAGTCGTCGTCGCCCCGGAACCCGATGGCGTTTAGGAAGAGCTGGAGGGGCTTGTCGCCGGAGTAGTAGTTCTTGCCGTAGCTCAGCCAGATATTCCTAAACATGCCGCTTCCCATCTTCTGGTTCTTTTGTGCATTTACGTTGTTTTGTAAATTGATTCTTTGCATTTGGCGAAATTTAACATATAAGATTAGCCTGTTTAGGTCTCGTGATTAGGAAATTTGTCTCTGCGTGGGAAGCGGTGTCTAGGATTCCCGACAACGCGGTGGTTGCTATATCCGGTTTCAACGCGGCTACGGCCCCGTTTTACCTAATAGAAACGTTGTTGGAACACTATAGGGAGACGGGGCACCCTAAGAATCTGTTTATAATCTCCGACGCGATCCCGGCGATACCGGGGTTTGGGCTGGATAAGGTGGGGAAGCTAATAGTGGAAGAGCCGGGGCAGGACTTCGTCCGCGGCTTCCTCCTGCCGTTTTATGGCTGGGCGCCGGAGCTCCAGAAGGCCGTCATGCAGAACTTGGTGGAGGCCTACACCTGGCCCATCGGCATTTTGACGAGGTGGCTGAGGAGTGTTGCGGTGGGGGCGCCGGGCGTCTTCAGCAGGGTGGGCCTCGGCACCTTCATCGACCCGCGTCAAGACGGGGGGTTTCTCAACGATTTGGCGCGGGAGCGGAAAACGGCGGTTGTGGAACACGTGAAAATCGACGGGAGGGAGTACCTGCTCTACAAAGCGCCTAAGCCCAGCGTCGCACTCATCAGGGCGACGACGGCGGATGAGATAGGTAACCTGAGCATGGAGCAGGAGGCGATCTACGGGTCAGTTCTGTCTTTCGTGGAGGCCGCGAAGGCGCATCCCGGCGGTCTTGTAATTGCCCAGGTGCTGAGGGTTGTGACCCTCGGCGAGATACATCCTAAACACGTGGTTGTGCCGGGCCCCCTGGTGGATTACGTGGTGGTCGCCAGGCGGGGCACCGAGGTAGAGAAGTACCACTGGCAGACCGCCTCCTTTGACCTAAACCCTGTTATCAGCGGGGACGTGCCTTATAGGGTAGCCTACGAGCCGGCGCCTCTCACAGCGGATAAGGCGGTGGCGAGGAGGGTGGTGCTGGAGCTTGTGAAGCTCATCGACGTGTTGGGGAGGCCAATTGTGGTGAACCTAGGCATCGGGATACCTGCCTTGGCCGCCGATGTGATCCGGGAGGAGAGACTTGACGACTTTATCCACCTCACGGTGGAGTCGGGGCCCTGGGGCGGCTACGCGCTTACGGACGCAGACTTCGGAGCGGCCATGGGCCACTACGCCGTCATACCGATGCCGGACCAGTTCGTCCTATACGAGGGCGGCGCCATAGACGCCACCTCGCTCGGCTTCCTCCAGGTGGATAAAGAGGGCAACGTGAACCCCGCCTTCCTCCCAGGCCGGTTGCCGGGGCCCGGCGGCTTCCCGGTAATTGCCATCGGGTCGCCCAGGGTGTACTTTGCCGGCGGCTTTACGGCGGGGAGGAGGAGGATAGAGGTGAAAGACTGCAAACTCGCCGTGGAGGAGGAGGGCCCCATAATAAAGTTCGTGGAGAAGGTTTACAAGATCGTGTTTAGCGGGAGGTACGCGGTGGAGGAGAAGGAGGTTCTCTACGTGACTGAAAGAGCTGTCTTCAGGCTGACGCCAGACGGCGTCGAGCTGGTGGAGGTGGCGCCAGGCGTCGACCTGGAGAGAGACGTGTTGAGCAAGATGGAGTTTAAGCCGGTGTTGCGGCATGTGGAGGAGATGGATAGGAGGATATTCTGCGAAGGCAAGATGGGCCTCAGGAAGGAGGTCCTCAAAATAGTCAAGAAATAGGTTTTTAAAGAGGCGGTAGGTGGTGCCGTGATTAGGAGAGACAAGCCGTCGGTCCTCGTGGTGAAAGGGCGTGAAGACGTAACGCGCTACCTCTCCCAGACGCCGCTTATCTTCGCCTACAGAGGACCTCATGGCGACTGGTTTAGAGAAGTGGCGGGGAGACATGCAGATTCTGCGGAGTGGCACGTCTTGCCGCCGGCGGAGTCCAAGACGGCAACTAGGAGGGATCTCATAACCGGCGGCTTCATCAGGCTGAGAGATACCGTTACGGTGGACCAGGACAGGTGCATATGGTGCGGCCTATGCGCCAAGTCGTGCCCAGCCTCCGCCTTCGAATACGTGGAGGGCAAAGTGGTTAGGGTGAGATATGAGACGTGTATCGACTGCGGCCTCTGCAACGCCGTGTGTCCCGTAGACGCCGTCAAGATGCCCTCGCTCCCCGACGGCTACTTAGCCGATTTGATAAAGACGGCGCCGGGTCCCCTAAGGTTTATATGCGACTACGCCTTCCAAGACGGCGACGAGGAGGGCGTCAGGGTGAAGTGCGTAGCTGCAATACCGAGGCAGTACCTCTACCTCGCCGCCGCAAGACACGGGGAGGCCAAGGCGCACTGCTCCCGCGGCGAGGCGTGTCCGCTGTGGCCCGCCGCCGAGAGGTGGGGCAGAGGGCTGCAACGCGAGGGGGGAGACTTCGTGGTTAAGGCCGAGAAGGCCTCCCTACAGCCGGGCGATAGGTGGCAGACGCGGATGCTCGCCGCCGCGGTGGGGATGCCGGCGGGTGTGGTGAAGGTGGCGGAGGGCTGCACGCTCTGCGGCGCCTGCGTCAACGTATGCCCCACAGATGCCCTCTCCATAAAAGGCCACGAGCTTAGGCTCGTCCCGGCGCTCTGTATCGCATGCGACGTATGCGCCGAGAAGTGCCCCGAGAAGGTAATCACAGTGGAAACCGCGGCGGATCCCAAGCCCTACGAGGCTAGGGCAGTTTTCCGCGACCAGCCGGCGCGGTGCCACTCATGCGGAAAGGAGCTACCCTACACGGAGACCATGGCGCGGAAGCTGGCGCAGAGGCTGAGAGACGCCGGCCTCCCCTACGACCATGTCTACCTCTGCGAGGAGTGCCGTCTCAAGTCCTCCCTCGCCTAGCCTTCACCGTGTGTTTATCACCCTCAGCATACACATCAACGACGAAGTAGTTGAAGAGGGGCAGGACGATCTTCAACACCGCCACGCAGTCCTCATCCTGCGTTCTGATCACCACCTCCTGTGGCTGTTTCTCCGTTATGTAGGCGACCGCCTTCATGGATCCCTCCGGACACCCGGGAATCTCCAACACGTCCACACGTCTAAGATCATCCACACTTATAAAGGTATGGGGGAGAAGGCGAAGCAGACGACGCAATGCTTAAAAACATGTAAATGTAGGTTCCCCGTGGCTCTGGTAAGTGACGTGGTGGGGCTTGTGGTGGCTTGGCTTGTCTCAACCTTCGCCATTTGGCTAGCTTTGAAGATTTTCCCTGGGAGGCAGAGGAGGGAGAGCTTAACCGGCGCTGCCGTCACGGCGCTTGTCGGGGGGCTGATCTACTGGATTTTCCACGCCGTGATTAGGATTCCGCTGGTCAGCGGCGTTGTTGCCTTCTTCGTGTGGCTCTACGCCCTCCGGAAACTACAAGGCGTCGGCTGGCTGGGCGCGCTGGGACTCGCCATATTGATATGGATAATCAACGGGTTACTAAGCCTCTTCCTGCCCACTCTGAAGCTCTAGGTTTGTGATCCGCCGATTCCCTCAGGGATGCGGCGTTTTGTGCCGGCTGGCGGTGGTGCTGGCTGAGGTCTTTGCAGAGGCTCAGGGGAACTCCCTGTCGCTGTACCCCAGCGAGGTGGCTAAGAAGGCGCAGGTCTCCCAGCAAGTGGTGGGGGAGATCTTCAGAGCCCTCGCTGAGAGGGGCTACATGGAGTGCCTCAAGACAGACAGACGGATGAGGTGCGTGGTGACGCGGGGATCCCCCCTCTGGTCCGCGGAACACGACAAGATATACAGCATATTGGAGACCCTATAGCTTAAATATGGGCTGCCACGGTGATACATGGAGAACGTGGAGATATCGGCGTTGAAAACACTTAGAAGCGGATTCCTCTACCTCCTCGTCGCCGTGATTGTGGGCGTCGTAGCCGTAGTGGCGGGTCTCGCCTCTATTATAGCCGCATTGGCTTCGTGGGCGCGGCTCCGCACAGACCCGCGGCGGGATATATGGGGATTCTCGGCGCAGTAGCTTTCTTACTTGCCCTCGTGCTTATTGCCGCTGCTATTTCTCTCTATGCGGTCTTCGGCAAGATCCGGCCCGGCATGCGTCAGCTTTCGCAGGTAGAAGGAGGATTCCACATATGCTACGTAGGCACCACGCTCATATTGGTGGGGCTACTCATAGTGGTGCTGGGGCTCATAGTTGGAATCGGGGTCTTAGCCTCGGTTGGCTTCTCACCTGCGACGATGCCGGGCGCAGTATTTAGCGGCCTCGCCCTATTTGCGGGGGTGCTTATCATCGGCGGCATAATCGCCTTCATAGGCAACATACTGACCTTCGTGGTGGGTGCCTTCAAGCTACATGCGAAATACCAAAACTCCCTCTACATGGTTGCGGGCATCCTCTTTGCCATAGACATCGCCTTGTTGTTCATCGGCGTCTCCGGCATCCTCACCCTCGTGGGTTACATACTTATGTACATCGCCCTCGGCGACACTATAAACAAGTTGAGCACGGCGGCTGCGACCCCGGCACAGGCCTAGAGCTCGTCTACGCTTACCACCGGGACTAGCCACGACGCCTTTTTCCTCAGCTTCCCATCCTCGGTAATTAACACCGTGCCCATTTGTCGCGCAACCGCCACATACGACGCGTCGTATGCGGTGAGACCCGTCTTGACCGCGAC
>DAITPC010000059.1:0-6775 GCA_036833835.1 Pyrobaculum sp. | reverse complement strand
CGAGATACGCCGGGGGCTTCACGGGGGGCTTGTCGAAGGACCAGCCTCTCAGCTCGGGGGGCACCTCTCCCTGGCCGCCTGTTATCTTGACGCGGCGTAGGAGTCTGGCGATTTCCATGAGGGTGAGCACGAAGTTTTGGTGATCTCTCTGTAATATCCGTGACATACTGCAGTGGAAAGGCTTTAAACTGCAGGTGCCTGCAGTTGAATGCGGCTGGCAGTCACCATCGGCTTCGAGAGCACCCTAGTGATTAGGGCCATAGCGAGGCTTCCCCGCGCCGATGACTACATCCTCTTGAGGGCCTGCACCGGCACTGAGGGCGACGTCAAATCGGCGGAGACCGCCGCCGATGTGATAAAGGCCTTGGGGAGGGGTCGGGACTTCGTGGTGGATGTGCGCGACTTGGCGAGGGGGGTGGAGCAACTCGCCTCTCTTGACTTCGACGCCGTTGCGCTGGCCGGTGGGCCCAGGTCGCTTGTCCTCGTTACCTTCCTCGTGGCGGCTGTGAAGGGGGCTAGGATGTATATCGTTCCGGAATACGGCGCCGAACCTGTGGACGTTACCGCCCTCGCCTCTGTGCTTCAGCTTTCATGCCTCTCGCGGGCGAAGTTGAGAGTGCTTGCAGAGGCTGATGGCCCTGCCGACGAGGTGGCTAGGCGGCTTGGGCTGGATGCGTCTACTGTCTACCGCCACTTTGAGGATTTGGTGAATAGGGGGCTTGTGAGGGCTGAGGGCGCACGTCGGAAGAGCTATCGTAGTGATGGTGTGGTTAAGATCTTGTCTAAAATCTTTTTACAAGTTTACGAGAAGTAGAGTTGTTTTTGTAGGGGGTAATGTATATTAGGACCCTTGATTAAGGGTTTTCATGGCTCAGTCCTCGTCGGCTAAGGTTGATGTGCTGTCGGCGCTTGCAACTTCGGCAAGGGTGGCCGTAGGGTTGGAGCAGGCTTATGACATTGTGGACGAGTTGGCAAGGGTGCCTGAGAAATATCCTGAGCTCTTCTCTAGGCTGTCTAGGGTTGTGGTTAAGACCCTTGCAGATGTGGAGAAGGCGCTTGATAAAGCTGGCGAGGAGGAGAGGAAGGTGCTGGGGCGGGCGAGACGGAGGTTGATGAGGTGGGGCCGGTTGCTTGAGGAGTTTTTGGGGCGTCTTGAGAATCTCGAGGAGGGTAGGAGGGCGGAGGAGCTTCGGAAGTTCGCCGCGCTGGCTCTGGCGCCAGATGCCCTTACAGTGAAGACGGCTGAGATACTTGAGAGGTTATGACCGCGGCGGGGCCTTACGTAAGGGTTGCTGGGAGGTTCCGTGTTAACGTGGCTGTGTTGACAGGCGCCGGCACGATGGGGAATTACAACATGCACGCCACTGTGAGGGTGGTTGTGGAAGACGGCGTTTATGAGGTGCCTGCGCTTACGGGCAACGCCTTTAAACACTGGCATTCTGTCCGCGCCGCGGAGCACTACCGGGCCCTGGGGGGCGGGGGTCTCAACGAGTATTGCGCAAAGGGCGTGGGCCTCAGAGGGAAGAACCTCGAGGGCAAAAACCCAGATAGCGAGTGCGATGCCATTCAGGACTTCTGCAACGACATACACGGCTTTCTAATTCCCGACAAGCAACTTAAGCGAGATAGTCTCGTTAAGTTCGCCTTTGCCGTGCCTGTGTTGTCTCGTGCAGAGCTGGAGAGGGCTCAGAAATTTGCCGTTACACACAACAGGGTGGATCCGTTTAGACGTGAAAAGGCGGAACAGGTGAACACGCCGGCTAAACATGAGAAGACGGAGATGATGGTGTTTAAGCAGGAGTATTCATCGGCTAGATACGGCTTCTCGGCATCTTTAGATTTAGGCCTGGTCTTGGCGCCCATGTATGATAACTGTCCTGTTAATGTTGAGAGAATTGAGGAGGAGAGAGCTCTGCGGAGGAGGGCGGCCGTGTTGGGGCTCTTTGATGTGCTTAGTAGCGGCGTGGGGACACGCGCCGCAAGGGCTCTTCCCGCGGTTGATCTGGAGGAGGTCGTCGTGGCCGTCAGCAAGTTTCCGATACCTGCGCTGGTCCACGGCTCATATCCCAATTACGTAGATAAGTCGCTTGACGTGCTGTCGGCTTTTGCTAAAGTCTACGGCAAGAAGCTGGATCAAACTGCCAGCCTCTGCGGGCAGAAGTCTGGATCCGGCGAGGGGGTGCCGTGTGTGGCCAGCGTCGTGTGTTACGGAGTGGATTGCAGAGAGGGCGGGGGGCTGGAGGTGAAGAAGGTGGAGAAGTTTCATGACCTTGTGGAGGACGTGTTGAGCGCAGTATTGCAGTCTAAGTGATGTGGTATCTAGTGGATCTCTTTGCCCCTCTGTTTTCTGTCAAGGAGCTTGACGTTTACCAGGTGGCGATCTCGACGCCCCTTCCTATGCCCGGCACGGTGGTGGGCGCCATAGGCGCGGCGATGGGCCGTGCGGGGGCTTGTAGGGGGATGGAGTGTCTGGAGGAGGCCAGGCGGCGGGTGAGGTTTGCCAGGGCTACGGCTTTTGGCGTCTTGATGAAGAGTCCTGTAATTCTGCGGCGTCTACGCGGCGTGTTGGAGGAGGGGGAGCTTCCGGCGTCTGTGGAGATGTTTGTAAAATTTTCCGACGCCATGTCGAGGGAGTATGTGTTTACGTGGCGTCTTCTTCTGCTGGTGGAGGGCGATGTTGAGAGGGGGGATCTTTACCTTGTCGACAGGTTGGGCGATTCGGAGTCGCTTGTGGCAGTTGTTGACGTGGCCGAGGTGGAGCCTAGGGAGTGTGTAGGTAGGGTTAACGTGGTGGTTAAGAGAGACGTGGCGCGGGGTGGGAGCTACATATTAGTGAGGGGGTTTGACGAGCGTGGTTCTGAGTCGTGGTTTGCGGTTCCGTTGCGGATGGAGGGGCCTTTTTATGTGCCTGGCGACGTGGAAACTGAGGGTCTTGTGAGGTGTGTGGAATCGGGAGACCGCAGGGTTGTGTTTCCGGGGGGCGATGAGTGGTGACTTGCGTAATCTCATTGTTAAGCTGTCTGAGGCTTGGCACAGGAGGAGGGGCGGGGGCTGTTTAGGCAAGGCGGCTGAGTTCAGAGTGGATGAGGAGAGAGTTGGCCGGCAACTTGAGGTGGCTGAGGAGATTACGAGGAGTGGGGAGGTGGTGGTTCTGAAGGCGCCTACGGGTTTCGGCAAGACTGAGGCGTGGTTGGCGCCTTTTCTTATGCAGTGGGTAAGAAGGGAGTGGTTTGCGCCGCGCATGTATATAGTTGAGCCGGTGCATGCCTTGTTGAGACAGATGCGCGAGCGGGTTGAGACTTACGTCTCTGCGGCAGGTCTAGGCTCGATTACCGTGGGGGAAGATCATGGGGAGACGCTACATCCGACTTACTTGTATGCGGGCGTCATTACTTTTACTACTATAGACTCTCTGGTCTACGGCTACTTGGCGCAGAGGGTGTACAGGCCTTGGAGGTGGCTTGAGCGAGGTTACTACACGTTTCCCGCAGGTCTCCTCGCCACTAGCTACGTGGTGTTTGACGAGGCGCATCTTGTACAAGACGACGCCTACTTGGGTCCGCGGATTTTTGGGAAGGTGGTCTGCGATTTGGCGTTAGTGGGTGCGAAGGTCGTGGTCTCCACTGCAACCGTGTCTCAGAGCTTTTTGAAATACCTGGATTGTGGGTATAGGGAAATTGACCTTCTGCAGGGTAGGCGCGAGGTGGAGATAGAGTGGAGAGGGCGCGAGATGGATCCCTCTGATGTGGATTGTGAGGGGTTGAATTTGGTAATTGTTAACACGGTCGCGAGGGCACGAAGGCTGTACAAGGCGGTTGCATCTCGTTGCGGGGGTAGGGCGTGGATTATTCACTCGCTTATGCGGCGGGGGGAGAGGGAGGCGGCGCTTAAGAATGTTGAGGATGCTGCGCGGAGTTGTAGCGGTGGCGTGCTTGTCGGTACGCAGGCCGTGGAGGTGGGGCTGGATTTAGACTTTGGCGTGTTGTACACCGAGTTGTCGCCTCTGGATAGCCTAGTGCAACGCATTGGCAGGGTTGGGCGGAGGGGCGCTGGGCGTGTGTACGTCTTTGATGTGAGGTCTGAGGAGCCGTATTTCAAGCAGTTGATAGACGCCACGCGAGAGTTGATTCGGGAGGATGCCTCTAAGTTAGCTGAGTGGCGGTGGGTGAAGGGGGCTCTAGAGGATGTCTACAGCGAGGAGCTCGTGAGGTTGCTCGCTAGCCGTGGGGATGAGCTGTACGGCGAGGCTCTTGCATACCTCTCTGAGCTAACTCTTTTCTCCTACCCGCCGAGGAGGGAAGTCCGCCTGAGGCCCAGCCGCTACGTGGTTGTGAGCGTTGTGGATGTGGGTGATGGAGAAGTGTCTCGCTCTAGCCTTGAGGAGGGTATGATCAAATTTAGCTATGAAGATGTGGAGAATAGTGATTTGTGTCGTCTGTTGAAAACTGTGAAGCAAGTATACGCGCCTGTGGGGTCTCGTGGAGGTGAGCAGGTGATGTTGCGCCGTGTGGAGGTGAGTGGCTGTAGCGAGATTGAGCAGTATCACATGGTTGTTATTCCCTGGTCTGCGGTGGATAGGTACTACGACGACGCAGGTCTGAGGGTTGAGGTAATTAGAGGGGGCGCTGGGGCCAGAGGTGGGGCTAGAAGTGGCGGAAAAAGGCGGAGTTCTAGGGGGTGAGCATGGTGTGTTATTCGGCGTACAGCGGTGGGAAGGGCGTGGAGGATTACTGCGACCATGTAAGACGGGCTCTGGAAGAGTGGTGTAGGTTGAAGCCATATTACTGGGGGTGGGTCGAGAAGATGTTCAAGGGCGAAGACGCGGTGGGAGTTGCCATTTTGTTTCACGACATTGGTAAACTTGGTAGATTCTACATCGGCGTCATGACTGATAAACGACAGATGCGGGGAAGTTACGTCCGCCACGAGTTGATAAGCGCCTATTGGGCCTACAGATTGTTAGGAGTTCCTCTGCGTTATTACGTCGCGGCCGCGGTGGCGCTTCACCATGAGCCTATGTTGCTCGGCACTTATGCCGATGCGGTTGGGGAAAGGCAGATACATATTTCGACTCTATACGCCGCGTTGAGAGAGACGGATCTCGGCCTCGGCTGTAGGCCTAGTTGTGGGGCTGTTCCGTGCGTCTCGGAGAAGTACGTAGAGCTTGTAGAGCGCGGATTAGACATGTGGGAGGGGGGCGTAGTGAGCGCCGACGACGTGGTGGAGGCGTTTAGAGACTTGATGGTGTTCTTAACTGCAGGCCCTTCAGCCGAGGTGAGACGTAAGCGGGCTGCGGTGGGGGGTCTTCTCCACCTTCTTGTGGTTTCTGATTCGCGAGCAGCCATGAGGGGGAGGGGCGAGGGGGGTACGGTGATTGCTAGACAGTCGTGTATGGCGGAGCCTGCACCATGTCTATGAGGTACTACACCCCTGGCCATGGGGTGGTGCCCGATGCGTTGATTCTCCACGGTCTGCTTAAGATACTTCACCTCAATGGCCAGGTGGAGGGCTGTGTGGAAAACATCGGTGAAAGGTTCCTGGCAGAGGTCCCAGATGGGGTTGACTTGGGCGTATTGGAGAGATGGGAGCTCGGCGAGTTGCTAGAATTGGCGAGGAAAGGCGTCTACGTGGGCAAAATAAAGGAGCTTCAACTCTCGGCAATAGATATTGCAGGTTTTAAGACGTGGATCTCCCGACTCGCGGACGCCTACAACAGCCTTATACATATGTTTGACCTATCTGAGCATCATAGGGAGGCTAAAAGGGAGGGGAGAGGTAGGGGTCGGAGAGGGGGTGGTTGGTATACTCTTTACCTCCCCATTTCGTCTGTGTTTGGAAAGTATGTTGGGAAAGGTTACGGCCTAAGCGAAGAGGCGTATATTGTGTGCGGCTCCTGTTTTGCATTGGCGACAATTGGCTATATATACGGCGCGTTGAAGGTTAGGGTAGATGTGAATAGGGGGTTCACGGTGTTCAACTTTGTCTTTATTCCACGGTCTAAAATGAGCGTGAGGAATCTGTTGCTACTACAGAGGTTGGGTGGGCTCCTCTGGGTTCGGAAGAGGGGGATCTCCGCTTCTCTCAACATGGCCGGAGCGCTGATTTATGCTTTGTCGGTTGGAGAGACGCTCTACGTAGCCAGCGATACGCCCGCCGTAGTTGCATGGATTACGGAACGTAGCGACAACAATCAGAGGTCTCACCGCCCCATAGTCCTTGACGTAGCCGCGTCTCTACGTTTTATCGCTAAGTTAAAGCTAGAGGTTCCTCAGTGGCCTAAGGTGGTGGATGTGTTGGCTACCAACGAGCCCACTGCACTTAATGCATTAGGCGAATACGTGTTATTCGGGGGTGACCCTTACGCGGTGGTGAGACACATGCTGTCAGCACTGAGAGGACAAGTTAGTAGAAGAGGAGGCGGGCTACACCGGTTTGTTGCCTTCATGGAAAAGATTACAAACGTTCTGTTAATGTCTGAACAATGGAGTTCGAAGTAGATCTTCGGCCCACTGCGGAAAAGCCGCTCCTAAGAGGCACTGGCCAGCTGGGTAGCATCAATATAATTATGGGGAGACCTAGGAGTGGTAAATCGCTTTTTCTCCGCTACCTCTTTGCATTGTTTACAAAGGACCGCGAGCTGGCGCTACACGTGTCTGAGGGGATCCTTAAGGAGGGCGGCTGGGTGAAGCTGAGGGTTGGAGATGACTTGCTTGAGTGTTCTAAGTCTCAGGAAGACGGCGGCCTGGCCTGCGTGCTGAAGAAGTACGCAAGAGAC
>DAITPC010000058.1:0-7331 GCA_036833835.1 Pyrobaculum sp. | reverse complement strand
CAACACGACACATGTTTCGCAGAGGCGGGCGGAGACATACGGCGGCTTGCAGTCGATTCTCGGCTGGCTGGCGTCAGACGTCTCGTTTAACGGCAACTACTCCATTACTGCCTCTCCGTCGGCCTGAGCCAATCCACCGCCGCCCCAACAGCCAGCTGTGTTAAAGCAGACGGGCCATCAGATACGCGTCTTCGCCGTCGCTGTAGTATTTGGGCAGCAGCCCCACCACTCTGTAGCCGAGTTTCTCGTATAGAGAAATCGCAGGAGTATTTGACACGCGCACCTCTAGATATACTTCGGCGGCTCCATAATACACTTTCATCGCCTTCATGGCTCTAAGCAACATGAGGGTGGCTATGCCGAGTCTCCTGGCCTCGGGAAGCACGCCGACGGAGACTATATGTCCCTTCCTCGCCGGCTTCCCCTTAGCAAAATTGCTCCAGCCATACTCCACGCGCGACATGACGTACCCCACCACCCTTCCGCCGACCTCCGCCACTATAAATGCCTTAGGAAACTGCTCAAGGTGCTCCACAAAGAACCAGCTGGGGTAGTTTTCAGGCAACACCTTCCTATTTATCGTGATTACGTCGTTTAGGTCCTTCATGGTGGCCTCGCGCACTACGAACTCCGTCTTTCCGTCTTTGCCGATGAGTCTCTGGGGGCCTTCGATTACGACGTCGTCCACAGCCAGGGTCATAGCCATTATGACAGGGTCAGGTATATAAGTGCCATCCTGAGGGGCACCCCCAGCGCCGCTTGTTTGAAATATTTCGCATGGGGGGTTGCGTCCACCCTTGGATCTATTTCGTCTACGCGTGGTAGCGGGTGGAGCACGATAAGGCTCTTCTTGGCGTTTTGCAACATGTCGGGAACTACTCTGTAGCTTCCTTTCACCTTCTCGTACTCAAGCGGGTCGATAAACCGCTCTTTCTGAATCCTGACTACATACATCACGTCAAGCTCGCCGATGACCTCCTCCACGTTTGTATGGAAACTAAGCTTCAGACCCCTTGACCGGACGTAGTCTATAGTCTCAGCGCGTGGACGCAAGAATTCCGGCGATATTAAGTAGACCCTGACGTTGAAATTCGCAAGCGCTTCCAGCAGACTATTCACGGTGCGCGCGTGGCGCAGGTCGCCGAGGAGGCCTATGTTTAGCCCATCCACGTATCCGAACTCCCTCCATATCGTGTAGATGTCTAGCATGGCCTGGGTTGGGTGGTTAAAAGCCCCATCGCCGCCGTTGACGACGGGGCTCTCCGCCACCTCGGCGGCTAGCTTCGCGGCCCCCTCATACTTATGTCTGATGACTATTATGTCGGAGTAGGCGTCAAGCATCTTGATGGTGTCTGCCAAAGTCTCCCCCTTCTCAAGGCTTGTGCCCTCGGCGCCCCAAAACCCAACCACGTCGCCCCCAAGTCTCTTCATAGCTACTTCAAAGCTCAACCTCGTGCGGGTAGACGGCTCAAAAAACGCAACTGCCATGATCTTGCCCCTCAGCACGTCTAGACGGCTCTTGGCGTACTTTTCCATGTACTTCGCAGTTTCGAAAAGCTCTTCAAGATCCGCCCTGGTGAAATCGCGGGCGGAGATCACGTCGCGGTTACGCCACATGTCCAATAGAGCATTTATATTGTATTAAAAATTGGGGGGCGTGATTCCCCTCATAGTAGCGCTTGACACAAGCATCCTGCGGGCTCTGGACGTCGCGAAGTTGCTTAGGGGCTTGTCGTTTAAGGTCGGTTGGGAGCTTGTTTTTGAGGGGGGTATCTCCATAATTAGCGAAATAGCGAGGTACGGAAATGTAATTGTGGATCTCAAGCTGGCGGATGTGCCGCATATAATGGAGAGGGTTATTGAGAAGGTTGTGAGCCGGGGTGCGTGTTGCGTAATTGTACACGGCTTTCTACACCCCTCCATCCCAAAGGGCGAGGATGTATATGTCCTGGTTAAAATGACTACGCCGACGCTTTACGACGATGTGTGGGAGAAGCTTCTTGAAAAAATTGAGGGGGTGCGGGGTATCGTGTTGCCGGGCAACCAGCCCCACGTCGTTGCCTACGCACGTAGACGCATAGGCTGTAGATACAGAATAATCACGCCCGGCATAGGGGCCCAGGGCGGACGGCCGGGAGATGCCATAAACGCGGGTGCCGACTTCGAAATAGTCGGCAGATACGTCCTTGACGACCCTTCTAGGGCGGCTCAGTGGGCCCAGTTCAAGCCAGCCTGTTTCGACACGCCTTAAGTTGGCCTCTTCTTGTCTGCGGGAAACCGCCACGTCTCCGCCCTCTTGGCGAGATGCGCCAGGTACCGGTAGAGGCCCGGGTCGTTGCGCGTCTTTTCCACTGCGGCATCCAGCAATGCGATAAGTTCGTCGTATGTCCTCCTGTCTACGGGATACGGCACTCCGTCTTTGCCGCCTACTGCGAAGGCGAATTTGAAGGGGTCTACGGCCGGGTCGTTCCAGTCGGCCAGCGCCTTGTAGACAAGCTCGGCGACAAGCGAGAGGGCGCGTAGAGTCTTTGGACCCACCCTATATTTGAGCAACAGCTCCTTGAAGTCAGCTACCGATTTAGGAGGGGGGAGATTCTTCAGCACAGTCTTCGGCTCTATGTCTAGTTTGACGTATGGGTGGTAGTAGGGAGTATCGACGAGAGTTGCTTGGCCTTGTAGCAACGGGAGGTACCTAGCCACCTTGGCGGCCCCCTCGTTTATCAGCTCAAGCACAACGTTTCTGTTTCCCTGGCTGTGTCTCGACGCAAGGTTTAGGACTCGGTTTTGCCTAACCCCTATTATGCCGGCGTGTGGGCTGTTGAAGAAATCTTCTGCGTGGAGCCAGTGGTACCGCCGCGCCATCTTGACCTGAGGGTTCATGCCTTGTTGAACAGCCCCCCATCTGCCAGTCTCAGACACGAAAAAGGCGTGGTGGTATATGTCGTATCCGTCTTGTACCAAGGCGTTATCCACTTTGGCGACAAGTCTCGATGCGGTTACCAGACCCTCCGCATCTAGGTCAAAGAGCTTCGCTATTTCGCTCAGCTCATTTGGCGTGTTTAGCGCATGTCTCCCCTTGCCTCCGGCGACTCTTACAGGGATGTCAGATCTCTGCAATACATCTTTAACAACCGCCGTGGTGACGGTGGTGCTCCCCGAGCTGTCCCAATCCATGCCGATAATGTTGTTGAAAGCTTGGAAGAAGACGGGGTTGGCGAACCTTTCCACTATCCCGTCGGGGCCGTAGAGGTCGTTTATAATTCGCAGGATGAGCCCGGCTAGCTTCTTCATACGTGTCAACAGCCAGGCGGGTACATGCCCGTCGTGCAGAGGAAGATCGGCCACACCTGACAGCCTCACGCACATGACGCGTTGCCAAAATATATAACTTTCCGGCAACTACACGACTATGAGTGTGTTTAAGGCGTACGACATAAGGGGGGTAGTGGATAGAGAGCTGGCGATGGATCTCGTCGAGAGGATAGGCTTCGCCGTTTCGAAGTTCTTCGGAGGCGACGACGTGGTAGTTGGAATGGATGTGCGTCTGCACTCCTTCAGGATCGCGGAGGCGCTTTCCCGAGGCCTTTTAGCCGGTGGGAACATGCTATTCGTCGGAACCGTCACCACGCCGGTTGTTCACTACGCCTCTCACGTGTTGGGGAAGCCCGCGGTCATGATCACCGCTTCGCACAACCCGCCGGAGTACAACGGGATGAAGATCATGAAACGCGGGGGATTCGACCTGGAGAGTCACGAGTTGCAACAACTAGCCTCGATGTTGGAACAGCCGCCGCCGGAGAGACGCGGCGTCGTATACGTAAAAGACGTCTTGTCTAGCTACGTGGAGCACGTGGCCGAGAAGTTTGGCAGACTCGATTTATCAGTGGGCTTCGACCCTGCAAACGCCTCGGGGGTTGTGCTGAAGCCGCTTCTGGAAAAGACGTTTAAGAGAGTCGTTGCCATAAACGACTACCCGGACGGCCGCTTCCCCGCCCACCCGCCGGACCCCGAGAAGCCGGAGAACCTGCGCCAGCTCCAGAGACTTGTTGTGGAAAACAAGCTTGACGTAGGCATTGCCCTAGACGGCGACTGCGACAGACTTGGGCTGGTCACAGCAAAGGGGCAGGTGTTTAGACCTGAGAAAGCTGTGTACGCGCTTCTCACATACTACGCGAAGCCGGGCGACGCGGTGGTGCTCGACGTCACCATGCCTCTGTATCTCGAAAAGGTTGCAGAGGAGAGAGGCATCAAGATCGTGCGGCAGAGGGTCGGCCACAGCTTCCAGAAGCCAACCGCGATCAAACACAACGCCTCGTTTTGGGCGGAGTACAGCGGACACATAGGATTTAGAGACCACAACTACTTCGACGACGGAATATACGCGGCGCTTAAGATACTCTCAGTGCTGACGTCGGCCGGAGTCACGCTAGACAAGGTGCTCGACGAGGCTCCCAAGGTCTACGAGGAACGTCTCGACTTCAAGACGGCGGACCCCAGAAAGGCCGTGGAGGAGGTCAAGAGAAGGGCCGCCGGGCTGGAGTTCTACGAGCTAGACGGCATAGATATCAGGACGAAAGACGGCCGTCTGCTAATACGGCCCAGCAACACCGAGCCTCTGATCCGCGTAAAGATGGAGTCATACACAAAGGAGGGGCTGGAGGCGCTTAGAAAACTACTCGCACAGTTGCTCCACGCCGAATTTTAAGGCAGATAACGACCCCTGGATCAGGAAAGCCGAGGTGACACATACTATATTGTTTTATAATCTTAACGCGGCACGTTATGCTACTGTTACGCCAGCGACTATCGTTACCATTGCCACTACAGTAATCTAGAGCTGAAGGTGCACTGTCAAGTATGATGAGGTCTCCGAAGTCGTACACCACTGGGTATTCACAGGGGATCAAGTTCCGGAGGATGCGCGCATCGCGGTCGGCGATCTCAGGGCTTGCGACGTTGAAAATCCTTATCCAATGAAAGGCGCGTGGCTACACATTCCACAACGCCAACCTTCTGAAGCCATCTCGCCACCCCAGCGCCATATAGCGTTGCATTACGTCGTCTATAAACTTGTACATCTCCTCTCTGTTTAGCCATAATCTCTCGCGTTTATGTGGTTGTAACCGACACGCCTAAGCCCTCCGCCTTTCTTGCGTTGTCCAGCGCCAGGATCTCATTGCCCAAGACTTCCGCACCAACGCCGATACTCACGCCGTGGGTCCACAGTGGGTCGTCGTGCCAATCGCCGCTGGCCAGAACCTCCTCGGCTAATAATATGATCACTCGGCGACCGCACGTAGACATGTAGTAGCTCCCTCAGGCTTGGTCTTCTCGACGCGCGGTGTCAACTTGACGAAGTCCTCGGGCGCCACGCCTTCATGCGTAGTCTTCAAACCGCCTGAAGTCTGTCCAGCGATGGCCCTAGTGACCTGATATGGCTGTACGTGGAGACTATCAGAAGCAACAAGCCGAGGATCGGCCGGCTTTTCACTAGTCCGGCTCCGGAAAATCCCATTCGGCGCTCTTCTTTTTTCTACTAAGTCAAAAGCTGTAAAAAGTTTCACAAAAAGGCTAAGAATCACCGTAGTGCGTATGTGGGGAGATTGTGGCTAGGCTACTGAGATCTCTGGTTAAGGATTCCGTGTGTCTGTCTTTAACGCGTGAACACGGTTAGCCGTCTCATTGCACGTCGTCTATCTGTTCGATTTTTCCATGGGCTGAGTTACGTAGGTGTTGACATGGGCGTTGGCCGTGGGTAAACTACGGCGGCTACTCGCCGTAAAGCATCTGAGGCTTGCCGTAGAGGAAATAGGAGGGCCTCTGGGCAAGAGCCGCGCCCAGTATTATTGCGGCGTAGGGGACGCATATGCTTTCGGCGCAGAGACCCCCGAAGTTTAGCTGTGGAAGCTTTAGCTGACGTAGCAGATCCGTCTCCTCGTGCGTTATCTTGACCTTCACCTCCTTCAGCTTGTTTAATCTCTTAATCTCGGCCAGCACCTTGCCCATGGTGGTGCCGTCGCAGGGGCAGATCACCACGTCGTCAAGCCTCTCCATCTGCGGCCAGAAGGAGGCCCAATGCGGCACGTCTATGACGTTTGGCTCAACGTACCGGCCGGTGCCGTCTGTGCCCTTTTCAAGCCTGTTACCTAGGTTGTACAGCCAGTTCGCCTCCACGGTTAGGGTGACTAGGAATCTGTCCAGCTCGTTCTTCACGGCGTCGGGGCTCTCGTGTCCGTCTTTTGACGCGATGTATTTTGCAAGTAGTTTAGCCTGCTGAACCACGTGGCTTTCACGAACAGCGCCATAGAGATGTCCCGTGGCATATACATTGCTACCGCCCACGACCCTTCCGGAGCTGTCTAGCATCAACAGTTCGCCTGTGTTGGCGCGCCTAGGTATAAGCGAGTTAAGCTCAAAACTATAAAAGACTCTAAAGCCGAGTTTCATGGCGACGTAGGGGTTTACCATCCTTACAGACGACACTATGAGATCTATCTTTTCCTGCCTAATCTCGTTCTGTTTCTTGCCCGTCACAACCTCGTATGTAAGTATGCCCTTTTCAAACCCCTTAACTACTACAGAAGTAATTATGGGGAAGTCTATTTTGCTCTTTATCTTCTCATAGTATTTGATATCACGCAGATATGCGGAATTGTCAAGAAGAAGTATTTCGTTTCCCTGGTCTCTCAGCGTTAAGGCTGTCCGCAATCCCCACTCGGTGGAGCCCCACACTGCTATTCTAAGGCCTCTAGGGGGGCTTTGCAGAACCTCCTCCGCGAGCTTTTGAGGCGCCTTGATGCTGTTGGGGAAGGTTACTGGTACATCAACGCCGCCCGTGGCTAGAATAAGGTGTTTATATCTAACGCTATATCTCGTGTCGCCACTATAAACAAACAACCCGTCGAAAAACCCCTCCACGACGTCTAGCTCCTTGGCCTTGGCCGCGATGGACGCCACGTCAACGTCTTCGGAGAACCTAGGCGCGCTTCCCAAGATGTGGTGGCCGCCGAGACGGCCTGTGTAGACGATTTTAATATCGTAGCCGTAGTGCCTCAACTCCAGCGCAGTTACGAGGCCGCCGAGCCCGCCTCCCACCACCAACACATCCGTGCGGAACTCCGACTCCCTGCTTGCTTGGAGGTCGCAGTAAATCGGCGAGATGCAACTCACGGCGTTGTCATATTACTACATATTAAAATTGTGTGACTAGGCTCAGCGCTTTGGACCTCTATCACCGTTCAACGCGCAGAAGTCATCACACATAAATCTGGAGTTTGTCGCAGTAAATCGGCGAGATGCAACTCACGGCGTTGTCATATTACTACATATTA
>DAITPC010000057.1:0-7531 GCA_036833835.1 Pyrobaculum sp. | reverse complement strand
AGAACCAGACTTGATACAACGGCTTCCAGTCCCCCAGCTCCCGGCGGCCGTAGACCACGTAGAGGTTGCTTCTGACTTCGCGGACGTCGCCGAGGCGCATAAGCGCTCTTCTGATCCACGAGTAGGACTTGCCGGGGAAGTCTCGTCTTAACATCTCGACGGCTCGCCTAAGCGGGTCCTCTCTGCGCATAAGGCGGCACCGTGATGCGGAGCTGGCCCCAAGTGCCGCGTAGCGGAATAACGCGGGACAGCTCCTGCCGCGCCTTGACGGAGGCGGCTCTAATTGTTACAAGAGCCTCCGAGGGGTTGAGAGGCGCCGTCTTGCCCTCGTCTAGGTCCCAGTCAGGGAACCTGATGACGACCTTGACGTAGCCCAGGTGGCGTAGGAATTCTCTATAGCTATGAGAAATCAACACGAAGAAGCGCCGCGCCGCTCTCCCAGTCCTCAGGTGGTCGGTGAGGAGCGAGTACCGACTGGTGAAGGCTAGGAAGCGGTGGGCCTCGTCTATGACGTAGATGACGTTGTTGACGCGCCTAGTCAGCTCTAGGTGGGCGAGCACGTAGACGATTCTCCCAACGCGGTCTAGTTGGGAGAGGTCTATGCAGGTGGACTTCCCCGGCAGGAGCGGCACGTCTGTGGCTTTAAACTGCGGCCCGTCGAGGTGGGCCAGCCTGCGGCGGAGGGCGTAGGCCGTGTCCACCTCATGGGGCTCAGCCAGCTTTAGAACGTTGGCGCGGACCTCCGACAGCGTCTTGTGCCCGCTCTCTATGGCCCGTAGCAGAAGCTCCGCCATGGCAGGCGTAAATAAGTACGGATACTCGCCATACGTCGCCGCGAGGGCCTCCTCCAAAATCTCGACCACCCTATGCGGCGGGAGGTCCAGCGGGTTGACGGAGAACCGCCCCACGTTGTCGCACTCCTTAAACTCGCCAGCGGTGTCGTACACCACCACGGCGTATTGCGGCGGGATATTCGACAGAGACCACTTCACCAGCGACGTCTTCCCCGAGCCGGGAAGCCCCGTCACCAGCGCGTTTCCCTCGCCAGCCGACGCGAGCCAAAACAACATTGTGTAGAGCTGGCCGGTCATGTCAAGACAGACATCCCCAGCTCCGTCAACCTCAGCGACATGGTAGGCGAGTCCAGCTTGACGTATCCCCGCCTCTGGGCCTTCATAACGGCGTCTTGGCCGAAATTCTCAACGGCGTATTTCAACGTGACGAAGCCGCCAGCCTCGAAGATGACACGCAGAAGCTCCCTCACCTCCTCCTCCACCTCCACAGCCGGCGCCGGGATCTCCACGGCGCAGAGCCCGCCGCCCCTCCACTCCTTCTTTAGGCTCAAAGCCTCTAGAGTAACGGCAGACACAGACATCACAACTCTATCCGCCACTATTATGCGGCTGTCGAAGGCGGAGGTGTAGATGCGCAGAACCCCTCCAAGCCCCTTAGCCATAGCCAACAGGTCGGTAAACATAAACCAGGCGTCGCTGTACACCTCCACGGCCCAGCCGCCTCCAAGCTCCTTCTCCAGCTTAAAAGCCAGCGCCAGCCCGAGCAACAGCTGGACAGGGTCGATTGTCGGCGCCTTGAAACGCCAAACCCCCTCGCCTAAAACTAAGTCTGAATAATCGACGAAGCGGAAAAGCCAGCAGAGGGGGGCGGAGCAGCCGGCGAGGTCCTGCGTCTTGGCCAAGGGCGGGGCGGGGTTCTGCATTCTCATAAACACCGCCGTAGCTACGAGGGAGCCCTCCGGCGTGAGGTCGAAGCCCAGGCCGGTCTCCCCCTCCGCGCGGCAGAAGGTGTAACGCGTCTTTGCAGAGGGTGGCTCCGCTAGGCCGCCTATGACGATTTCTAACATATCAACAGGTCAGCTGTATTGATACGCCCGCTCTCTGGAGGATCTGGTTGAGGTGCTGTGAATACACAGGACAGCCTTTTCTCAGGTAATCCACGGCAAATTTCGGCTTTCTCGACGGGTCGAGACGTATCAACGCCATCTTCGCCGGCGACGTGTTCACCACGTATCCCTCGTAACGCCATATTGAATACAGCTCCTCCCGGCGGGGAGGCTTGACAACTATGCGGGGGTCGCATGCGGCGATTAGGGCGTATCTGCCGCTTGCCATCTCAGCGGCGATGCGGTCTATGTCTCGCGTCAACACGAAGCCGTATATGCAGAGCCTCCTTTCTACAGTTCCAGCTATGCGCAACGACGCGTCGTCGGTCCAGTGTCTGCTTCTCGGCGCTCTGCGGATGACGTAGTACTCGCCGGGGCTTTTCACCACAACCACATCGCCAACTCCGGCGTAGACGTCGCTAACCACTTGCCAGAAGCTGGAGAAGAGGAGGCCCTTGTGTCTAATCGGCAACTCCGTCGCGGCGGGCGCCGGGGGAGGAGGCTCCGGCGGCGTCTCGACGGGCGTTTCTTCAGCTTGTAGAGAGTGGCCGTCTTGAGGTTGTGGGTGTTGTTGCGTCTCCATCATACGCCACACCTCGCGCATGTCCACGGTGCCGGCGCCGCGTTTATACTCCTCCCTCTCGCCGCAGAGCATAGAGGGGCGGTACAGACACTCGGTCCAGTCCGGCCTGTCGCTCATGCCGCCTCCTTCAGCTCCGGATCCAGCGGTATCTTGACGTGGTATTTGATGTCGCGCGGCGAGAGGTACAGCACCCCCATGGCATACGGCTTGCTACCTGCCGTGGCGACTCCGCCTACAGTTTCGCGGGGAGTAGTGGCGGAGCGCAGATACTCGTAGTCGTATCTATCCAGCGCCAGAACCTCAACGCTTTTCTTAAGCGCTCTGGTGGTGCCGCCCAGCTGGAGGACGAAGCCGGCGTTTTCGATTATGTCCTCCGGCACGTGCCTAGCCAGCTGGGCGATTATCCACAAGGCGAAGCCGTATTTGCGGCCGCCCATCGACAGCTGCCTAATCAAGCTCAGCACCGTGTTTGTAACAAGGCCGGTTTCGGTGGTTTTTGCTGTGTGCATAAGCAAAGCCGCCTCGTCCACCACAATCAACGTCTCAAGCCGCTCGGCATGCGGCCTGGAGCCCCACCGCGTCAGATACCACAGCAAGATCAACGACACGAAGAAGGCCTGCGCAGCCGCGTCGTGTTTCAAAGGCCTTAAATCCCACACCACCTTATCCGGCGGCTGAACCTCCTTCGGCTTCTCAACCCCCGCCGCCTTAGCCGTTGCCTCCACGGCGGCTTCGGCGTCTACGTCGGCTCCGTCTGCGCCGGGGGAGGCGAGGCCGAACTCGGCGAGGAGCATGCGGAAGTACCTGCTGTTTTTGACGTCGTCGAGAGGCGGCACATGCCGCGGCACCTCCAGCACCTCCGCGCCGATGTGTCTAGCCAAAGCCGCGTAATCGCCGTGGGGGTCCACCACGACGATTTTAAGACCGCGGGGTAGCCTACGTAACAACGTGGCCACAGCCCAGCTCTTCCCCATCCCCGAAGGCCCCAACACGATGGAGTGGGCGGTGGGCATGGAGTCTATGTCAATTTCAACAAGCCGGTCGAACCTGTCGTATCCCACAAACAGCCTCCTCCCCGAAGACATCAGCTTCCCGCCGTAGAAAATCGGAATTCTCGACAGGTCATGCGACAAGGCTTTGGTCATGTACGCGGAGTTGGGCAGCCAGAACAACACGTTGGCAAGGGGATCTCTTCTAACGTCCAGCTGGGTGGCCAGCTCCCGGTCGCCGAAGACCTGCATGTAGATGGGCCTCTCGTCGTATTTCAACATGCGCTCCAGCAGTTGCGAGGTCTTCTGAAGCTTCACGACGACGCTCCGCTTCTCCACCGGCGATTCATACGCCTTGCCGAACTCCTTCTCCACCGCAACCTCCGGCCGTGGAGCGAAGACCACGGCCCACTTCTTCATCTTCGCCAGCGCCGTCGCCTCGGCGGTGGCGAAGGTCTCCAGCGCGTGTCTAGAGGTGCCGATGTCCCGCTTGGTGCTGACGGCTTCGAAGTGGAGGTCCAGCTCCACCTCTCTATACCACCTGCGTATGTTGTGGGCGTGGTATAGGAGTGTCAACGCCACGAGGAGAAAGACCGGGTTCGCCGGCGTTAACACGACAGGCGCCGCCGCGGCTAGATAAAGCCACCTCCTCGGCCTTATCTTATACGAAAGCCAGAGATCTTTATACATGACGAAGTAAGTTCTGAGAACAGCCTCCACGTGAGCTATGCGAGATTCGTCTGGCGTTTTTGTGGTAAAACGCACGTACCGCTTGTTGCCGTGTTGAAGTATAGCGATAAACTCCCCCGGCTGGAGGGCGAGGGAGGCGTATATCTCGTGGAGAGTTGCAGCCGCCGATGTGCCGAACTCCGAACGCGTCGGCTCGGCCTCCCAGAAGACGTGGTACAGCCCACGCCGCGGGTCGTAGGCGGCTGGGTACTGGCCTATCTGCGCCCTTTCTCTATACGGCTCAAGAGGCCAGGTGCGGTATATCCACAGCAGAAGCCACTCCCCCCAGAGCAACGCGGCGACGGCGGCGGCCGCCGCCGTCAGCCAGTGGGGCGCAAAAACCGCGGCGGCAAACGCGGCGAGGGCGGCGTAGATGTAGAGGTGGGGCCTCCTCATAGCCTTATCAACTTTACCGCCTCCTCCCGCCTCCCGCGATACAGCAGCTCTATAAACAGCTCCAGATCTACATGAAGCCGCGCAACAGCCTTTACAAGCTCCAGATCCTCCACACGTCTCTCCAGCTTTAGAAAAGCCAACATCCGGTAGCAACGCCACCGATCTACGCAGTTTTCCGCAACATGCCACACCTCTTTAAACACCGGCTTAACGCCGTATGCCCTCAAGAAGTCATCCATAGCTATCTCGTAGTACTCCAGCTCCCACTCCCTATATAGCTTCTCCGCCTTTACAACCTCCTTGAACCTCCCCGCCGCCTTAAGCCTCTTCTTTCTCTCCTCCGCCCTCTTCTCGAAGATCTCGGCCTCTTTCTTCATCTTTCTCAAGATCTCTAGATGTCTCCCCCTCATCTCCTAATCTCCTTAACGACGATCTCCATAAGCTTGAGGAAGCTTCTCTTCCACGCCGCCAGCGTATGTGCCTTTGGGTGGTGCACCAGTATAGGCGGCATGCCCATTTGATACGCCCTAGCCACGCCGGGGGAGTAGGGCAGAGCCACGACGGCGTTAGCCGCGTTTTTGTAACCCTCCACCTTGTCGGCCATGTTTACGGCAAGTATCACATACGTCGCGTCTACCTTGAACTCCTCTACAAAGCGGAGGCCCGGCGGATCTGCCACGACAACTGCAACGTCTAGCCTAGGCGTTTTCGCCATAGGCGGGAGGTCCACCACAGCCACCACAGCGCCGTGTTGATACAACGCGTCGTAGCCATCGGCAAGGGTCTCTAAGCTTGTCACAGCCACGGGGATCTCCTCTCTCCCTCCGTAAACGCCAGGCTTGGGCTCCGCCCCCAGCATCAAGGCGCCCATCGGCGCCGGCGACGTGTCTACCAAGCCGGCAGGGGCAATCACAGCGTCTAGATACAACACGGCTGAGACGGCTAAGACGGTTTTCCCAGTGCCGCCTTTCGGAGAGACGAACCCAACTCTAAACATAGCCCCGTCTCCCGCGGTCTCTGTCGTTTAGCAGAAAGCCGAGTTGTACAAAACTTCTTCGTCTCACTTTTTTGTACAATACGCCGCTCTGTACACGACATATCCCAAGCGGTAGACCTCCGACGCCCTCCACATATGTACCTGATAGTTAAAAGCTACTATGCTAAATCGCCGCGCATTACTACCGCGGTTTGCACAACTTGGCATGTGATTCCCACTTCTACTTTCCTAGCATGTGTCCAGCCCGCTTCTACCTTAGTCATATGAACTTTATCTCTGTCTCTTCGAGGTGGTCGCACATCCTTACTTCTAAAAAATTACGAAATTCTTATTCATTAATTTATATAACATAACAAACTTTATCGTGAGATATTTTCCATATCTTAGAGACAGTGGTACTGTCATAGGTAAGTCGGCAAAAGTCCTTGACGTCTTGTGATAATTGTTTAATACCGATAATAGATTTTATGCAATGAGCAGAAGTTGAGAAAGGAAATATGTCAGCAATAGATTAGGGTTGCCGACTATCGTCTCCTCACCCGCTAGGGTATTTGAGATATACGGCGAAGTACTTAACTGCCTATCATCAGAAAAGATCAATAAAAATAAGTTAATTAGTTGTATTAGATCTACAGTATCACCATTATTATTGGTTTTACAACAAAAAGTTGATACATTGAAACTAGCATTGATTTATAACGACCTTAGGAGACTTGGTGTAATATCAATAGGTCATGGAGGTAATTGGCGCGACGAAGAAGCTAAATTGACAACGCTAGGGAAGCTCTTGTTTAAATATAGAGATGAAAGGAAATAAAGAAAGAGAGAAGCTTGGTGCGTGGATGTTTTACCTGTGTCATGAGCGTGGGGATGAAGTTAATTCAGAGGAGGCAGGCGTATGTTACTCGTTGAAGTCTGGAGATGTGTCCTATCATGAACGAACTCTTTTAGAGAGGGCCAAAAGGATGATCGAAGCTACCACTAAGGTGGACTTCTCATTTATACAAAACCTAGGGTTATTTGATTTTGCGGTCTTGGCAACTCTAGTAAGTGGCAGAATCTCTTGCTTGTAGGCAAACCTGGGACAGGTAAAACTCGATATCTTGTGGATCTTCTTAATAAGCTGGGGATAGATTATGAACTACATACGGCACACGCCGAGTAGACTGCTTATGATGTGTCGGGGTCTAACGGTGAGCGGCAAATGGCGGCCTGGCTTTCTCACTAAAGCCGTGATGATATGTAATGACGAACTTAAAACAGGCGGTAGACCGCATTGGGTTCTCATCGACGAGATAAACCGCGCTGACATAGACCGTGCGCCTGGTATATTTTTCACTTAGACGTGGAGTATAGATCTCATGAGTTCAAAATTGACGACGCCGCCACGCTAAGGGTGCCATATGCCTTTAGAGTGTTGGCAACAATAAATAGTTATGATAGATCTTTATTATTCAAGCTAGGATATGCGCTTAGAAGACGCTTCGCTATAATAGAGTTTGAACGTGTTAGAAATATTGATATGAATTATCCTAGAGAGTCATTCAAAAAGAAGCTATTAGGTAATGAGAAATGTAGATGCGAGGAAATAGACATAAGCCATGGGAATCTTTCTGATCTTTAATAATATTTTTCCGTCACATGTAACCTAAGAATAATAAGCAACCACAGAGCCGCTTGTTGCGGCTGATGTGGCGCCTATTGTGGCTGTAGTTGAGAGGCTGGAGAAGTCTGAGACTCCGGCGGGAGGAGACGCCGGAAGATAGGCGGGGTTGAGGAGAGGAAGACGGTAGCTGGACGCGAATTGTTCCTGAAGGAGTTGCGGAGAGAATTCAACAAACTACTTGTGGAAGTGAGCGGGGAAGACGGCGGTTTTGCCGCTGCTTTTTAGGTTGCCAGCGTCGCCGAAGGGTAGCTGGGAGAGGACCTTCAGCCTT
>DAITPC010000056.1:0-8085 GCA_036833835.1 Pyrobaculum sp. | reverse complement strand
AGGCCACTGTTGCCGCCATGTCCTTGGTCCGTTTCAACCCTTCTTGAGATTCTACTTCGAAAGGTGTAGACGATGCAACAGCTAAGTTGCTCAGTTTCAACCCTTCTTGAGATTCTACCTGTAATTGACAATATCGTGAGAAAGGAGCTGTCCTCGTGCGTTTCAACCCTTCTTGAGATTCTACACCAAGAACAGAAGGTTCAGAATCAGGAGGTGGTTAAAATAGAAAGTTTCAACCCTTCTTGAGATTCTACTGGGAGGCGGGGCGCCGCGGCGACGGGCCGCCGCAGTGCCGGGAGTTTCAACCCTTCTTGAGATTCTACCGCTCGTGTCTGTGGTTGTTTGGGGTTTTTATGTTTTTCTTTGGTTTTTTGGCTGTCTGGCGGTCGCCTTCTAGCCGCGCTTTACATACAAAACAACGGCGCCGCGCAACCTACAACACGCCGTTCTTCGCCACCACGGCCAACACAAAACCCAAAACCGCACCAAAACCAAACGCCATTCTTCGGCGTGATGTGGTTTGGGGTGGGGCGAATCTATATAAAGGTGGGCGAAGCTATAGATATGGTGAGGGTTAGGTCTTCTATGTGGTATGACGGTGTGGATAATGCGCCGCATCGGTCTTATCTTCGGGCTGTTGGTTTTACCGAGTCGGATTTCTCTAAGCCTCTTGTGGGCGTTGTGGCGGCTTGGTCCGAGTTGGGGCCTTGTAACTACCACACCTTGGAGCTTGTTAGATATGTGAAGGAGGGGGTTAAGGAGGCGGGCGGCGTTGCCCTTGCGGCGCCTACCATTGTGGTTAACGACGGGATTAACATGGGCACCCCCGGCATGCGGTATTCCCTAATAAGTAGGGAGTTGATAGCCGACACGATAGAGGCGCAGTTTAACGCCCACGGCGTAGACGCTTGGGTGGGGATAGGCGGGTGTGACAAGTCTCAGCCGGGCATAATAATGGCCATGGTGAGGCTGGATTTGCCTTCGGTGTATCTCTACGGCGGAACAGCCGAGGCGGGCTGGCTCGGCGAGAGGGAACTAACCATCGAGGACGCCTTCGAGGCGGTGGGCGCCTACCTCGCCGGCAAGATCACTTCGGAGGAGCTTAGGCGGGTGGAGGAGCTGTCTTTCCCCACCTACGGCACCTGCCAGGGCTTGTTCACCGCGAACACCATGGCCATCCTCGCCGAGGCCCTCGGCGTGTCTCTCCTGGGCTCTGCCACGCCGCCGGCCACCTCCGCCAGAAGGAGGGCGTACGCGGTGGCTTCTGGGCGTGCGGTGTTGAAGGCGGCTGAGGTGGGCTTGACGCCTCGTAAGGTGGTGACCTACGACGCGTTGTATAACGCCGCGGTGACGCTTTTCGCAACTGCCGGCTCTACAAACGGCATATTACACCTCTTGGCGATCGCCTACGAGGCTGGGGTTAAGTTCACTCTAGACGACTTCGACGAGATAAGCAGAAGGGTTCCCGTAATTGCGGCGTTGCGCCCCGCCGGCCCCTACGCCATGCAGGATCTGGACAGAATCGGCGGCGCGCCGAGGGTGCTGAAAAAGCTTCACAAAGCCGGTCTCCTCAGGCCGGAGGCTGTCACGGTCGAGGGAGAGCCCATAGGCAAGCTTCTTGAGAGGTGGCAGCCGCCCGCCGTGTCTGAGGCCGGCATGCTCTACGACGTGGAGAGGCCTTACAAGCCTTACTCTGGGATAAGGATACTTAGGGGCAACTTGGCGCCAGACGGCGCGGTGATGAAAATAGGCGCCGCCGACGTTCTCAGGTTCGAGGGGAGGGCGCTTGTCTACAACGGCGAGGCGGAGGCCTTCAAGGCGGTGGCCGCCGGCGAGGTGAAGCCGGGGAGCGTGGTGGTGATCCGCTACGAGGGCCCCAAGGGCGCCCCGGGCATGCCGGAAATGTTGAAGGTCACCGCGGCGATAGTCGGCGCAGGCCTCGGCGAGTCTGTGGCCTTGGTGACCGACGGCCGCTTCTCAGGAGCCACCCGCGGCATAATGGTGGGACACGTCGCGCCAGAGGCCGCAGTGGGCGGGCCCATAGCGCTTGTAGAAAACGGGGACAAGATTGTGATAGACGGCGGGGCCGGACTTTTGAAGCTGGAGGTGCCCGACGAGGAGCTTGAGAGGAGGAGGAAGAGGTGGACGCCTCCGCCTCCTAAATACGCCGGCGGCCTCCTGGCGAAATACGCGGCGTTGGTGCAGCAGGCGGATAAAGGCGCGGTGACTAGCCCAAAGCCGCTTTAATCACCTCGGCGAGTCTCGCCACCAGAGGCTCGTGTCTCCTCAGCACATCCGCCGGCGGCGGGGCTAGGCAGTTTTTAAACAGGTGGGGGATGTCAAAGCCGCGGCTTCTGAGACAGGCGGTCGCCCTCCTCCAAGTGTAGGAGTTTCTAGCCCCACATAGAGCCACAGCCGCCGCGAAGACCAGCTCTTTCGCAGCCTTGCACACGGCCACGGGGTCCTGGGCGTGTTTAAACCTCTCCATCTTCGCCTCCAGCGCCGCGGCCTCGTTTTTAAGCGCTGCGGCGAGGTCCACCCTATACGGCTTCCCGCAGAGCAGGACTCCCCAGTGGGTGACGAAGTAGTGAAATAGGTCCTCCCTCGGCTCGGGTATGGCCTGCGCGTCGTAGCCCTCTGGCAGTTCTGCCGCGGCGCCGTACGCCACCACGTCTACGTCGTGTGTACTGCCGTCTAGCGCCCCGCCGAAGAGATATACCGACGCCCCTCCGCAGAGGTGTTGAAAGTCTGCGTATACGCGTTTAACTAAGTCGAGGGGAGGTACGTCGTACGCGTTGAAACACGTTGTGGGGACGTGGCGCTCCTCGCCGGACCTCCTGATGTGCGCCACCTCGAAGCCCCGCCTCGTCAAGACGTCCGCCAGAAACTGCCTGTGGCAGTGTCTCCAGTTTTCCTCTCGGCACATCAACGCCGCTGTTCTCCGCCGTGCCGCCTCCTCCAGCTTCTCCAGCTGGAGAAGCGCCGGGGCGTAGTGGTAGAGCCGCCACACGTACATGTCGAAGGTCTGCGACTCCACGCAACCAGCCCTAGGCCCTCTGACGCCCAACGCCCCGAGCTCCCCCAGCCACACGTACTCAATCCCCGCACTTCCCAGCGCCTCCTTTAAAGCCCCGCCTGTGTAGAAGCCCATCTTAGACCGCGGAAACCGCCGCACGTCTATGAGAACCTCGACGCCGCGGCTTTTCAACGCGTTGAGGAACTCATCAGGGGAGAAGCCGCCGTAGCCGATGGTGTAAAGCATATACCGAGAGTACATTCAGTTTATTAACCCGGATGTCGGCATCTATAATGGGCAAGTTCCAGAAGCAGCTGGAGGGGTGCATATGCGGAGGTTCGTGCTGATCCTCACGGCGGCCACGGCGGCCCTCGTCCTCTTCCTGCTAAACGCCGCGCCGCATGCAACCACCCAGATGCTCTCAGCACCAACCGCAGCGGCCCCCCCGTCGCGGCTTTACAACGACACAGCCGAGAGGAGGGAGGCGGAGAGCGCCGCGTCTATGGTTGCCGTGAATCTCACCGAGACTAATTCGACAGGTGATAACGCGATTTTTTATGATTTGCTGTTAAACACGTCGAAAACCGCCTCAGGCGGGCATTGCTCCGCACAGATCGTCAACTGCACAGCATTAGTTTCCGCGCCGGACGTCTCCGCCATCTTAACCAGAGCGACATTGCCGACCCCGGCGGCGCCCGGGCCTCAAGCCGTCGCGGCTGAGGGCGGCGCGCCGTCTGCGGCGTGGCCCTTGCATCTGGCGTTTGGCCTGGCCGGAGTGGCGCTGTACGGGTACGGGCTCTACCTTTCTGCCTGCGGCGGGCCGGTGTGTCGGTGGAGGAGATTCAGGGCTATTGCGCCGCTGTCTGCTGCAACTGTGTTGATCTCAATCGCGTTGTCCGCGGCGTCGCCGCTGTTTCTTGCGATGGCCGCCCCCGGCGTCTGGGGGCTGATCCACTACTACAGGGCGAGGAGGAGGCTTGCCCTATGGCTAAGTTCGACATTGACGTGATAGCCCGCATACTCCTCGCCCTCCTCCAGGGACCCATGGGCAGGACAGCGCTGTTCATGAGGACGAGGCTGAACTACCCCCGCTTCATCCAGTACCTGGAGTACCTCAAGGAGCGGGGGCTCGTGGTGGAGCGAGACGGCGCCGTGAGGCTCACCGAGAAGGGCGTCGAGGTTGCCAGGGCGCTGGACAAGGCGCTCAACGAGCTTCTGTGATGTATCCGCAGTACATCAGGTTAATAATGCAGGCTCCCGCTGAACCTCATGAAAAAAGCCCTTCTAATAGCGGCGGGGCTCGTCGCCGTCATAACAGCCCTGGTCTTCCTCATGTCTAAGCCGGCGGAGCCGCCTGCCTGCGGATCCGCTCCAGATGCGTCCGCTAGCCACGAGATGCTCAGCGCGACCAACAGGTCTGCCCCTCCCGCGGTGGGGCTTGGCGTCTTTGCCGTGGAGTTCTACAGAAGGCTGGCGCTGGGGGGCCTAGACAGTAATCTTGTGGTGTCGCCTTATTCTGTCTACAAGGCATTCGCCATGGCCTACGCGGGGGCCGCCGGCGAGACCAGGGAGGAGATCAGGAGGGTTTTCGGCTTCGGAGACGACCCGTGTGCGGTGGAGAGGGCTGGGCGCTGCATGGAGGAGGCGGTCTCCGCCTGGCTTCAGAAGGACATGTATGTGGCCGAGGCCTACTTAAAGACGTTGGCGTGTCTAGGCGCCGAGGCGAGGCGCGTGGACTTCAAGAGCGACTACAGATCCGCCATAGCGGAGATCAACAGATGGGTCGCCGAAAGGACCCGGGGCTACGTGAAGGACCTGATCCCCACTGAGTACCCCGGGGGCAGAGACATACGTGCCGTGTTGGTGTCTGTGCTGTTTTTCCGCGGGAGCTGGTGGCCCGATAGATTCAGCAGAGTCGGCAAGAGGGAGTTCCAAGGCGTTGGCCCCGTGGAGTACATGGCGCTTAGCTTGACGTCTTGCGGCGACCCGTCGCTGAGGGGGCGGGTCACGCCGGAGCTCGCGGTGGTGGAGCTACCATTTAATGACACAGACGTAGCGATGTATGTGATAATGCCGAAGTCGCTCCGGGAGTACGTGGAGGGGCTGACCTACGAGAAGCTAAGGAGAGACCTCTCAAACCTAACAGACGAGGTGGTGAGCGTGAAGATGCCGCTGTTCCAAGCGCAGTTTAAAAACACCGTGAAGTCCGTGCTGATAGACATGGGGGTCCGCCTGGCGTTTGAGCGGTACAAGGCTGACTTCTCTCCCATGACGGAGGGCCAAGCGCAACTGTATATAGACGACGTCTTTCACGGCGCCTACATAAAGGCGGATGAAAACGGGGTTGTGGCAGCCGCGGCCACCGGCGTCGTGATGAAGCCCGTCTGCGCCAAGGCCGGCGGCGTGGAGATTGTGGTGGATAGGCCGTTCGTCTTCGTGCTGGCAGATAGGAAGACGGGCGCCATATACTTCATCGGCCACGTGGTGGACCCCTCTAAATGATGCCGTAGATATACCACTGGAAAAGCACTATGTTTTTCGCTACCGTCTCGGGGTACACGCCGAACTCCTCCGCAGCCCTCACGTAGTCGTAGCGGAGGCCGAGCTTCTTGGCGGCGTAGTAGAGAAGGGCGGCCACCACTCCCTCCACCTTCAAGCCGTCCAGCGCCTCCCTCCCCCTGAGGAAGTCGTAGAGAGCCCTTATCTCCTCGGCCACCTGGGCGCCGTATTTCTCCTTCACGGTCTCCAGCAGTTGCTCGAAGCGGTCCCTCGGATATCTGAAGCCCTGTTGATACAGCCTGCCGTACCGCTGGTAGGCGCAGAAAACGAAGCGCCGTGTTTCACGGCTATCTTATCAAGGGGCGTCGCCTCGCCCGCCCTCTTCCTGCATATATACTCGGCGGCAGCCCTGGCGCATCTATCGCCCTCAGCCCCCACGTTGGAAAGGATCGCCTCTACGCAACTAGACACGAAGTCTGTCTTGGGAGGCCAGTGGGATATCACGGGGAAAAAGACGTGGTGTTTTATATCAGAAGCGGAGGGCGGCCTCTATATTCATCGGTGGGAAGTCGTCGGGGCTTATCCTCAGCTCAAGCAACTTGAGGCCGGGTTCCGTGATGAACTTAACCGCCTTTGGTATGTCTTCGTCTCTGTTTATTGCCATGGCCTCCACGCCGAAAGTCTCGGCGAGCTTCACGAAGTCTGGGTTCGTGTGGAGGGTGCCGAAGACCCTGCCCATCTTCTGGGCCTTCTGCCGGGCGTAGAGCACCCTGTAAGAGTTGTCGTTGATGACGATAATCTTGACCGGTATCTTCTCCCGCACCGCGGTCTCTAGGTCCTGGACGGTCGTCATGAACTCCCCGTCGCCAACCACGGCGTAGACGTCTCGCTCGGGGGCGGCCAGTTTAACTCCCAGCGCCGCGGGGAAGGCGAACCCCATAGCGCCTAGGTCAGAGGGCATGGACCACACGTCTTCCGGAGCCTCCACAAAGACGGGGCCCTGGGGCGGGGAGGCGGCGACTGAGTACGCATCGGCGATTACCTTGGCGGCCTCAAGCGGCCTGTCTATCCTATACGCCGCCTGCTTCAGACACGCGACGACCACCTCGGCGACGTTCATGGCATGTTCACCACGTTCTCAGGCCTCAGCCCCGCGAGGGCCCTAACCACGTTTTCAATCGTCACGTTTATGATGCGCATACGCGCCTCGCTGGTGGCGCCCCCTATGTGCGGGGTGACCACCACGTTGAAGCCCTCCCTAGCCGCCTGCAGAAGCGGGTGGTCGGGCGGCGGGGGCTCCACGGAGAAGACGTCTACCCCGACCCCGGCGATCCAGCCCTCCCGCACAGCCCTCGCCAATGCCTCCTCGTCTGTGATCTCGCCCCTTGATACGTTTATGAGAATAGCCGTAGGCTTCATCATACTTAGCTCTCTCTCGCCGATCATGCCCCTGGTCTCCGGCTTCAGAGGCACGTGGATGCTCAATATATCGCTCTCAGCCAGCAACCTGTTAAACGGCCTATACTCAACGCCAAGCTTCTCCACCTCCTCCCTGCGCACCACGTCGTAGTAAATCACCTTGGCGCCGAAGGCCAATGCCCTAGCCGCAACCTCCCTCCCTATCCTCCCCATCCCCAGAACCCCCCACGTCTTGCCGTAGATCTCGCCGACGACGTTCATAAGCTCCCCCTGAGTCCACTGCCCCCCGACGAGCTTACTGTGGGCATATACGGCGCGCTTCAACAACATCAAGGCCAGCATCACTGTGTGCTCAGCCACAGACACGGCGTTAGCCCCGCCTATGTTCGCCACCGGGATGCCCCTCTTTGCGCAGGCCTCTACGTCTATGTGGTCGTAGCCGGTGCTCGGCTGTTGGATAAGTCTCACCTTGCTCATCTTCTCGCAGAGAGATGCGTCGATCTTGATCCTAAACGTGTAGTCGCCCACCACCACGTCTGCATCGGCGACTTGTCTCGCCACCTCCTCGTAGTTAGGCTCGAAAATAGTCACGACGTCGATATCCTCCGGCGAGATGCCGTATCTCTGCGCCACCGGAGTAGCCCACATCTTAATCAACGCCTCTGGCACAGGCGACAAAACCACAACCTTATACTTGCCCATAGACGCCTCATCAAAACAATTTAAAAGTATTAACAAAAATATTTAGAAAGAATATAATCTATAAATGAAGATATTACATGGATATAATATGGACAAAAAGAGAAATACCGCCGGAACAGAATTGAGAAAGGTTCAGGGCTCGTGCTACAAACCTTTTAAGAACGTACAAAAAACCCGCCATGGAGCTCGGCAACTACGACCTTGACCGCCTCGCCGTGGCCACTGTGGCGTCGCACACAGCGCTCCAGATCCTGAGAGGCGCCAAGAAATACGGCTTCAGAACCATCGCCGTGGCCGGCCGGAGGGACGTCGCCGAGTTCTACCGCCAGTTCCCCTTCATAGACGAGGTGTGGGAGTCCGACTTCTCCAACTTCAAGAAGACGGCGGAGAAGCTGGCGGAGGCAAACGCCGTCCTTATCCCCCACGGCTCCTACGTGGAGTACGTCGGC
>DAITPC010000055.1:1509-8087 GCA_036833835.1 Pyrobaculum sp. | reverse complement strand
GTTTCAACCCTTCTTGAGATTCTACCGCTCGTGTGTGTGGTTGTTTGGGGTTTTTATGTTTTTCTTTGGTTTTTTGGCTGTCTGGCGGTCGCCTTCTAGCCGCGCTTTACATACAAAACAACGGCGCCGCGCAACCTACAACACGCCGTTCTTCGCCACCACGGCCAACACAAAACCCAAAACCGCACCAAAACCAAACGCCATTCTTCGCCGACGTATAAAACGATGTCTACTGCTTCCCGTGGTGGAGTGGCGTTTTTGGCGTGTGGATAGGCGTTGGGTTGTCTTGCGGCTTTTTTCTGCCAGATCGGGGCTGTGGCGTGTTTGTGGTGGTGTTTTGCCGGGTTGCGTGGTTGGGCTCTGTCGGCGTTGGGCGGTTGGTTTCCGCTTTGGTGCGGCATCTTGTGTGTGGCTTGTTGTGATTTGCGACGTTGTGCTGGTGAGCTGGCGCGGGTTGTGGCGGCTAGGCGCTTTCCCTGGGTGTGTGGGTTGAGGCGGGTCTAGTTGCGCAGTCTATCGCATTGGCGCGTAATACGCCGTATTAAACCGGCGTGGATGGGGTTTGGGAGACGTGGACTGGTTGCGCTGAGACGTGTCTTTTGAGAGGTTTGTCGAAATTGCGACGTTTAAGGCTGGTGGAAACGTGGTTATTTGCCGGCGGCTTGGTGTCTGCACGTGCAACATCTGCGGCCTGTACGCTTCTGAGGAGATGTGGGTCTGTGGTTGCCGTCTGTAAAGGGGGCGGAAGGCTTGTGTTTATGTGGCGGAGTAGACGTTGGCGGGTGGCGGCTTGTATGGGTGGTATCGCCGGGGCGTGTCTGTAGGTGTTGGGCTATTTGTTGCGGCGTAGGGTTATGGGGTGGAGGGCGCCGTAGCCTGTCTGGGCCATGTGGCCGGTGGTGGGTGAGCAGTCTTTGGCTTCTACCACTGTGCCCGGGGGGAGGGCGGGGTACATGGGTCTCCTCTCGCGGCACACCTCGCTGAAGCCTAGGCCCCACTGTATTATCTTTACCTTCGAATCGACGTCGCCGTTGGCCTTGAGTGTGCCCACTGGCTTTAGGCATGGCGGGATTTCGCTGTCGGGCGCGAGGAGTGGGGTTATCAACGCCGCGGTTCCGGCGATTTGCCGAGGTGGCCGGGCGTCGGTCTCCACGGCTTCCACCAGCGCGGATCTGCCCTCGCCGCCTAGCCTGACCGTCTTGGGTTTGAAGGGCGTCAGCCCGTCGATGTAGTAGACATACGTCACATTTCTTGGGTAGACGTAGGTGGCGCGGTAGAGGTGTCCTGGCCTCGCCGTCTTCTGCTCGGTGAGCGCAAGCCCTAGCCGAGTCCTCTTCTCGATCATCTCCGCGGCCCCGTCGAGGTAGTATATGAAGTCTAGGGTGGGTATGCCGAGTTTTCCCCCCTTCGCCACGAGGGGGCCCCAGATCATGCGGATGCCCAGCTGTCTGGCCGCCTCTATCAGCGTCTCCTCGGCGGCTTGTGTGTTGCAATTTGGGCATTCTCTGCAACTTATCTTCACGCCGAGGAGCTCGCCGATGGCTCCGAGCACAGTGGAGGGCGGCGGGGCTATCCACGCGTCGTCTCTGCTGGCTACCGCCGGCGTGGAGACGTGTCTTATGCCGAAGCGGGCGGGGCCTAGGGGGATTATCCTTAGCTCTATCATAGGAACTCCCTAAGCGTCTTTAGTAGCCCAGCTGTGTTGAGCCAGGGCTCTTTTAGCTCCTCCCGCGGCTTGCCCCGGTCTAGGTATTGCCACATGTCGTTGTGAAGTTTGGCAAGCGTCTTCACGAGCTCCCTCTTTCTGTCTCCCTTGGCGTTTCTCCCAGCTAGGTAGGGGAGGAGGAGCTCCTCGGCTTTTCGTAGCGTTTCCTCCTTTGTCTCGCCCGGCGTGTAGGTCCTCTCCATGTCGTAGGGCAGGTTGCGGGAGAGGTCTCCCCGCAGGTAGGCCTTGATTACCTCCTCCACGGCGTCGGCGGCTTCGGTCTTCACAACGCCGACGTGTCCTGTGGAGGTGGAGATGGCCAGGGCGTCTTTGCCCTTGACGTGTTCCTTCGCCTCTTCGAGTATCTCCCGCGTCTTCTCCACCTCCACCGCCATGAAGTCTGTGATGGAGTGGGCTAGCCTCAGGGAGTAGCTTCTGCCGTAGGCGGCCGGCGCCGGCGCCGCGTAGTTTTTCAGCCTGTGGAACCCTCCCTCGCCGTGGTAGGCCTCTCTGGTATCCCTGACTATGGCCAAGGCGGCGGGCCTTGCGGCGAAGGCCAGCAGGTCGTCTCCGCCTGCGTACACCACGTCGCCGCTGTGTTTCGCCACGTTCTTCACGTCTTTTAAGGCGGTTGTCATCAACGAGGCAGATAAAGCGGCGTAGTAAGCCGGCGAGGGGATGACGAAGAAGACGTCTGGGAAGGCGCGCATCACGTCTCCACACTCCTCATCTCTCAACGCCTGCGCGGCCGTGACTGCCCTAACCACGGCCTCTCTATCCCGCCTCCACGCCTCCTCATCGCCTGTTGCGCTCGCCGGAAGCGCCGCCTTTATCGTCTGCTCGGCCACGTCGCCCTCCCCGTCCTTGAGCCCCCTCACGCATCCCCTGGCGAGCCTACCCACGTAGTCCCCGTCTGCGTTGACTATGACGTACATGAAGGAAATCGGCGGCGTCTCCCGGTCTTTACTCTTGCACTCCTTCAAGGCGTTGTCTGGCGCGGGGGGTTGGCCGAAGAGCTCCTCCGCGTCGCCGCCCTCCACGATTTTTCCTATCTTCTCCTTGACGTCTTGCCGGCACTTCTCCGCCCAGTTCCGCTCGTGGTGCCACCTCAGCGCTGTGGCTTCAACCGAGGGGATGTCCCCTTTGCTTACGGCGTAGTAGAGCAGTCGTTTCAACACGTCCACGGGCCCGAGGGCCTCCTTGGGTTTGAAGACCTTGCGCATCTCCTTGGGGTCCCAGCCCGGGCCCGCCTCTTTGTCCAGCAGCCTCTTGGTCTCCTCGTCGTAGTCTAGCGTGGTTGGGTCCTGGCCTAGCTTCAGCGAGGCCGGCTGGTCGGGGTCTAGGGTGCTGTGTATCCAAGGCCCGTCGTACAGCTTGACGAAATTAGGCACCCCGCCTTTGCTGAACCAGGTGGGCACCCGCGGCGTGGCGGCTTTGCTGTGTAGGAGCCGCCAGGCGGCGTAGAAAAGCAGGCGTTCTGCGTCAAGCTCGACGCCGCGGCTTGCGAGCCCATCCCTGATCTTGTTGGCCTCGTGGTACGCCTCCTCCAACGACACGTATCTGTACCTAAGGGGTATATACGGCGTGGGCATCTTCTGGAGCACCGCCCTCCCCAGCCTAAAGACGGGCTTCTGGAGGTCTACATCGAGCTTAACCGGGAGGCGTAGGTCCCCCGGGGTCGCGCCTAGCAACGTCTCTCTCACCGCGGCAAGCGCCTTCTCGAAGCGCTCTGGCGCCTCCTCTGCCTCGTTGCAGGTGGGTAGCATTAAATACGCGGTGCCGGGGACGACGGACGCCCTTCTGACGAAGAATTCGGTAACCACGTCCGCCAGCTCTCCCGTCGTCGTCTGGAAGCCCAGGACCTCCGTGACGAATTCGGCGTAGAGCCTCAGCGCCTCCTTGCCGCCTTTAATCTCCTTGTCCAGTTGGAGGTAGAAGAGCGGATTGAACCGCGGCGTGGGGGAGAGGAGGACGTCGGGGCCGTGTTTACGCATGTATTGCCACGCTGTGAGCCAAACTACGAGGGAGACGAGGAGGCTTCCGGCGCGGTAGTCGCCTGCCTTCCGCGCCGAGCTCAACAACTTCTGTATCCCCGGCACGTCTATCTCCAGTAGACAGCCTCTGGGCCTCCCGTCGTCGCCTACCCAGTTTATGACAGACGCCGTGGCGTAGAGGTGGTCGAAAATGGTGTGGGTGGGCGTCCTCGTGTCTGCGGGGAGGGCCGGCAGCCCCTTGAGGGCCCAGAGGAGCTCCGCCGCGGCGTAGAGGAGGAAGTACGTCTCCCTCTCGTCGCCTGTTGCGCGCAACAGCATGTTTAAGTCGTGGACGTAGTCGGTGAGTTGGGCGTCAAACTCCTGGGGCGTCGGCTTTTTTGTCTCAATTGAGTAGTGGTAGTTGAAGGGGTTGTAGAGCCTTTCCGCCTTTACCCAGTAGCTCCCGTCTGTGGGCGGGAGGGCCCATCTGTCGAAAGACGCCGCGATCCTGTCGGCGGTTTTCACCTTATCGGTCACGTCGGGGGGCGGGGCGCCGCCGCCGAGCGGCGTCGCCATCAAAACTGCATGTAGCATTCGCCGCGCCTCCTCTTCGTGGCTGTTCTTGTCGTACACCCTGTAGCTCCTGTCTTCGAACCAGAGGGCCTTGTGTGGAGGGTCGTGGAGGAGGGCGTATGCCTTAGCAAACCAATCCATAAAACTTTAAATAAAGTTGCTATTAAAGTTTATGGGAAGCGGGAAATTGTTGTGGGTGGTGGCATTGACGTCTCTTCACCCCGGCGTTGGACGTAGCGAGGAGGCCCATGTCGACCTGCCTGTCCAGCGGGATGAGTTCGGCCTCCCCACCATCTGGGCCTCGTCGCTTAAGGGTGCTTTGAGGGCTAAGGCGGAGCAGGGTCTTTTTCAGGAGGGCAGGTGTGTGGGCAAGCTGGAGGACTGTGCAACTTTCCTCGCCGCCTTTGGGCCCAGGCCGGAGTCGGCTTCGGAGTTTGCGTCTTCTGTGGCGTTTCTAGACGCGAAGCTTGTTGCTATCCCCGCCAGGTCTTTAAAGGGGGTGTGGCTCTACGTCACTTCACCGTTGCTTCTCAGCTTTGTCAAGCTGTACGCCGAGGCCGTCGGCGCTGAGGTTGAGGTGCCGGAGATCCCGCGGCCTGAGGAGGGCTCTGTGTATCTCACCGCCGATAAGTATAAACTCGACGGTCACGTGGTGATCAACGAGAGGAGGTTTAAACTCGCCGGCAGCGCCAAGCCGTTGAACTTGCCGCCGTTTGAGGAGGTGAGGAGAATCGTGGGAGATGTGGGGTTTGCCGTGGTTTCCGACGAAGATGTGGTGGATGTGGTTAAGCGTAGTCTTCTGGTTCAATACAGGGTTCGGCTTAAGCAAGACGTGAAGACCGTGCAGACGGGCCCCTGGAGTGAGGAGTACATACCTCCCTTCACAGTCTTCGTCTCGGGCTATTACTGCGCCAGGAGGCGTCCGCAGAAGGTCAACGTTAAGAGGGGCGACGGTGGGGAGGTCACAACTGTTGACGTGACTGTGGATCCGTGTGTATACGCAGACGGCGTGGTCAGAGGCCCCGCGTGGCTGGGCGGGAAGGAGACTGTGGGGAGGGGTCTTGTGAAGGTGTTATGACGTCGTGGCTGGAGAAGGCTCTTAACTGCGTGGAGTTGATTGAGAGGTACTGCAACAAGGATGCCAAGTCGGCGTTTAGGACGCGGGCGCGGCAGATACCCTCCGAGGTGTATTACGTCGGCGCTGCGTATGCCCTCGCGGTGCTGGCGGCGAGGTCCAGCGAGCGGGATATCTTCTCTCATCGAAGCGTGGAGGAGGGGGTGAAGGCGATATGTGGAAATAAGGATATGTCGAAGGAGGAGAGGGGCTACGCCCTCTACGGCTTGTGTTTGGTTGAGGCCTTGAGGGCCCTGGGGCTTAGCGCCGAGAACCTCGGCGGCGCGTTGCGGGAGGTGGAGGCCAGGGGTAAGCTGGTTGACATGGAGCTGGGGGAGTTCCTCGACTGGGTTAAGAAGCTGGCGGAGGCTAAGTTCGAGGCGGAGGAATGAGGGCAGTTTTTGAACTCACGATAAACACCCCGCTGTCGATAGGGTGGTACGACCCCGACGTGGTCGACACGAGGTTTTTCATACGGCCTACCTCAGTCAAGGGGGTGTGGAGGTGGTGGGCCAGGGCGGTGGTGGGGGGAGTTCTCTACGAGGCCGGTTGCGTAAAGGGGTTAGAAGCAGAGACTGCGAGGATTGTGGCTAACGAGTTGGGTCTGGGCTCCACTGGTGCGGCATCGGCATATAGGATCCAGGTGAGGGTCCTCAGGGCCCCCAACATACGTAAGTTGCAAAAGCGGGTGAGGAGGGGCATCCAGAGGCTGGACCTCCTCGCCTTGAGCAGGGAGGTGGAGTACGCAGAGGGGGGCAGGTTCGAGCTTGTGGTAGAGGCGCAACGGCCCGTGGACCGGGAGAAGTTCAGAGCTGCCGCGGCGGTTTTGGCCCTGGCGCTTACTCTCCAGGGCTTGGGTAAGGGCGGGAGGAAGGCGCTGGGGGTGGTGGACGTGTTAAACGTGAGGGACCACGGCCCTCGGGGAGGGGTGAGGGAGCTGATGGAGACGGCGCGGTCTGGCGTAAAGACGCAGAGATGCGGCGCGGAGCCGGAGGCGCTTCCGCCTTTCCCGGTGGCAGCTAAGAACTTCTTCGAGGTCTACACAGTTTCTGCGGGCTTCCCCGAGATTCACAACATATTTCTCAGACCGCAGAGGGCCAGGCTGGCCTACGGCAACTTCGCGGGGCCGGACCCCATGGATCACGACGCCTGGTTCCTCGGCCTCCCGAGAAGCCAGAAGGGCACGGGGTACATGCCGAAGGATAAAGAGGCG
>DAITPC010000055.1:0-1409 GCA_036833835.1 Pyrobaculum sp. | reverse complement strand
TAAAGAGGCGAGGAGGGCCTCGGCGGTGTTCGCCGCGGCTCACTCCAAGTCTCACATATACGGCGGCCTCAGCTATGTATCGATCTTCCTCTCAGGAGACTGGCCTCAGCAGATTCAGTGGGTTGGGGGGAGCGGGAGGAAGGATATTAGGATAGACGACGCTAGGATTAGAGGGGCGCGGAGCCGCTTCCTGCAGCTGATACAGAGGTGGAACCCCAGCAGGGTGTGGCCATGAGGCGACCGCCCCGCGGAGATGCGCCCGGACGCCAGGGCCGGTGTGAGGAGAGGCGGCCGTCTTCTGGAGCCGCCGCAGGCGGCGACGACTGCATAAGACCCGGCTTTAACGTGTCTTCGTGTGTGGTGGTTAAGCTTCTGGAAAAATCGGCGGCGGGGCCGGTCGAGTATCCCAAGTTTAGCGGCGAGGTGGCGCTGAGGTTGAAGGAGTTTGAGATACATCTTGACACCCTCCTGAACTATCTCAAGGCTTTGGAGGAAGAGCTTCAGCGGCTTTACCCCCTGGTGTGGAGGATAACTATCGTGACGGAGACCCCTCTCGCCGTACATCTGCGCAACCCCTACATGCCTCTTGAGATAGGCCTGGCGTGGCACCCCATCTTCAACGCCCCGTATATCCCCGCCACCGCGTTAAAAGGCGCTTTGAGGGCTGGGTGGCCCGGGTCTGTCTGCGAACTTACCCCCGCCGAGTTGTTTGGGCTTGAAAAACACGAGGGGGCGTTGGTCGTCACAGACGCATTCCCCACGACGGCTAAGCCTCTAGAGCCAGACGTGTTGACGCCGCACTACAAGGAGCCGAATGTGCGGGAGGACCGCGTCAGGCCCACGCCGCTGGTCTTCCCCGTCGTGAGGCCTGGCGCCGCCTTTGACTTCTTTATCGCCTCGCGTCGGCTTAAGAAAGAGTGCGTAGGGGAGTTGCTTGGAGCCGTAGACAGCGCCCTCTCGGCGGGTCTAGGGGCTAAGACTAGAGTAGGATACGGCGTAGTGAGGCTTAAATGAAGGGCCGCGTCGTGGTGGGGGGGTTTGAGATCAAAAACGTAAGGCTTGGAGGCGGGAATGTTAGCCCAGCAACATTAGTGAATCCAGGTCCGTTCATCCTTATGACGTTGTCTTTCTCTGGTGACAAGCCCCATTATTCTCACGACATTTTAACACGACAAGTCCTTCGTGAGGTATATGTCTGGTAGGAGGCTTTATGTGGCTACTTGGGGGAATCCTCTGGAGTGGCGGGAGGTGACTTACAACTGTGGGGGGCGCGAGGGGAGGGGGTTCGCCTCTATCGTCTGCGTGGAGGCGGACCGTTACGTTGTTTACATGCTGGATTCGGCCCTCACGGCCAGGGGCCGTAACATATCAGCGGGCGTTCGGGAGGCTGTGGAGGAGGTGGGCGGGAG
>DAITPC010000054.1:0-8479 GCA_036833835.1 Pyrobaculum sp. | reverse complement strand
ATACAGCGCGTGTCCCCCGCCGGGGGGCTGGTACCAATCAGGTAACTACGTCTGGCAGTCCTACAGCTACCTACTGGTGACCGGCTCGGCGACGGCCTACATGCCGCTTATTGCCACGCCTACCCGCGCCTTGACTTACGTGGCTAACTTCTCCGGCGTGGGGACATATGCCGTGTTAGACCCCGGGCTTAGCCCAGTATTTGGCGTCTCCATAAGCGGCTCATCCTTCGTAGCGTTGTGCGGCTCCTCCTCTGTCTCGCTTGGCTCTCTGCCGGCGGCGCGTTGGGTAGAGCTCAGGCCCTTGAACAACTTCGGCGACATCATCATAAGAGATCAATACGGCACAATCTTGGCGAGATACGGATGCCGCTACACCACAACGCCACAGTACATAGGATTCAGAGGTGGACTGCTGAGGGTGTACAACATCACGGCCCTCGGGTAATATGACTGAGCAGAAGGTTGAGATTCAACAGATAGAGGCTGAGGAGAGGAGGCGCACCGTTGTCCTCATTCTGCTGGGGGTCGCCGCCCTCGCGGCGTTGTGGTTCGGCGGGGCGCCTCTGCCGCAACTTGTGGCGTCTCTTCAGGTGGGCGGCGGTAGCAAGGCATCTGCGTTGGGTAACGTGGTGTTTGTGGGGGTGAACGGGTCTCAGAGCTTCTGGCTGTGGGCTCCGCCTGGCGCGGTTGCGTATTGGGATGTGGCGTTTTGCAACGCGGCAGAGGGCAACGCCACCGCGACGATAAGGTTTGTGGAGGTGCCCTCGGCGCTCCGCCGCTTCCTCTTCTACGTAGGGGGAGGCAGATTCGGCTGGGACGGCGCCAACCTAACCCAGTGGACAGCCGCCTTCCCACCCAAGGCATGTATACCTGCGAGGCTGGAGATACTCGTAGACGGCCAGACGCCCAGAAACGCGATACACCTGGTGAAGATAGAAGTCATCAGCCAGGTAACCCAGTAACCCGCCGAAGTTTCATAAGTTTCATGTTTTCTGAAAAGGTTGGGCTTCCACGATTCTCGCTGGGGGTGTTTTAGGCGCCTGCTGTTTTTGTTGAACGGGGGCTGAGGGGGCTGGGGTTAGGCGACTAGTTGTACCGCTTTGCACATCTGTACGACTAGTTCGAAGATTTGTTTGAAGTCTCCTGCTCTTTTGAGGACCTGCGTCTCCCTGGCGTCGTCGTATATGGGGAGGCCGACGGCTTTTTTTATCCTGCCCATGTCGCGGCAGATCTCCAGCCTCTTTTTGAGGAGGTACATGAGGCCCCCGTCTACCCAGTCCAGCGCCTCTCTGAGGGCGGGGAGGCCGTCGCCCGCCGGCGTGAGACCTATGGCGAGGAGCGCGGCGTAGTAGGCGTCTGCAGTCATCTGCCCAGGGGCTGTGGTCTCGCCGAGGGAGACGTACATTATGGGGCTTCCCAAAGCCGCCGCGGCGGCTCTGGTGTAGACCCCCGCCGGCCCCATGGCGAAGGCCACGACGGGCTTCTCCAACGCGCCTATGAGGGAGAGGACGCGGAGACCGTCTTTCGGCTCCCTGGCGTAGGTCACCACCTTTACCACGTCGCCGATTTCGGCGGCGCGCCTAGCCCAGCTTAATAGAACCTCGTAGGGGGGCGTCCCCTCGAAGTCGTGTCTGCTGGCTATTACAAGCGTCTTACCCCTGGCCCCCGCCACCTCTCTGGCAATCGGCGCCTCCGCCTCCACGTCTACGTAGTGGGGGTTCAGCTCCAGTAGTTTTAGGTAAAGGGAGGCCCGTTCCTCCTCTGTGCCGCGCCAGGCGCCGCCCTCCTCGCGTCTCCTCACGGTGAAGATCACCGTTTTGCGGGTCGCGGCCTCTTCAAGCGCTTGTCTCACCTCGGCGAGGCTGACCTCTAGGTAGTCGAGCCGGAGCTCGAGACAGGGGACGGGCGCCTCCAGCGCCCTGTATATGTCGTTTGGTCTCCGGACGGGCAGGGCCCCGCATGTCAATACCCCATGGCTCAACACAGAGATCTATTTAAAAAGTTGCGGCTCTATATATCCAGCAGAGTCCGCAGAGGAGACATTGAGGCCCTCCGGCGAACTCCTCTGGGTCCAGCACCACGCGGTCAGCCGCGGGGCCCAGCAGCTCTCTAAGCCTTCTGCGTAGCTGGGCGGTATTAATCTTCATCCTCGGCGCGTGTTGTACGTGGTTGAGGAAGAGGAGGATTGTGGCCTGTGTATTTTCGAGGAGGTACTTCACCGCTTGAAGCTCCTCTTCTCGCCCGGGCGTGTAGACGAAGGTGATAAACCCCCGCCTCACCTCTCGCCAGGTCTCAGCAGCGTCGACGTAGTTGTGGGGGTCTGCGCTTAGGTGTATCACGAGGTTTTTAGGCGTCTCCACGTTGCGTAGTATGTGAAACGATTTTGTGTAGGTGTAGAAGATCTTCTGCGGATGCCGCCTCGCCGCCTCGCCCCACTTCTCTAGGTACTTCCTGTCGTAGAAGTCGCCGCTTACATGTAGCCTTATTACAGTGTGGGGGAGTCTGGCAAGGTATCTAGACACCACGTCGGGGAAGTCTTCTCTCAGCGATAGGAGATACGCCGCGGCTTCGCGGATGTGTGCCCTCCAGTTTGCGATTTCGTATATGGCGTAGCACCACCTGAGGCAAAACGGCGTGTGGCCTGGGCATGTTGAGACGGGAGGTAGGGAGAAGAAGGGTATCTCGCCCATCTTTCTGTTGCCGATGGTGAAGGGGCCGAGCCACCACTTCCCAACGCCGACTACCTCAGGCTCGAAGGGAGACTCCGCCAAGCACCGCTCGTCGCCGCAGAGAGCCCACGTCTCGGCAAGCGCCTTGGCCAACTCGCTCTTTACAAGCCTTTCGGCCTCCTCGACGCGCCACAGCCTCATCTATATTAAGGAGGTGTATTTAATATGGATTTTGCCGCAGTCCTGGCTCGCATCAGGGAGGCCTCGCCTCGACACAGGCTGGACATAGGCGACCCGGACCTGCCCCCGCCCCCCGAGCTTCTGGAGGCGCTTAGAAAAGCCAAAGACTTCAGATACGGCCCCGCCGAGGGCCTGCCGGAGTTCCGCGAGGCTGTGGCCTCCATCTTCCGCGTGGAGCCGGGCGAGGTGGTGGCCGTGGCCGGCGGCAGACACGGGCTGGCGGCTTTGATGTGGGCCTTCAGGAGGCGGAGGCTTCTGACGCCTACGCCGTATTACCCAGGGTATTTCGACATAGCGGAGGCGTTTGGGCTGAGGCTGGAGCTGGTGGAGACAGACGAGCGGTGGATCCCCTCTTTCTCGGGGAGGGGGGTGTATGTGGTTAACTACCCCAACAACCCCACCGGGGTGGTTCTGCCTAGGGAGAAGGTGAGGGAGCTTGTGGATGTGGCGGAGTTTGTCATCAGCGACGAGATATACCGAGATATAGCCTTCGAGCACTTCGCCTCGCCTATGGAGCTCAGCTCGTCTGTGGCTGTGGTGTACAGCTTCTCGAAGGTGTTTTCAGTGCCTGGGCTGAGGATTGGCGCGGTTATCGCGCCTAGGGACGTGGCTAGGGAGGTGGCCAAGTTTAACAAAGCCACGATAAACGTGCCGCCGACGCCGGCGCAGAGGGCTGTCGCCTCCGTGTTGGACATACTGCCGAGGCGTAGAGCCGAGCTGTCTGAGGTTTACCGTAGGAGGGTTGAGCTCGCGGCTGAGGCGCTTAGGCTTAAATTTGTGAAGCCGGGCGGCGCCTTCTACCTCTTCCCCCAGGTCGGCGACGCCGTTGGCTGTTTTGAAAAGGCGCTGGCCGCCGGCGTATCTCTCCTGCCTGGCACCCTCTACGGGAGGTCTGACCACGTGAGGTTGGCGTTGGTGGAGGACGAGAAGAAGCTGGCGGAGGCTTTTGGCCTGCTAAACGCCGCCTGCGGCGTAGAGACGGGCCCGTAGTTCTCTCAGTAGGCGGGATAGATGCGGCGCCTCCCGCTCGAGCCTGCTGGCAGCTTCACATATGTCGTCTTCCGTTCCGTATTTCGCAAACGTATATGCGTGCGGCCCCAAGACATCTCTTAACGCCGGCATGGCCGCCCCGTGTATCCAATTTAAAAAATATTCCGTAGCGCCGTCACATCTTTAAGTAGTTCATGTTGTTGTCTTGTGGACTGCGCCTCTGCCTGTGCCTATGGAGGGGGCACCATAATCAACGCCATAGCCACAGGCCACGGCGCCGCCTTCCCCATCTCGTTAAAGATAAGGGCCGAGGTTTGTCGTTCAGACAAGCTGGAGGTGTCTAGCTACGCCGATGTAGACCTGGCGCCGATGCGCCGCATTGTGGAGAGGCTTGTGGAGAGGTTCGGCACGGGGCCTGTCTCTGTGCGCCTCTCCGGCGACCTCCCCACCGCGGGGGGTCTTAAGTCGAGTAGCGCCGCGGTTAATGCGGTGATAATAGCCATGACGAAGCTGGCGGGCGTGGAGATGGACCTCTTCGACGTGGCCCGTCTAAACGCCGAGTTGAGCAGGTGGGCTGGCATAAGCGTCACGGGGGCCTTCGACGACGCTGTGGCCAGCGCGGTGGGCCGTAGCTACCTCACCGACAACTACAAGATGCTGGTGATCAGGGAGCTAGACGTCCGGGGGAGGGCCGTTGTGTTGGTGCCGCCGTATGAAAAGAGGAGGCACAAGCTGGAGGAGATGAGGGCGCTGGCTCCCGTCATTAGGTCCGCGGTGGCGTATGCAGGTCTCGGCATGTGGCGCGAGGCCATGATGATAAACGCGATGGCCTACGGCTACGCTCTGGGATACCCCCCCGAGCCCGTCTTGGAGGCCCTCCGGCGCGGCGCGGTGGGGGGCGTGTCTGGCACGGGCCCCTCCCACGTCTTCGTAACAGACAACCCGGAGGAGCTGGCCGATGCGCTCTCGCGCTTTGGGAAGGTTTACGTGGTGGATATTCCTCAGTTGCCCTGCTCCACGTAGGTGCCCAGCTTGGTGTACACCGCCGTCTGCCTCTTTCCGTTAACTAAAACCTCGTCTAACCTCTCGCCTAGTATATACACGGCGGGCCACGCCGCGTTGAGCCCAACGGCGTTGCCCCTGCGGGAGACCGCGGTTGGGCCTTCGTCTGTGTATATGATCCACTCCCCCTCGCCGTATATGAGGAGGGCGTCTTGCGTAGGCACCGCAGCCCCCGACCTCATATACAGCGGCATGTCCGCCTCGGAGACGGTCCAGCTGGGGCCTAGGTGGACGCGGCCTGTGGCTAGGTCTATCCAGGCGCCCCTCGGCAGATACACATCTCTCTGCCTCACGCCTTTGTCTAAGATGGGGGCGTAGAGGAGGTGGGGCCCTACCATGTATTCGTCGTGTGTCTTGAAGGCGTCTTCGTCCTCGGGGAACTCAAGCCCGAGGGGCCTCGCTATTGGGCGGCCGAATAGGTGGGCTTCCCAGACGAGGTGCCGGAGGTAGGGGAGGAACCTCATCCTCATCTTTACAGCCTCAAGAGCCATGTGGCGGTACTTACTGGGCAACCTAGTGATCTCGGCATCTGTAGTAGCCTTGTCTCTATGGACGCGGAAGATGGGGAAAAAGGCCGCTGCTTGATACCATCTGGCGATCAGCTCATAGTCGCCGAGACCTGCGAAGCCGCCAACGTCGCATCCTACGTAGGGCACTCCAGACGCCGAAAGCCCCAGGACTGTCATCAACGTGAGCCGCAACCCCTCCCACGTGCTAGGCACGTCGCCTGTCCAAAGCGCGGCGTATTTCTGTATGCCTAAGTAGCCGGAGCGGGAGAGGATAAAGGGCTCCTTCCCAGCCGCCTGTAGTCCCCTGTACGTTGCCTCGGCTTGGTAATAAGAGTAGAGTCCCCTCGTCTTTTCGTGGGGGATCTTCACGCCGTTTATTACGTGGTAGGCGCCGTGGGGGGCCCTGCAGAACAGCTCGTCTCTTGTCAGGGGGTGGGGCGTGGCGCCTGCGAGGGCATAAATACGGGAGCGGGTGGTTGTTACGTCGCAGTTGAAGACTGTGGGCTCGTTCATGTCTAGCCAAATCCCGTCTATGTTGTAGGCGGATACGAACTCCGCTATGTGCGAAGCCCACAACTCTCTACACCGCGGGTTTAGGAAGTCTGGGAGTATGGAGAGGCCAGGCCAGCCTCTGCCGAGGTATATCTCGTCGTTTTCAGTCACTAGTGAACACTCTAGAAACCTCTCGAAAGGCTTGTAGCCCGGCTCGGCCTTTATGTAGGGGTCCACTATGGCGACCACCTTAACGCCTATTTCGTGCATGGTCTCCACGAAGCCCCGGGGGTCGGGGAACCTCCGGCGGTCCCATGTGAACTGTTTAAACCTCTCCATGTAGTCGATGTCGAGATACACGGCATCTACTGGCGCCTCCTGCGCTACCTCTCTCACCACCTCTTCCGCGGCTCTCTGCGGCTCGTAGCTGTAGCGAGATATGTGAAGCCCCAGCGCCCATTTCGGGAGGAGAAATGGTCTGCCCGTAACTTCGCTGTAGGTGGAATAGACATCGAGGGATGACGGGCCAAACAACACGTAGATCTCGGGCCTGTCCTCCACCTGTATTGTCACCTCCCCGTATCTCAAGGCGCCGATGTCAGCTACGCCGTAGGCAGGGCTGTTCACCACAAGTCCAAAGGCTCTTCCGCCTTCGATAAAGACGAGGAGGGGTATGGAGGCGTAGAGGGGGTCCATGCCGAGCTGGTAGCCGTAGAGGTCGTTGTTGAAGAGCAAGAAGCGGCCCCTCCTCCTGTCGGGCGGGTACGCCCTGGTGCCTAGGCCGAAGACGTGCTCCCGCGGCCCAAGCCCCTTACGTATGATAGTTCTGTCGGCGCCCTGTTCTACCTCTAGTACAACCTCGACGCCGCAACAAGAGGCGGCTAGGGTCTTGCCATCGAAGGAGGCCGTGGGCATGGGCTCGCCGCCTGGGGGAGAAAAGGAGAGGATCTGCTCGCCCAGGGCGAGCTTTACACATCTTTTTCCCGTTTCCAGAGACACTTGGGGCCGGAAAAAGGACGATTTATATTTTGGCTGTTATCTCGTTGGTGAGCTTAGCCGCGAGGACCTCCAGTTGTCTCCGTATCTCCTCAATCCTCTTCCTCACCTCTTCGCTTTGGGTCATATATTCAAGCTGCTTGGCCAGCACGATGCCCTCGTGTAGGTAGTGGTCCAGCCTAACCAACGCCGCCAAGTCCGTGTCTTTGTAAACCCTAGCCGCCATTTCCTTTTCTAGACACTCCCAGTGGACCGGGCCCTTGCTGTAGAACGTAAACAGCTGGCCCTCGATTATCTCCTCGCTGCAGACCGCGCATTTCCACCTCTTCAGCTGGCGCATATGCCTCTCCCGATGCGGATATTAATAGTTGTGACGCGTGCTAAAATATTTAAACCACGGGTAACGCCGCGGACATGGGTTTGAAGATCAATAGGCCGCGCCGCGGCTCTATGGGCGTGTATCCGCGGAAGCGCGCGGCAGATATAGTGCCTAGGGTACGCAGGTGGCCCGACGTGAACCTGGGCAGGCCGACTCTGCTTGGCTTCGCCGCGTACAAGGCCGGCATGGCGCATGCGGTGGTGGTTGAGGACAGGCCCACAAGCCCGCTGTATGGCAAGGAGGTTGTCCGCGCGGTGACCGTCCTAGACGCGCCGCCTCTCTACGTGTGGGGGTTCCGTCTCTACACGTTGGACCCCACCACGGGCTATAAGCTGTCTGTCGCGGAGGTCTGGGCCCGGGAGTTGCCCAAGTACTTGGCTAGGGTTTTGACTCTGCCCGAGAAGGTGGATGTGGATAAGCAGTTGAAGAAGGTGGAGGAGTACAGAGACGTGGCTGTCGACGTGAGGGCGCTGGTGACCACGCAGCCCCACCTGTCGGGCATAGGCAAGAAGACTCCTGAGCTCCTGGAGATACCCGTAGGCGGTGTGCCCAGCATAGACGAGAGGATTAAATTCGCCGAGTCTATCCTCGGCAAAACTATCTCGCCGAAAGACGTCTTTACGCCAGGGCAACTGGTCGACGTAATCGCCATCACCAAGGGCAAGGGCTACCAAGGCGTTATAAAGAGATTCGGCGTCACCATCTTGCCGCGTTGGCATAAACACAGGAAGGGCCATAGGCGCACGGGCACCATCGGCCCCCAGGCCCCCGCGCTTATGTTCACGCAACCGAGGCCTGGTCAGATGGGGTTCCACCAGCGTACGGAGTACAACAAGCGGGTTCTGAAAATTGGCGAAAACGGCGCGGAGATAACTCCCAAGTCGGGCTTCTTGCACTACGGCGTAATCAAGGGGCCGTATATACTTCTGCAGGGCTCGGTGCCTGGCGCCCGGAAGAGGCTTGTAGTGCTTAGATACCCGGTCAGGCCGCCTAAGAAGACGCCGCCGACCGCAGAGCCGCAGGTGGTGTGGACAAGCACTCAAAGTTTTTAAATAGAGTCTTATGGGCGCCGTGATGGACGTGCTCTTGAAGTTTAAACAGTTGGATTTCAGCCCGTATATCCAGCCGTTGGAAGAACAGCC
>DAITPC010000053.1:0-8489 GCA_036833835.1 Pyrobaculum sp. | reverse complement strand
GCGGGGGAGTCCGGCGTGAGGACGAAGCGGCCCTTCCTGTTCCTCGCCGTCTTATTCCTCATACAGCCTCTCCACCAAATATTTGGCCACTGCCATAGACACCTCCTCCCCCTCCGCCTCGTAGATCACGTGCCCCGAGCACCTAACCACGATACGTCTATACGCCGAGATGACCACTATGCGATACCTCGGCCTTGTGAAGGAGGTTAGCTTGGCCACGTTACCCACAGCCTCCACCACCGGCCTTACATACAGCTCGCCGTCGGCGTCTAGACGGCCGGGGCACTCCACCTCAGCCTCAGCCACGTACACCCGGCGGCTCTCCAGCTTCTCAAGCGTCTTTTTATAGCGCCTATACAACATCACCGCCGCCACGTGGGTGCATATCTCCCTCCGGCGCCTATGGCCAAACCTGTCGAAGTAGCAGGTGCAGAGCCAACGGCCCTCCCCCTCCGAAAACCACACCTGATAAAGCGGCTTCCAGTCTCCCAACTCGCGACGGCCGTACACCACGTATAGGTTCTCCTTAACCTCCTTGACGTCGCCTAGGCGCATAAGCGCCCTTCTCACCCAGGAGTAGGACTTGCCGGGGAAGTCTGCCATAAGCGACTCCACAGCCCGCCTAAGCGGGTCGCGGCGGCTAGGCCGGCGCATAAGGCGGCACCGTGATGCGGAGCTGGCCCCAAGTGCCGCGTAGCGGAATAACGCGGGACAGCTCCTGCCGCGCCTTGACGGAGGCGGCTCTAATTGTTACAAGAGCCTCCGAGGGGTTGAGAGGCGCCGTCTTGCCCTCGTCTAGGTCCCAGTCAGGGAACCTGATGACGACCTTGACGTAGCCCAGGTGGCGTAGGAATTCTCTATAGCTATGAGAAATCAACACGAAGAAGCGCCGCGCCGCTCTCCCAGTCCTCAGGTGGTCGGTGAGGAGCGAGTACCGACTGGTGAAGGCTAGGAAGCGGTGGGCCTCGTCTATGACGTAGATGACGTTGTTTTGTCTTCTGGTGAGCTCTAGGTGTGTGAGGACGTAGGCGATTCTGCCCACCCTGTCTAGCTGGGATAGGTCTACGCATGTGGATTTGCCCGGCTGCGTGGGTACGTCTGTCTTGAGAAACTGCGGCCCGTCTAGATGCGCCAGACGCCTACGCAGGGCGTAGGCGGTGTCGATTTCATGCGGCTCCGCGATTTTTACCACGCCAGCTCTTATCTCCGAAAACGTCTTAAAACCGCCCTCCACAGCCCTGAGGAGAAGCTCAGCCATAGCTGGCGTCAGAAGGTATGGATACTCGCCGTATGTGGCGGCCAGGGCCTCCTCTAAAATCTCCACCACGCGGTGGGGAGGCAGGTCTAGGGGGTTCACCGCGTATCTACCCACAGCGTCGCACTCTCTGAACTCGCCGGCGGTGTCGTATATCACCACGGCGTGTTGAGGAGGTATGTTCTTAAGAGACCACTTGACGAGAGAGGTCTTGCCGCTACCGGGGAGTCCGGTTATTAAAGCATTCCCCTCTGCCGCCGTCACCAGCCAGAAAAGCGCCGTGTGGATCATAGCAGAGACATGCCTTTTTGTGTTAACTTAAGTGTGGAGCTGAAGGCGTCTAGCTCCACGTAGCCCAGCCTCTGGGCCTTAAGCACCGCCTCCCGGCCGAAGTTCTCAACGGCGTATTTAAGCGTGACGAAACCCCCCGCGTCGAGGACGGTCCTAACAAGCTCTTTGACGTCTTCTTCTACCTCCTCCACAGACCACGGCACCTCCACGGCACACAGCCTCCCGCCAGCCCACTCCTTCTTAAGCGAAAGAGATTCCAACGTGACGCCGGACACGGCCATGAGGGCTCTGTCGGCAACCAACACGCGGCTGTCATACACCGACGTGTAGATCCGCAGAAGACCTCTAAGCCCCCTGGCCATGGCCAGCAGATCCGTGTAGAGAGGCCACACGTCGCTGTATACCTCCACAGCCCAGTCCCCGCCTACTTCATGCTCCAGCTTAAACGCAAGAGCTAGTCCTAACACCAGCTGGACGGGGTCTGCCGTCGGCGCCTTGAAACGCCATATGCCTCCGCCCAGCTGGAGGTCTGAGTAGTCGACAAACTTGAAGAGTTGGCAGAGGGGGGCGGAGCATGCGGCGAGATCCTGCGTGTGTCTAAGCGGCGGCGTCGGCTGGTTCATCCGTTGAAAAACAGCCGTAGCGACGACGGCCCCCTCCGGCGTGAGGTCGAAGCCCAGGCCGGTCTCCCCCTCCGCGCGGCAGAAGGTGTAACGCGTCTTTGCGGGGGGCGGATCGACGACGCCTCCTATTACGATCTCCAGCATCAACAAACCAGCTGTATGGGTATGCCGCTTAGCTGAAGGATCTGGTTCAGGTGCTGGCTGTAGATGGGGCACCCCTTTTTGAGGTAATCCACGGCGAATTTAGGCTTCCCGGGGGCTAGGCGTATCAACGCCATCTTGGCGGGGGAGGCGTTGATGACGTAGCCCTCGTATCTCCATATGTTGTACAGCTCCTCCCGCCTGGGGGGCTTCACAACGGCGCGGGGTTCGCAGGCCGCCACCAGCGCGTATCTGCCGCTTCTGAGCTCGGCGGCTATGCGCTCGATGTCTCTCTGCAACACGAAGCCGTAGATGCAGAGGCGGCGCTCCGCCGCGCCGGCAATCCGCAACTGGGCGTCGTCTACCCACTGGCGGCTTCTAGACACGCGGCGGATCACCACGTAATCGCTGGGGCTCTTAACCACAACCACATCCCCAACCCCTGCATACAGCTCGTTGACCACGGCCCAGTAGCTGGCTAGTAAAAGACCTTTGTGGCGGATGGGCAAAGCCGTGGCCACAGCGGCGTCCGCGGCGGGCGCCGGGGGGAGAGGGGTTGTGGAGGCGTCGTGAGACGCCTCTGGCGCCGGCAAGCCGTCTTGGGGCTGTTGTAGATGCGGCGTCTCCATCATACGCCACACCTCGCGCATGTCCACGGTGCCGGCGCCGCGTTTATACTCCTCCCTCTCGCCGCAGAGCATAGAGGGGCGGTACAGACACTCGGTCCAGTCCGGCCTGTCGCTCATGCCGCCTCCTTCAGCTCCGGATCCAGCGGTATCTTGACGTGGTATTTTATCTGCCGCGGGGATAGCTCCAGCAGGCCCATGGCGTATGGCCTCTTCCCAGCTGCGGATAGGTTGCCTACGGTCTCGCGGGGCGTCGTGGCGCTGATTAGGTACTGTATGTCGTCTCTGTCTAGCATAAGCACCTTGGCGCTGCGCTCAAGCGCGCGTAGAGTGCCTCCTAGCTGAAGCACGAACCCCGCCGACTTTATGATGTCGTCTGGCACGTGGTCCGCCAGCTGGGCGATTATCCAGAGAGCAAAGCCGTATTTCCTCCCGCCGAGGGAAAACTGCCGAATCAGTGACAAAACGGCGTTGGTGACCACGCCGGTCTCTGTGAGGCGGGCGCTGTGCATAAGCAAAGCCGCCTCGTCTACAATAATGACCGTCTCCACCCGCTCTGCGAAGGGGCGCGCGGTCTGCTGAACTAGATGCCACAGCAATATAAGCGATACGAAGAAGGCTTGTGCGGTGGAGTCGTGCTTCAAGGACCTGAGATCCCACACCACGTGTCTTGCATCGACGACGGCCTCCTCCGGCTTTTCGACGCCCGCCGCCTTAGCCATCGCCTCCACGGCGGCTTTGGCGTCTACGGCGCCGTCTGTGGGGGAGGCTAGGCCGAACTCCATGAGAAGCATGTGGAAGTACCTGTTGTCCTCCAGCGGCTTGAGGGGCGGGATGTGCCTAGGCACTTGGAGAACTCTGGCGCCGATTAGCCCAGCCAGCGATACATAATCGCCGTGTGGGTCAACAACCACGAGTCTTAAGTCGTCATACCGGGCGAGCTTAAGGGCAAGAGTACCCACGGCCCAGCTCTTCCCCATGCCTGAGGGCCCTAACACCACGGCATGCGCCACAGGCATGGAGTCTATATCCACCTCCACCGGCCTCCCAAACTTGTCGAACCCCACCACAAGCCTCCTCCCCGAAGACATCAGCTTGCCGCCGTAGAACATGGGCACCCGCGAGAGGTCGTGCGAAAGGGCCTTGGTCATGTAGGCTGGGTTGGGGATCCAGAAGAGGAGGTTGGCGAGGGGGTCCCGCCTAATTTCCAGCTGGGTGGCCAGCTCCCGGTCGCCGAAGACCTGCATGTAGACGGGCCTCTCGTCGTGTTTCAACATACGTTCCAGCAACTGCGACGTCTTGTGTAGCTTAACCACAACGCTTCTCTTTTCGCTTATTGATTCATACGCCTTGCCGAACTCCTTCTCAACCGCGGCCTCGGGGCGCGGCGCGAAGGCCACAGCCCATTTACGCATCTTGGCGAGCGCGGCGGCTTCTGCACCGGCGAAGGCCTCCAGCGTCTGTCTAGAGGTGCCTATGTCCCGCTTGGTGCTCACCGCCTCCAGCGCCAGCTCCGCGTCTGCCTGGCGGTACCACCTGCGTATGTTGCGGGCGTGGTAGAGCAGGAGGGCGCCGACTAGGAAAAACGCCGGGTTGAACAAGGCCAGCGCCAGCGGCGCCGCGGCGGCGTAGTAGATCCAGCGCTCCGGCGCGACCTTGAGCGAAACCCAGGTGGTTGGGTGGAGGACGAAATATGTCCTCAACACAGCCTCGATGTGGGCTATCCGCGACTCGTCCGGCTTTCTGGCGGTGTATCTAATAAACCGCTGGTTGCCGATTTGCACCACCGCCAGATACTCCCCCGGCTGGAGGGCTAGGGAGGCGTACAGCTCGTGGACGGTGGAGGCCGCCGAAATGCCGAACTCGCTCCTAGTGGGCTCAGCCATCCACAACACGTGGTGTAGCCCCCGCCTCGGGTCGTAGGCCGCCACGTATCTGCCTATCTGTCTTTTCTCCCTATACGGCTCAAGCGGCCACCTCCTGCAGTATATCCAAAGCAGCAGCCACTCGCCCCACAACGCCGCCGCGGCGAGGGCTATCAAGATGGTCACGGGGTGGGGGGCGAGGAGCGCCGCGGCGAGGGAGAGCAAAACGGCGTAGATGTAGACGTGGGGTCTCCTCATCGCTTCACCAGCCTTATCGCCTCCTCACGCTTGTCGTTGTAAAGAAGCGCAGCCACCACCTCCACATCTACCCCCAGCCTCTCGGCCTCTCTAACCAGCTGCAGATCGGCGTCGCGCCCCTCCAGCTTGAAATACGCAAGCATCCTGTAGCAAGCCCTCTGGTCTGTACAAGCCTTGGCCAGCTCCCAGAGGTCTCTAAACAACGGCTTAACTTGATACGTGCGGAGGAAGTCCTCTAGGGACAGCTCGACGTAGTCGAGCCCCCACTCCTTCGCCAGCTTCTCCGCCTTCACGATATCTCTGAACCGCCGGGCGGCCTCAGCCCTCCTCCGCCTCTCCTCCCTCTCGCCTTCGGCCGCCCTGCGGTGGGCCTCCTCCGCCTCTCTGCGCATTTTGCGGAGGACGTCGAGATGCCTCATCTCTTCACGTGTTTAGCGATTTCAGCCATGAGCTGGAGGAAGCTCTTCTTCCAACGTCCCAGGGTCTGGGCCTTCGGGTGGTGGGGCAGTATCGCAGGCGTTAGTTTTTGATACGCCTTCGCCACCGCCGGCGAATAGGGCAAGACGACGGCGGAGTTGGCAAGCCCCTTGTATCTGCCGAGATCCTCCGCCATGTTCACCGCCAACACGGTATGTCCAGCATCTGCCTTAAACTCGCCGAGGAACTCCAAACCAGGCGGGTCCGCCACGACGACAGCGACGTCGAGACGCGGCGTCTTAGACATGGGCGGGAAGTCCACCACGGCGATAGATACCTTCAGCCTCTCCAAGACGCGTAGAGCTGCGTCTAGCGCCTCTGGCGTGCGGGTGACGGCCACTGGGATGTCCTCACGGCCGGCGTATACGCCGGGGGCTGCGCCGGCGGCTAGCATCAAGGCTGCCACAGGGACCGGGGCTGTGTCGACCAGCCCAGCCGTGGCCGCGGCGGCGTTGAGGTAGAGCACAGCCGAAGAGGCGAGGGTGGTCTTGCCGGTCCCCCCCTTGACGAAGCAGAAGCCTATTTTTATCATTTCTTTAGTAGTAGAAGAGCCACCTTGAGGTAGGGGTCCTCTTTGTCTCGAAGCGCCTTTACTAAGACGTCTTTATCTAGGCAGCTTATCAGCTTCATGCTTACGTCCTCCGGCGCCGCCGCCAGCAACTTAACCAGGAGGACGCCCCAGTCGTCGCGCGGAGTAGGCGGTTGCGCCGCCTCCGCCGTGGTGGTGGTTGCGGGCTCCGCGGTGGTGGTCGCGGGGGGCGTAGATGCCGAGGGCGCGTCTAAGTCGGCGATCTTCCGGCCGAATTGATGAAGGATCTGTGCCCCCTTCTTCAAGTTTAGGTTCATGTGACGGCGTATTGGGCGGCTGGATAAATCTTCTGAAGGAGGGTCTCCACGGTCTTTCTGTTATGTCTGTTTTTCAACATCTCTCTAGCCACAGCCTCCCAGTGCAGGTCCTTGGGCATCTTGACGCGTCTTAAGGTGTAGGGGGCTGCGTTTCGTGTGAAGAAGGTGGTGTTGTTCACCACGACGGCGTCTGACAGCTTGAAGTATGCGGCGTATTGCTCCGCCTTTATGTCGGAGACGCGCATCAGGGCGCGCACGTCGGCTACGAAGACGATCTTAACCCCCCTCTCCCGCATCCGCCGTAGAAACGATAGGCGGAGCGTGGGGGCGGTGTCTACGACAGATACGCCGCGGTAGAACGCGGGGACGTGGTCGATCCAGGCCTCTAGCGCCTTCTCCAGCTCGCCGATGGAGAAGTCGTACAGCTGATACGCCTCAACCGCGTCGTAGCCAGCCACCAGGTGGAGGACATCTCTTATCCTGTGTACCTGGGGCTCTTCGCCCTTCAAAAACGGCGACAGCCAGCCCGGCCCGTATCCTGCTCTAAACAGCTGAGACAGCTCCGCCTTCTCCCAGTCGGCGTCTATGAGGAGCACGGGCTGTCTCTTGTTTACGGCCAGGTGATACGCCAGAGCGGCTGATAAGGTGGTCTTCCCCACCCCCCCGTCGAGCGATGTCACTAAGGTGATCACGACTCGTGGCGGCGGCCGGGGGATAAACCTTGTCGCCTCCGCAGAATTTCCACCCAGATGTTGTCAACGCCGCCTCGGCGGGTCTCCTCCTGCCTCTGCTGACCCCCCTGCTCCCTCTGTATGCACTGATCCAACAACATCTCTAGGCGGCGCAACGAGGCCTCCAAGGCGGCGAGTCTCTCCCCCATGTTGAGATACAAATCCAGCGCCTCCTCCACCACAGAGGAGAGGGTCCTCTGCCCAGCCCTCCTCCACGCCGCCTCTAACAAATCGCCTCTGATCGAGACGGTGACCCGCCGCTTCACGGGAGACAGATGACCCGGGCAGATAAACCGTGTGAAGACACGTCGGCTTCTTCACACGCGGGGGGCATCTGTATGAGGAGGCGCCGAGTTTTTCACACGCCGCGGCGTGTGGAGACACGTCGGCTTCTTCATACGCGCGTCGCCATTAAGACGAAGGCGGCGCGGATGAGCTGGTAGCCGTAGGCCCTGCCCCTCACCCCCTCAACCCTCCTCGCGGTGTTCCATATCTTACGCAGGTAGACGCGGTCTACCTCCCCGAGGTCCCGCGGGCTGTATAGCCGCGTCGGCTCTAGAGATTCCACAAGACGCCAGATGGGGTGGCGCGGCTCCTCCCTCCACTTCTTTAAAGCCCACGTACAGAGCGCCAGCGCCAGGAGATCCCCGTCTCTGCACCCCCTGTATATCTTCGCCGCGGCGTAGGCCACGGCGTCTATCCAGGCGGGCCTCGGCCCCAGCTCTTCTAAAAAATCTAGTTGCATCTCGGAGAGGTCCACACTCCCGGCAGATATGAGCTCCGCCCCCCTCACCACGTCTTTTCGAAGCTCGTCTCTAGCCGCGTCTAGAAGCCTCCTCAACGCCGGCGAGACGTCGCAGAGACACCTCCCCAGCTCCTGCGATAGGTAGAAGAGCTCCTCACACACAGCCGCCACCGCCTTCGGCACCTCGCCCATGGGAGGGGAGCTGGGGGGGCTGATATACTTAAGCCCTCCGGAGGAGCTGGATGAGGCGGGAGAGCAACTCGGCATACGCCGCCTCGGCAACGACGTACTCCCCCCACCTCCTCCTCAAGTCCCGCATCCACAACCCCACGTATTTAAGCATAGTCATCTTTAGAGACGTCTTCTCCGCGCCGTTAAACGAGGCGAGGAGTTCATCTACATATCTCCTCGCCATGTCTGCCCTCGTCCTTATGGTGCCTTCGGAGAAGCTCATCAACAAAGCAGCCAACGCACACAGCTCAGGCAGGGCTTTCAACACATCCCGCTTCTTGCATTTCTCATATATCATCTCCACTACGTCATGCATAGCCTTAGACACCGACGTAACCTCTCAGGTATTTCGCCCAGGCGGCTTTCTAAAAGACGGAGGAGCTCCTCCGCCCCGCCCCCC
>DAITPC010000052.1:0-9601 GCA_036833835.1 Pyrobaculum sp. | reverse complement strand
CAACAGACCCCCACCGCCACGCCCCACACGCAGGTCACCACAGCCCCGCCCACAGCCGCCCACGCCACAACGACGCGGCCCAAGCCCACGCCCACAGTCTCTTCCCGGGTGCTGTCTGTGTCGCTCTACGTGGCTACGCCGGAGGTTTTGAAATGCGCCGGTCTCGGCGGGTACTACCTCTACTATTTCAACGTGACTGTGGAGAGAGTTAGGGTGGAGGACCCCGTCACCTTTTACGTGTTTACGGCCGTGGCCGGCAACGCCACGTACCGCCTCCAGACCGCCTCCAGAATGGCGCTTGAGAGAGAGTTCTTTAAGCCCTACGACATAAACGCCACGCAGCGACTAGGCGTTGTGAACATATACCTGGAGCTGGACTCCCAAAACCCCCTCGACATAAAGGGTGTCACCTACCTCAACGCGACGTATAGAGTCGACAAGGTGGTCTATGTCTCGTGTATAAAACAGGTGGAGTTTAGAGGCGTCTACAACCGCACGTTGCCCGGCCCGGGCGTGTTGGGGCTGGTGCCGGCGGATAGGTCGTTCGCAGTAAGGCTGAGCCTGCCGGCCGGCAGATACGTCATCTCCGCGCCTCCAGACGTGGCGGTGCCCCGGGAGATAGACGGCGGAAACGTCACGCTCACCATAGCTCTCCTCAACAAGCCCCAGGTGTACGACAGGCTTATTCTAAATCTGACGAAAAGTCGATAGGGGCCGTTGCCGATACGTAGTAGGTAAGCCCGTTTTTAGTCACCCTCCTGATCTTGCCTTCCCTCTCGAGAACGTAGAGGTGCCACTGCGCCCGTCCCCACGTCATGTTGAAAGCCTTGGCTATCTGGGCTTGGGTAAGGGGACCCCTCTCCTCAATTAGTTCAAGGATGAGGGCCCTCTTGGGGTCTGAGAGAGCTGTGGCGGTTTTGGCTCTCGCCATGTCTACGGCGTGTATCCAATTTAAAAAATGTTGCGTAGCGCCGTGGGTCAGCTCAGGCAAGACGCAACACGTCTAATGGCGCGTCTTATCTCTTCACTTGTCGGCGCGTCTACGCCGAAGAGCTCAGCCTCCAGCCTAGCCGCCAGCCAGTAGAGCCTTAGCTTGGCTAGTACCAGGGTCTTATTCGCCATCTCCACGGCGGTGGCCACATCTGTCACCATCGCGCCGTTGTGTTTCAGCGGTATGTCAAGACGCTCCTCGCCTAGTATCTCCACGAAGATGCCGCCGCGGTTCATGGCTATAATCCCGCTGTGTTTATGCCCGGTCTCCCGGCCTATCTCCACCAGCCTATAGGCGGTCTTGGCGTCCGCCGCCGCGAGGTGAAGGATGGCGCCCCTAATCATGAGCCAGGCGTTGTCCAGCTGGGCCGTAGCCTCGGCAACCAGCTCCGGCGGCACCGGGTGGTGCCACTTGGCCACGGGCCTGAACCCCCTCCCCTTGCTGTAGCTCGGCCTAACCGCCTCCGCCGCCATTATCCTCCCGCTACAGCTTGATGTGGTGTATATATGCGGGTGTTGATTCAGGAGGCGGAGAAGCGGGAGGATGTCGCCATCTACCCGGTCCTGCAACGCCTCCCTCTCTAGCCGCTCCACAAAGGCCTTTTTCCTGGCCTCAAAAACCTTCCTGTCTACGACCCCCACAGGCTATATGAGGCTCAGCTCCTTGAGGAGCTTCTCCAGCTCTTTCCTATCCTTGTCGTCGATGGGGGGCAGAGGCTCCCTTGGCGGGCCCATGTCTATGCCGTGGACCAGCTGTACGGCGACTTTGTAGAGGGTCGGCCACTTGCCGCCCAGCTTCCCCACCAGCCCACAGCCGCCCATGAACCTCCACAGGGGCATCAGCTTGTTGTGGAGGGCGACGGCCTCCTGGACCCTGCCCTCCTTCACGAGCCTGTACTGCTCCAGGGTGATTCTGCCGAGGAAGTTGGGCCCCGCCAGGACGCCCCCATGTGCGCCCATGACGAGGGACGGCACGAAAAGCATGTCTAGCCCCTGGAGGACGGAAAGCCTCCTGCCGAGGAGGTGTATGAGGTCCAGGTGGTAGCGGAAATCCCCAGAGCTGTCCTTCACACCCGCTACCTGGCTGTACTCGTTTGCAACAAGCTCAAACACCTCCACCGGTATGTTGTAGCCCGTCGCCAGCGGAATGGTGTATAGTATTGTGGGCATGTCCACCTTGTCCAGCACCTTCCTATAGAAGGCGTAGATGGCGGCCCAGTCGTACTGGATGTAATACGGCGGCGTGATGAGAAGCACGTCCACACCCACGTCTTTGTACCTCCTCGCAATTTCTATCGTGGAGAGGTGGTCCCCCGTCCCAGTGCCGGCGACAACCAGCGCCTTGCCCCCCGCCACCTCCTTCGCCACCTCCATAACCCTCACCCTCTCCTCGGGGGTGAGCTTAGTAACCTCGCCCGTCGAGGAGGTTGGGAAGATCCCGTGGTAGCCAGCCTCCACGACCTTAGAGAGGAGCGTTTTTAACCCCTCGTAGTTCACCCCGTCTTTTGTAAACGGGGTGACCGTCGCCGCTATGACGCCCTCGATTTTCATGGCTTTACCTTCAACGTGTTTTAAAACAGTTTCTGACGGCAACTCCATTGCAGGTAATACTTTTAAAGAGAGGAGAAAATTTCGACATGAATCCCTATATAGTTTTGCTTAAGCCGAGAGTAATCTGGCTATTGATATTGGCAAGCGTCGCGGGCTATATATACGCGGCGCCGCAGATCGAGTGGAACAAGCTGACCTCACTACTGCTTGCCGCCACGCTCTCCATAGGGGGGTCCGCCGCCTTCAACCACTACTGGGAGAGGGACATAGACGCCCTCATGGCGAGAACGGCAAAGAGACCCCTCCCGGCTGGTCTGGTGCCTCCCAGCGCCGCGTTGATATACTCTCTGGCGCTCTCTGCGGCGGGGATCGCCGCCGGGCTCTACCTGCTGGGGCCGCTCCCCGGACTCTTCGTGGCGTTGGGCTGGTTCTTCTACGCGGTGGTCTACACCATGTGGCTCAAGAGGAGGACATGGCTCAACATACTGGGCGGCGGCTTCGCCGGCAACGCCACGTTTCTCGGGGGCTACGCCCTCGCCAAGGGCACTGTGGATCTGCCCGCGTTGCTCATCTCCTTCGCGATATATCTCTGGATCCCGTCGCACATATGGGCCTTGGCCTATCGCTACCGACACGACTACAGAAAAGCCGGCATACCGATGCTGCCGGCGCTCATAGACGAGAGGAAGGCCGTCGTCATAATCTCCGTCCTCAACATCCTCAGCGCCGTCTACATACTTCTGCTCTACTTACTCTTCGGAAGCGGCGCGGCGGGTTTCGTCTTGGTGCTAGCTGGCGTGGCCGCCACTGTGGCAACCAGCGTCCTCGCGCTGAGGAGGATGACTGACGAAGCCATGTGGAAGATGTACAAGGCCTCAAGCCCCATACTCACCCTGTTTCTCATCGCGTTGATGCTACGCTAGGGCGGGGGCGGAGGCGGGTAATACCGTTCCCTGAAGGAGCGCCACGCCACATATAAAACTTGCCCCGCGACAAGAGCCGCCGCTAGGGCCGCGAACCCGGCGTTTTTCAAGACGTAGGCGGTTGCCGCAACGGCCACGAGCTCGCCCCTGTAGCGAGGCACCTCTCTGTATAATATGGCGGGTATGAAGTAGGGCACGCAGAGGGCAGACATAATCACCGCAAACGCCATGTAGACGAGGTGGCTACCCAGAGGCGCCAGCGCCACGGCCCAACGGAAGAAAAACGCCGATGCCCCGTAGAGGTCGTTGAGCCGAGGCGCGGCGAAAACGGTGAGTACCAGCGAAGGCACTGCCACGGCCCACAGGTGTCCAACTTTCACAGCTAGGAAGGCGGCGACGTAAGCCGCGGCCACGGCGGCCGCGGTGGTTGCGGAGAACCTCTTCTTCGCCCGGGAGAAGTCTATGCGGTACATCAACGAGTAGACGGAGGCTAGCGGAAAAGAGAGGACGGCCTCCAGCGGAGCAGCCGAGAGGGGCAGGAGCAACAACCCAGCGGCGGTTACGAGGTTGGGGTAGTAGGTGGGTTTGCCCCAAAGCCCCTTGACGTAGAGAGCCGCGTGGAGGAGGGAGTAGGGCAGATACGCCAGGTACCCCACGCCGGGCGAAGCGGCGACGCCTAAGAGGAAAAACGCCAAGAGAGCCCACGTGGCGGCTCTGTGCGGGACCGCGTTTATGAAGCCAGGTAGCTGGACGTACATCACTGCGTGGTAAAAGGCGAGGAGGCCGGCGACCATGAAATGCTGGTGTTGCTTAGGCAGAAACAGGCCGGCGAGGAACAACGCCGCCGTTAGGTAGAGAGTAGCTTGCGCCGACCAAACCAGATGAAGCGTCGCCTTGTAGAAGGCGCGGGGTTCAGATTTCCCGATTACGTACCAGAGCACGTGGCGTCTATGTGGCTTGGTTAAAACAATTCTCCACGGCGGCATGGGGGCGGCAACTGTTAAGTAAGGGTAATGAGTTTGGTCTATGGAGGATGTTCTCATAAAGGCTCTGGACTACGGCCTGTCTCTCGGCGCGTCTTACGTGGAGGTACGGTGGCAGAGGGACTCCGGCTCCGCCGCAGGCCTGAGAAACGGGCAGTTTGAATTCGCCGTCTCCTACACCTCGCAGGGGGTCGCCGTCAGGACGGTGGCGGGTGGCGGCTTGGGCTTCTCCGCGACGCCCAAGCTCACGCTGGAGGATGTGTTCGCCGCCGTCGAGAGAGCGGTCAAGCTCGCCAGGGCCGCGGGGAGGGTGCGGAGGAGCCCGGTGGCGCTTAGCGAAGAGAGGCTGGGGAGGGTCAGCTACAGCCTCCCAGACATCGCCCTGGACCCCATGGTGCTGGCCAAGACCCTTGACGAATACGCCGCCAAGGACCTGACTGTGCGGCGTTTCTACGTCAACATTTGGACGACCGAGAAGCGCGTATTGACAAGCGACGGCGCTGATGTCTACAGCAAGACGCCGAGGCTCTACGTATTCGGCATGTTTATCAAACACGAGCCGTCTCTCGGTAGTCTCCAGAGAGATATATTCCTCGGCGGCACCTCGGCCGACTCCGTGCTGGGCGCGGAGAAGGTGGTGGAGGAGGAGTCCCGGAAGGTGTCTACGCTTCTGGAGAAGGCACGTCCCATCACGCCCGGGAGATACGACGTGGTCTTCGCCCCGGAGATGACGGGTATATTAGTGCACGAATCTATAGGCCACCCCTTCGAGCTCGACAGGATCTACGGCAGGGAAGGGGCGGAGGCCGGCGAGTCCTACCTAAGGCCGGGGAACCTCAGGGTTAAGATCGGGAGCGACGTGGTAAACATCACGGACTACCCGGCGTTGCCGGGCACCTACGGCTTCTATCTCGTGGACGAGGAGGGCGTTGTGGCCAGGCCCAAGCATCTGGTGCGGGGTGGCTGGGCTGCCGAGTATATCACAAATAGGCAATACGCCGCGGTGTTGGGCGTCCACAGCAACGCGGGGGCGCGGGCGTCGGCATTCGACAGGGAGCCCATACCGCGTATGTCCAACACATACCTAGAGCCGGGCGACTGGAGACCTGAGGAGATCATCCGGGACACGAGGCGGGGGGTATACGTAGTGTCTTACACCGAGTGGAACATAAACGACACCAGATACTCCGGCAGATACGGCATCTTCGAGGGCTACCTCATCGAAAACGGCGAGCTGAAACAGCCGATCAAGGGATTCATCGAGGTGGACACCCCGGAGCTGTGGGGCAACGTAGACGCCGTGGGGCGGGACTTCCAGCTCTTCGTAGGCACATGCGGCAAGGGCAACCCGTCGCAAGGCGTCCCCGTGACCATGGGCGGGCCCACCTTCAGAAGTAGAAACCTCAGAGTGGTGCCATGATTCTGAAGATACTACAGCGCTACGTCGACGAGGCCGTCGTCGTGAAGACTAGGGTCAGAAACTACATGGCCCGCTTCGCCAACGACGAAATTACGGTCTTCAAGAGCTGGGACGTGGAGAACACCTACGTATACCTAGCCAAGGGCAGAAAAACCGCTTTCCTCAGCGCCACGGGCACCCCCGACCTGGCGCAGATAGAAGCTGCTGTGAAGAGACTGGACACCCTGCCCGAGGATCCGCTCTACGTCCCTGTGGGAGGGCCGCGGCCGCCCACGTGGCGCGAGTCTGCGGAGGATTTCGAGAAATTGCCTGACCTCGTCAAGGCGGCCATAGACGCGGCGGAGGGCGTCGAGAGAAGCGCGGGGGTGGTTCATCTAACATACGTCGAGGCCGAGTACGAGGATTCGACGGGACGGGCTGGTCAATACGCCGTAAATAAGATATACATGACCGTGAGGTCCTTCCTCAGAGAGCTCTCCGCCACCTCTGCCGCGGCCGGCAGGCACATCGCCGACATCAGGGCGGAGAAACTAGGCGAGGAGAACTCGCGCCTCCTCTCCCTGGCGAAGGGTCTGCCGCAGATCCGGATACAGCCTGCCAAGGCGGACGTACTCCTCTCCCCGCTTGTGTTTGGGCACTTGGTGGGGGAGGTGGTGTATTTCTGGACAAACGGCTCCGAGGTCGTGGCCAACAGCTCCCGCTACACGAGAGAAGACGTGGGGAGACAGGTGGCCTCCGAGTTGCTCAACGTGGTGGAGAAGACCTACGACGAGTCGGCACATGGCTACGTCCCCTTCGACTTCGAGGGGGTTCCGCCGAGACCCGTCGAAATATATAGAGAAGGCGTCCTCGGCGGTTTCATCCACACCAGGCGGACCGCCCACGCCCTGGGGATGGACCCCACGGGCCACGCCCTCTATGGCTGGGCCAGGCCTGCGCCGGGCCACGTGGAGATCGCCCCGGGGGACGGGCCTGCGGATCTCGAGGCGTTGCTGGCAGATCTCCGCAATGGCTTCTACATACACGCCAACTGGTACGCCCGCTACCAAAACGTGAAGACTGGGCAGTTCTCCACGGTGGGCCGCGACGTGGCGCTTGAGGTCAAAGACGGCAGGCCGGTAGCCGTGGTTAAGTACATCCGCATAGCAGACACCATGGAAAACGTGGTGAAAAACGTGGCGGAGCTGTCCAAGGTGCAGAAACAGGTCTACTGGTGGGACATGCCCGCCCCCGCAAATGCCCCCTACGCAATAGTGCAGGGGGTAGGGGTGACCACGTAATGAGAGTACTAGAGCTTTCCACGCTTTTTCCGGGGCCTCTCGCCGGGAGGCTTCTCCTCCAGCTGGGATTCGAGGTGGTTAAGGTCGAGCCGCCGGGCGGGGACCCCCTACTCCGAATCTCGCCCACTCTCTACAAGGTGCTTAACGAGGGGAAGCGAATACTCTACGTTGATCTAAAAGGCGATGCGGAGAGAGTGCGCCGCCTGGCGGAGGAGGCAGACGCTGTGTTGACCACCTTCAGGCCGTCTACGGCGGAGAGATACGGCGTTTCCTACAGAAGGCTGGCGGAGGCGAGGCCCGACCTCATCTACGTCGCCATAGTGGGATACGGAGGCGACGAGTACCCCAGGGACCACCCCTCCCATGACATCAACTTCGCCGCGTTGGCAGGCGCCGTGGGGCCGTGCCCGCCCTATGTACAAGCCGTGGACGTGGCGGCTGGCCTCCTCGCCGCGTTGACCATAACGGCCATGGCCGCCGGAGGCAAGAGGGGCTATGTGGAGATCCCCATGAGCCGCGCCGCGGCGTTGGTAAACATTCTGAACCTCTCCCTGAGAAGAGACGGAAAGCCGCTCCTCCTCTCCGGGGACTACCCCTTCTACACCGTGTACCGCTGCAGAGGGGGTAGGGTGGCCCTCGGGGCCGTGGAGCCTAAGTTCTGGGAACGGTTCTGCAGAGCCATCGGCAGAGAAGACTTGATAGCGCGTCAGCTGGACCCCTCCGCTAGGGAGGAGGTGGAAAAGGTTTGGCAGAAATAGTCTGCAACACTCTTGAGGAACTCGCAAAGAGAGAGGAGATACCCCTCACACCAGTATATGACATAGACAAGGCCCTAGCCGTTTTCTCACCTGAAACTCTATTCAAGGTCGTAACGTTGACAACGTAACGAAACGCGGTGTCTCGTCCACGAATAGCAAGACGGAAAAGCGCAAAGAACCACGCTAAACAAGCAATAAAGTCTAGAATGGTGCGGCCGCCGGGATTTGAACCCGGGACCCCCCGTTGAAGGTTTGCGCAACTGTCTTCAGCCGGGTGCTCTAGCGGGGCTACCAGTCGATTGACTGGTAACCTCTCCCCGCTGAGCTACGGCCGCTATGAGTCTGTTTTTCTGCAATTTTTAAGTTTATCGCTGGCTTTGTAGCTACGTGTTTCGCTGGCGACCAGACGAGGGGGCATTGTGTCTCACTGTTGAATCCAGCCACTGCTTAATCGCCTCGTGTAACTCCTCGTACGTCATGAACCTCTGCAGGTGGTGTCCGTAGCACTCTATCGCGTCTTTGCCGACATACGGCTTTCTGCCTGTTATGACTTCTATAATCTTTGCAACTCTCTCCCCTCTCCGCACTTTCTATATAGATGACGCCCACTTTCTTGCCCCTCTTCAGCTTGTAGTTGATCGTGAAGCTCTCTCTCACGCCGTCTATCACAGCCTCAATGTAGATGTGCAACTTGTTGCCGCCGTCACCCAAGCCTTGCCTTCTAAGACCTCAACGCCTTCTTTCTAAGCCCCTTCAGTACAGCGCTTGGTCTTTCGATTGCTGGTACTGATACTTGCCGCTTAATTATATCCGCAAGCTTGTTAAACTTCTCCATCAAGTACTCCCCGCCAACAGTAGGCGCTGAGGTTGCGAGCAGTTTAGCCAGCACGCGGGCGTTATAGCCAGAGACTTCGACGTAATACGCATTATGGCCCTCGTATACATACGGCTTGAACCTCTCCGGCGCCAGCTTGCCAGCCTTATACAACGCAATGGCTAAAAGAAGCGCGGCCGCATCGTCAAAATGCCCGCCCACGACCAGTTCGATGGTGGAAGGAGGTTTGATGCTGCCGTCCCCTGCCACCATTGCGGCGTAGACCTCGCCTATGGCGCGAAGCGCCTCTTCCCGCGGCATTCTGCCTTGCTCGGCCACCTCCGCGAGCTTGAGCATGTATACTGGCGCGACGAACTTGCGCGCGATTCTAAAGTGCGCATCTGTGCAGACTGCTTGTCTACGTCGGCATTGAGGACGGGCTTCTTTACGTCAAGCTGCTCAGCCGCGTAGACGACAGGCGGTTTAAGCAGTATGTAAAGACGTGTAAGCGGCTTGGCTTCCGTTTCGGAGGCGGTGGGTGGGTTAAGAAGTTGTCCCCGCCTTTTTTTTTTAGCTCCCCAACCCCGGCGTTCTCCACCGCCCACAGCTTCACACGCCGACGACATATGGATAACAAAACATGTCTACGTGGAGAAATCGCGGTCTTACCGCGTATCTTCTAGATGCTGACTAAAATATACAGCTTTCTCGTTGTTATATTATAGCTTTATCCAATTTTTAAGGACATGTTTTCTTGGGTGGCGTGAAGCTGTGGCAGTTCTACGAGGGGGCGTGGGAGGCGGAACGTGCGTTGAAGGCTGTGGTGCCCACGGCGTGGCTTGTGGCGAGGTGGCATCTGTCGGGGTTTCCGCCGGGGGCGGA
>DAITPC010000051.1:0-9647 GCA_036833835.1 Pyrobaculum sp. | reverse complement strand
TCTGAACATCAAGAAGTCGGGGTGCCACTGCCCCGCCCCTGTAGGCAACCCGCCTAAAACAGCAACGCTCTTATGATCCTCCGCGCAATTGGCCTTTTAAACTGGAGTATATAAAGTATAAGCGCCGTTGTGAATAGTATGTTCAAAATCCAGGACACTGGTCTCAGAATCTGTAGGGCTGGGTCTAGGTCTATCGGCGGGTTTAGCGCGCTACGCATGACCATTGTGACTGTGTCGTAGAGTAGGGGCCCCGCCAGGGGGATTACGGCGAGCACTAGGGATAGCGCCAGCATGAACCCCACTACGCCGTTCCACAGCAGCGGCTCCGGGGCTGTGGTTACGCCTAGCGTAAGCGCTATTGTGTAGACCGTGGTGAAGACCGCGATGCCTAGGTATAACTTCATGTTTCCCGCAGTCTCTCTATCAACCACTCGATTATGTGGCTGTGGGCGGTGCCAGGTTTCTTGGGCAGCTCCTCTAGGCATTTCTTGAAGATTTCCACAAAGTTGCTAGGCGAGTTATTTATATATATTTCATGGCAGGAGATGTGGAGCTAAAGATTTGGCCTCTAGATGCCACCTACACCGTCGTAGGCGGCGTGCCGGAGGTGCGGATTTTCGGGATTTCGGAGAGCTTGGAGAGAGTGGTCGTTGTAGACAGGGGCTTCAGGCCGTATTTCTACCTGGACTGTCCCGTCTGCGACGCGGCGGCGGTTAAGGCTTCACTCTCCCGCGTTGCTCCGGTGGAGGCTGTGGAGGTTGTGGAAAGGAGGTTTCTGGGCCGCCCCAAGAGGTTCCTCAAGGCCGTTGCCAAGATACCGGAAGACGTAAGGAAGCTGAGGGAGGCGGCGCTTGCCGTGCCGGGCGTCTCCGGCGTGTACGAGGCCGATATACGTTTCTACATGCGTTACATGATCGACAATGGAGTGGTTCCCTGTGGTTGGAACATCGCAGAAGTAGAGGAGGCGGGCAGGCTGGGTCATCTCCCCCAATATGCCGTAAAGGAGTGGAAGGGTGTTTCTCCAGAGTTTCCACCGGCCCTCCGTGTGTTGGCATTTGACATAGAGGTGTACAACGAGAGGGGCTCCCCCGACCCAGCCCGGGACCCCGTTATTCTCATCGCTGTCAAGACCGGCGAGGGCAAGGAGGAGGTTTTTGAAACCGCTGGAAAAAACGATAGGGATACGCTACGTGGTTTTGTGGAGTTTGTCAGGTCGTATGACCCCGACGTGATTGTGGGGTACAACTCCAACAAGTTTGACTGGCCCTACTTGTCAGAGCGGGCGAGGGTAGTGGGGGTTCCACTCAGGGTAGATAGACTCGGTGGGGTGCCCCAGCAGAGCGTGTATGGGCACTGGTCTGTGGTGGGCAGAGCCCACGTGGACCTCTACAACATAGTGGAGGAGTTTCCCGAGATCAAACTCAAGACGCTTGACCGCGTCGCGGAATACTTCGGCGTTATGAAGAGGGGGGAGCGGGTCCTCATCCCCGGCCACAAGATCTACGAGTACTGGAACGACCCAAACAAAAGGCCGTTGCTCAGGCAGTACGTCCTCGATGATGTGAGGTCGACGCTTGGGCTTGCAGATAAGCTCCTGTCATTTCTAATACAGCTCTCCGCCGTGTCGGGCCTTCCCCTCGACCAAGTGGCCGCGGCCAGCGTGGGCAACAGGGTGGAGTGGATGCTTCTGCGCTACGCCTACCGCATGGGCGAGGTGGCACCCAACAGGGAGGAGCGGGAGTACGAGCCGTATAGAGGCGCAATAGTTCTGGAGCCGCGGCCCGGCTTATACGACGACATTTTGGTGCTGGACTTCTCCTCTATGTATCCAAATATTATGATGAGGTACAACCTATCGCCGGACACCTACCTAGAGCCGGGGGAGCCGGACCCCCCTGACGGCGTCGTGGTCGCCCCCGAGGTCGGCCATAGATTTCGCAGAGCTCCTCCCGGCTTCGTCCCGCAGGTTCTTAAAGAGCTTGTAGCGCTTAGAAAGGCGGTTAGGGAGGAGATGAAGAAATACCCACCTGACTCGCCCGAGTATCGGGTGCTCGACGAGAGGCAGAGAGCACTTAAGGTAATGGCCAACGCCATGTACGGGTATCTGGGCTGGGTGGGGGCAAGGTGGTATAAGAAGGAGGTGGCGGAGTCTGTGACTGCCTTTGCCAGGGCCATACTTAGGGACGTCATTGAGCGGGCGAAGATGATGGGCATAGTCGTTATCTACGGCGACACAGACAGCCTCTTTGTCAAGAGGGGCGGAGACGTCGAGAAACTTACCAAATACGTGGAGGAGCGCTACGGGATTGAGATTAAGGTAGACAAAGAGTATGTAAAGGTGCTTTTCACCGAGGCCAAGAAGAGGTACGCAGGCTTGCTGAAAGACGGCAGAATAGACATCGTGGGGTTTGAGGTGGTGAGGGGGGACTGGAGCGAGCTTGCTAAAGAGGTGCAGCTGAAGGTGATCGAGATTATACTCACGTCTAGAAACGCCGCAGAGGCAAGACAGAACGTAATAAAATACGTAAAAGACGTGATCACGAAGCTGAAAGGATACCAGTTCGAGATAGATGACCTTATCATATGGAAGACGCTCGATAAGGAGCTTGAGGAGTACAAGGCGCATCCTCCTCACGTAAGCGCCGCGTTGCTCCTCAAGAAGCGAGGCTACAGGGTGGGGAAGGGAACCACCGTAGGGTACGTGGTGGTTAAGGGAGGGGAGAAGGTGTCTGAGAGGGCCGTGCCGTATATCCTGCTTGACGACCCTAAGAGAATTGACGTGGAGTACTACGTAGAGAAGCAGATCATCCCAGCTGCGTTGAGAATCGCCGAGGTTGTAGGCGTGAAGGAGAGCGACCTCAAAACAGGCAGGGCTGAAAAATCGCTACTGGACTTTATTTAGTTGTTCAAATGTCAATATTTTCATGTTTTCAGGGACTTTAGTCAAGGGCCCCACCCTTGCGGTTATGATCATCTTAACGCCCTTCTTAGCCGCTAGGTCGACAATTCTCTGCGTGGTTATTCCGTCCATGACGACGGCATATACAGAGTCGCCCGTGGCGGCTAGGAAGTCGGGTAGTTCTCTGACCGGCATCTTTTTCAGCAACGTCCAGTTGGCGTCGTAGATCTCCGCCTCCAGGGTGCCGAGCATCTCCTCTATCTTCTTGGCTATGTCAAAGGGGAATTGCGGCATGGCCTCCTGTGGCTGAGCCGGCGGAGGGGGAGGGGGCGTCTCCGTCTTTTCTCCAGCCGCCTTCTGTTGCGCCAGCCACTCCTCCAGAGTCATCTTATTCCTCAGGGCTTTAGCTATCTCCTTGGCTGTTAGTTGCTCCACCTCTTTTCCAGGCGGCGCGCGGGCTACGTAATCTATGTGAGCCACCTTCAACAGCTCCTTCAGCACCAGCTCGCCGCCTTTATCGCCGTCGATAAACACGGTGACGGACTTCTTTTTGCTGAGGTCTATTATCGTCTGCGGTATCCCCCTGCTTATGCCTTCCAGAGCTATGACGTTTCTATATCCATGCTTCACCAGGTTCACCACGTCGGCTCTCCCCTCCACAATTATTATGGAGTCGGACTTGTCGACGTCTGGACCTGCCGGAAGCCTCTCGGGCCCATATTCGACCACCTCTGCCTTGGCCACGTCCTCCTTCAGCTTGTCGATTATCTCCTTAGTATCTGGCAGAATCTCCTCCTCTATTAGCTTGACGAGCTCTCTGGCTCTGTCTACAATTCTCTTCCTCTTCTCCTCACGGAGGTCTCTGATCTCTAGCACCTTTACCGAGGCTGGGTAGGGCCCCACCCGCTCGACGCTTTCGATGAGGGCGGCTACTAAGGCGGTTTCGTATCTGTCTAGGTTGCTTGGGATATATATCTTGGCCTTTGTCTTGCCGTTTTTCTCAACAATGTCAACCTCTATCCTCCCCACGCGGCCCATCATCTGGAGCTCTCTCAAGTCCATGTCTTTACCAAGCAGACCCTCTGTTTGGGAAAACAACGCGCCTATTATGTCGGATTTATCCACACCGCCGTTTACCTCCATCTGCGCTACGATCATGTACTTCGCCACTATGGTTAAGGCTCCCATGGTTGCCGTCTAGGCTCATCTTTAAAACTATTTTCCCCTTCCAAAAATTTAAACCCCCACCCCGTTTCAAACGATGCTCAGGTTACTGCGACAGGTGGGCGACGTGGTACATAAGGCGCTTAAATACGCGCTTGACTTGGTACAGCCCGATGTCCCTATTTTGGAGATATGTGAAAAGGTGGAGGCCTTCATCAGGGCCAACGACGCGAGGCCGGCGTTTCCAGTCAACATAAGCATAAACGAGGTGGCGGCGCACTACACGGCGAAACGCGGGGACAACTTGCTGATTCCAAAGACGGGTCTCGTAAAGATCGATGTGGGGGCTCAACGGGATGGCTACATCGTCGATGCGGCGGTCACAGTGGCCTTAGGCCCGCTCTTTACAAACTTGGCCAAAGCCGCAAAAGCCGCCCTTGAGGTTGCGTTAAACACGGCGAAGCCGGGGATCAAGGCGTGGCAGATAGGCGATGCCGTGGAGCGCGCTATCAAGAACCACGGCTTCAACCCCATATATAACCTCACCGGGCACAAAATCGAGCGTTATTTATTACATGCGGGATACGTAATACCCAACTACCCAGATAAGTCGGCATCTCAATCTCTTTCCCCCGGCGATGTCTACGCGGTGGAGCCCTTCGCAACCAATGGGGAGGGCTATGTGACAGACGGGAGAGAGATCACAATATACCGCCTGGCGAGGATGAGACACAAGGTTTTTCAGCCGCTGATAGATGTGGTGAGCTCGGAGGCGGGGCCCTTGCCATTTACCCCCCGCTGGTTCCCGCAGATAGACGACTCCACTATCACGATGGCGTTAAAGGCAGGGGTGCTACATGGCTATGAAGTGCTTGTTGAGAAGTCCAGAGGCTTCGTGGCGCAGTTTGAAGACACCGTATATGTAGGGGAGGACTCCGTGGTGCCTCTGGCTAGAACTCTCGAGCTGCTCTGACCCCCGCCCTTCTCCCTGCGGCGACGCGCGCCCGGCGGTAGAAAAGTTTTTATATACACAATTTTTGTCAAGCCATGAGTCAGGCGGTATTAACCCAGATAGGGGGCGTGCCGGTGCTCGTATTGAAGGAAGGCACGCAGAGGGCTTTTGGAAAAGAGGCGTTGAGACTGAACATAATGATAGCCAGAGCTATAGCTGAGGTAATGAGAACCACGCTTGGCCCGAAGGGCATGGACAAGATGCTCATCGACTCCCTCGGCGATATTACTATCACCAACGACGGCGCGACGATCCTAGACGAGATGGACGTCCAGCACCCCATTGCCAAGTTGCTGGTGGAGATATCGAAGTCTCAGGAGGAGGAGGCGGGCGACGGCACCACCTCTGCCGTGGTGCTGGCTGGCGCCCTGCTGGAGGAGGCTGAGAAGCTGCTGGAGAAGAACATCCACCCAACCGTTGTTGTGAGCGGGTTCAAGAAAGCTCTCGACGTGGCTACCGAGCACCTCCGCAAGGTTGCGGTCCCGGTGAATAGGACAGACACGGAGACTTTGAAGAAGATAGCCATGACCTCAATGGGCGGGAAGATCTCCGAGACTGTGAAGGAGTACTTTGCAGACTTGGCTGTGAAGGCCGTGTTGCAAGTTGCCGAAGAGAGAAATGGCAAGTGGTATGTGGATCTTGACAACATCCAGATCGTGAAGAAGCATGGTGGCTCCCTCCTCGACACGCAACTTGTCTACGGCGTAATTGTAGACAAGGAGGTGGTGCATGCCGCGATGCCTAAGAGGGTTGTCAACGCGAAGATAGCACTTCTCGACGCTCCTCTTGAGGTGGAGAAGCCGGAGATCGACGCAGAGATCAGGATCAACGACCCCACACAAATGAGGGCGTTCTTGGAGGAGGAAGAGAAGATCCTCAAGAGCTACGTGGATAAGCTCAAGGCGCTTGGCGTTACTGCGCTGTTTACAACGAAGGGAATTGACGACATTGCCCAGTACTATCTCGCCAAAGCGGGCATCCTTGCTGTGAGGCGCGTGAAGCGTAGCGACATCGAGAAGCTTGTTAGGGCGACCGGCGCCAGGCTTGTGACAAACATCGAGGACTTGAGCGAGGCCGACCTCGGCTTCGCCGGGCTTGTTGAGGAGAGACGAGTCGGCGACGAGAAGATGGTGTTTGTGGAGCAGTGTAAGAACCCGAGGGCGGTATCTATCTTGGTGAGAGGCGGCTTCGAGAGGCTTGTCGACGAGGCGGAGCGGAACCTAGACGATGCGTTGTCTGTGGCGGCGGACGTGGTGGAGGAGCCCTACATCTTGCCTGCCGGCGGCGCTGCCGAGGTTGAGGCGGCCAAGGCCGTGAGGGCCTTCGCGCCTAAGGTCGGCGGCAGAGAGCAATACGCCGTGGAGGCCTTTGCGAGGGCGCTTGAGGCCATCCCGAAGGCACTTGCTGAGAACGCGGGTCTCGACCCCATTGACATATTGACCGAGTTGACGCATAAACACGAGCAACTTGACGGCTGGAGATACGGCCTAGACGTTTACCAGGGCAAGGTTGTGGACATGATGGCGCTTGGGCTCATTGAGCCGCTTACTGTGAAGCTCAACGCGTTGAAGGTCGCCGTTGAGGCGGCTTCCATGATCCTACGCATCGACGAGATCATCGCCGCCTCCAAGCTGGAGAAAGAAGAGAAAGAGAAGAAGGAGGAGAAGAAGGAAGAGTTCGACTAGATTTTTTTAAATTACTTTTCTAGTAAGTAATAATATTGCCAGTACTATAATCGTTAGTATTATATCTTTTGTTACTATAAAGTGAGGCAGTATTATCGATAGGGAGGTGGCAGTGATTACGATTCTTGACCTGCTCTTCAGCGCCGCGTATCTGGCTTTAAAGAAGGGGGCCGAGGCGACTATGGGTCTCTTCTCATTCTTGACTAAAGGGTCTTCTATTTGGGGCTCCGCCAGCGCTCTGTAGATGATTTCGTCTGCGGCGTAGAGGTCTTTTAACGCGGCGATGTATCTGCGGGCAACGACTTCTCTCTCTGGATTTGTCAAGAGCTTTCTCATTTTCTTCAGAGTATTTTTATGTACCCTCTCTGCGAGGAGGATACCTGAGATAAACACGGCTACTGCGAGATATTTAAAGGCGGGGCTCGCCAACAACGCCAACCCGCTTAGGAGTACGCTGGCCATGGCAGATGAGGCGAATATAAGGACTAGCTTATTATACGCCTTCTCATGTAACTCCTGGATTCTGTGCGCTATGTATTCACTTAGCATATATCTCTACGACTCGTCTTTCTATGGCCGCCCCATACCGCTTGGCTAGCTGTATAATGGCCACGTTTTTCACCTCCGTATATCTCTCCAGTCTCCTCAACGCCTCCTCTACCGTCACTGAGTGCATAGTAGCGAACGTCTGAAGCCCGATCTCAGTGGCTGTTTTAAACGCATAGAAGTGATCTTCATATTGCAACTCGCCTATGAAGACCACGTCTATACTTCTATTTAAAGATGCGTAGATCTGTCTCGCCTTGTTCACATCGCGTATCTTGATTTGATTTTTATCTGGGTCCTCTTCAAATTCATCTGCCTCGTCTATGTAGACCCGTTGCAAGTTGCCGGGGATGAGGTCATCAAGTGCGGCAAGTAAGGTGGTCTTGCCGCTACCCGGGGGGCCCGTCACCACTATATGTCTCCCCTCCTTCAAAACCGCATAGATCTTCGCCAACTGCTCACGTGTCAGGAACCCGCTCTCCACCAGCTGACGCAGGGTAATCTTGCCCCTATGTATGCGGATGTAGGCTTGTGGGTTCGGGACAATGGGGGGGAGGTCTAGCGATATTCTCATTCTTATCTCACCAAACCGCAGACCGTATCTAAGCGAGGGGGTTGCCGTGGTTAGCTCTATTCCCTTCATCTGCGCGAGCTTCAACAAGCTTTTTATCGTGGCGCCATCCGCCGTTTTTGGGGTTTTGAATTTACCGCTCTTCTTCGTTATGTAGATCGGCCTGCCGGGTATCAGCAAAATATCCTCAACCTCGTCTTCAACTAAGTCGGCAATCTCCTGGAGACCTACCGTGGCCAAAGTTGCTCTTAGTGCAACTTTTCTGTCTATTTTTGCGAAGAGCTCATAGCGTAGTTGCAACGTGCTGTCTACGTCTTTGCGGAAGATCCGCGACGACAGGGCCACTACGTCTCGCATCTCCTCTTCAGCGAAAACGCAGAGGCCCTTCTCGCGACAGGCGTGTTTACACTCTACACATTCTATTATCAGGGCCAGGAGATGCGGCAAGTTGCTACTCCTACGTAACATGCCGCCTAAGTTTCGTAACCGTGTCCCTTATACTGAACTTGCTTATGTTGAGCAGGAGAGCTATCTGTTGCTTGTGGATGTGGTAGCCCGTCTTCTCCGCCGCTATGTACACAAGAGCCGCGGCCAGCACCCTCGGGTTTTTCCCCTGGTACACCCGCTTATCTAGACCTTGAAAAGTTGACAACGCAACGCGTTCAAGATCTGGGCGGCCCAGCTCCCTCGCTGTTTTGGCTACGTAGAACCTCACCAACTCGCTGTATTTCCTTTTGACCGTCTCCTTCGTTTCTCTCTGGAGAAATACAAGGAGGCGGCTTTCTCTCCTCAACGGCATTTCAAGTTTCACCCTTGGCAGAACAAGCTCGTATCCCACCACCGTTCCGCAGTCGGTGCACACATACTCGCCGTTCTCATTTAGTATTATTTTGTCAGACTTACAATATGGACAAATCACGTGTCGATTGTTTTTTCGATGTATTAAACTCATAGATTATATCTTATTCTATGAAGAGAGAGTTGGGCGGAAGTTTTTATGACCTCATCAAAATTTTTATATCGACTCAAAACACGCGGCATGGAGTTTTCGCTAAAAGTTGACGACGTAACCAGCGACAACCCCAACATAATCACCTTAAAGGGGGATGTAGATGTAGTACTGGAGCTACCGCTAGATAGACTTGGAATAAGCATATCTAAAGGAGATGAAATAAAACTAGTTATACACAAAGAAAAAGACCAAGATCTACACAAGTACAAGGTCTACGCATGGGGCGTTGTGTACTACGTAGAGGAGGGAATAACCCGTATCTCCATAGGAGGCCTACAGCTTGACATCAAAAAAGAGCTCCCAGTGAAAATCGGCGAAAAAGTATACGTTGGACTTATATAAAACCCCGACGGCCGCCGGCTGGTGAACAAATTTTAATACTTGGAGCTCGCCCCCCTCATGGCCTCAACACTTGCAGAAGCCAGCAAGCGTTTCGTCGCCGAGCTAAACAACGTCATTGGGAAAGAGGTACAGGTCGTCTTGTCAAATGGGGAGGTCTTCAGAGGTATCCTCCACGCCGTTGATACCCAACTCAACATCGTTCTTTCAAACGCGGCGGGCAAAACAGGCGAGAAATACGCCAGAGTTTTCATCATGTACAGATACATCGTTCACATAGACAGCGTAGAGAAGCGCATAGACATGCGGGAATTCGCAAAATACGCAGAGAAGGTGTTCCCGGGGATGGTTAAATACGTAGAGGAGACAAACACCGTTCTGATAGGCGACAAGGTCCGCGTCAGCGAAATAGGGGTAGA
>DAITPC010000050.1:0-9747 GCA_036833835.1 Pyrobaculum sp. | reverse complement strand
TGGACAGTCTTCCTATACACCGGCGTGAGCGTGGCCGCCGACGCCGAGATAGAGAGCGTGGAGCTCCTCGACTCCACGGTGATCTGCCCAACGGCCTGCCCGCCGGGGTTTACGGAGAGATAGAGAGTGGTCATGCCTATCCTCGGTTGCGGCACCTGCATCTGCAGGTAGGAGGCCCACTGCGCCGTGAGTATGTTGTTTAGCAAGTAGCTGAAATACAGCGGTATGTTCACCCTCCACTGAAACTCCCAAGATGAGCCCAGATTAACTACGGAATTTGTACGAAACAGCGCCACGGGGGCCCTAGGCGCCTGCAGTCCGTAGTAGCTCCTCGCAGCGATAACCGCCGCGGTGGCGTTCACGAAGCCGTGGCCTGCGGTAAACGGCGTATAGCCGATATCAACTGCGGTGCTTGCTATGAACTGCCTCACAAGAAACGGATCCACAGCGGCGGGATCAACCCTATCGGCAACAGCGCTTAGCACCAAGGCGACGACGCCAGCAGTCAACGGCGTGGCTTGCGAAGTTCCGCCGAAGGTGTCCCAATCCTCTGCGATGCCGTAGTAGTACCTGCCCCAGCCGACTGGATATGCCGCTATGCCGAAGGCTCCTATGTTCACGACGTCTGGCTTCACGTAGCCAGCTGGCGTGGGTCCTCTAAGCGACCAGCTAATGATATCACCCCAGCGGAAGCCGTAGAACGGCCTTCCTAAGGCGAGCCAGAAGTGTCCGCTTGTGGCGGCTCCGACGGTTATGGCGCCTACTGCGGCGCCGGGACTTGTGATTGTGCCGAAGCCGTAGCCGCCGTTGCCGCCGGCGTGGACAATCACAATGCCCGGGTAGTTCCTGTCGAGGAAGCCGGGCGCCGCCAGCGCGTTTATCACGGCGGATTCGAAGTCGTAGCCGAAGGCGGCGTAGTCGTAGATAAACGTAGAAATCCCCCAGCTATTGCTTATCACGTGGGCCCTCTTCTGCCCGGTCCAGTACCACTGCCCGTCTTGGTTAACGTCGAAGCCTGCGGCCCACATCATGCCCGGCTCCATCATGCCCCACCAGAGGCCCTTGACGCCTAAGACCTTAGCGCCAGGCGCGATGCCTCTGAGCCTCTGGGGGCCTAGGTAGCCGAGGTTATACGTCGCTTTGCCTCTGCCAGCGGCTACGGAGCTGCAGGCCGTGCCGTGGCTGTGGAAGTCGTAGAATATGCTGAGGTAATTGCCGGCTAGGTCCCAGCCTGGGTAGAACTTGGCGTACACGTCGAACCAGAGGCCCCAGTCGTAGAAGTAGCCACCTGCAACGCCGAGGCTGACGGTGGGGGCCGCCGGGTTGTCGACTATTAGCCTATTGCCGAAGTATCTGAGCTCGGGGTCGTCCGCGAAGTTGCAGTTGCGGTTTATGTCAACGCGAGCCGCCGTGTAGACGCCGGGCTGATCCGGGTCGTACATGACAACGCCGACGTTTACATAGCCGCCGTACCAGGGGATGTACAGATTCGTCATGCTGAACTTATACTCGGCGCTTCTGCTGGTGAGTCCAGCCACTGCGTAGTTACATGTGGCAGTCACCGCATATATATCTGTACCGTCTATTACATAGAAGACCTGGCCGCTGACGGGGAGATAGCCGCCTGATGCCGTTACTGGCCACAGTAGCAGTGCCTGCGACTCGTCGGCGTCTAGCACGAGCGGCTCAAGAGACGCCACCTGGCTTAAGGGTATAGAGGCCGTCTGCCCCCTAAGCGTCTTGTATTGCAGGGCGGTGCCGGCCAGCGAGACCGAAGATGCTATTATCTCTCTGCCTTCTGTGGTCTTGATGAGCCAGGCAAGTGCGTCTTGGAGGTCGGGGTGTCCGTAGTCTACGCCGGTGTCCATCACGGCTATGACGACGCCGGAGCCGTCGATGCCGAAGAGTTGTTCGACTTTACTTGCGCCGATTATGTCCCTCATCACTGGGAGCGCGGGCTGGGGGGTCCCAGCGCCTTTCTCCGCCAATGTGAGGGCCTCGGCGAAGAAGTCTCTCGGCGGTATCTCAGGCAGTACCTTGATGAAGATAGACTTGACGTAGGGAGACTCGGCGATGGTCTTTAGAGATCCGGCGGGGCCCTTGTAGTAAAGCTCCGCGGTTGCTCCGTCTAGCTTGCCCTGGAGCTTGACGCCATTGATTGTGAGGGCGACAACCTGACCTCCTTACCGGGCACTTTCACGGTCTGTATTCTTGGCGCTGTTTTCCACTGGGCCGCGAAGGAGTTTATGTCGGAGACCACTATTTTCGCAAGTATTGGCGTATCTGTGTTCAACACTGCGGGATTCGCGCCGGAGATCGCCTGTGCGTAGAGAACTGCCGTTACAAAAATTAGTACCGCCAGTATGTGTTTTGAGTCCATAATTGCTTCGCTATGTGGTGTTTTTTAAGTATTACATCGTTGACAAATTTATATCTCCAGGATGAACGTGCGTCCGTGAAGATGGCGATAGTGATAAGGAGGGATCTCAAGATCTCCTGCGGCAAGGCGGCGGCGCAGGCCGGCCACGCCGCTGTGGAGTGCGTAATGCTGGCCCTCGAGGAGACCAAGTGGCGGAGGTGGCTGGACCAGTGGCTGGCGGAGGGCCAGAAGAAGGTGGTCCTAGCCGCGGAGGACGTCGCCCACCTCTACGAGCTTCGCAACAAGGCGAAGGAGCTGGACCTCCCCACCGCCGTGGTGGTGGACGCTGGGCTTACTGAGCTCCCGCCCGGCACCCCCACGGCCATCTGCGTGGGGCCCGCCCCCGAAGAGCTGGTGGACAAGGTCACGGGGGCTCTCAAGCTATACAGATAAAGTATAAATAGGGGAGGGGTACCGCCGCTTGTGAAGTTGCTCTACGCCTACGCTGGCTTCTCCCTCGGAGTGGCCGTCTACCTCCTGTATCTGGTAGTCGCAGGGCTGAGGACGCCCGACCTCTCCATAGGCGCGACGCGGTTCAACCTCTTCGACGTGGTTGTGGCGGCCTTCGTGATATTTACCCTCTACGTATTCTACAGGCTTACACAGACACGTACCTGAGGTAGTCCCCCTCCCCCACTTTTCTCTTCACATCATCTATAGACGTAAACGGTCTCCCGCGTAGCACGGCCCTCAGTTTTTCTCTGCCAAGACCGGGGAGGTGGCGGAGGAGCCGCTTCTCCGCTCGGTTTATGTCTAGGGGGTAGGGCAGGCCCAGCACGCTCCGGGAGCCGTGCTCCGCCACAACCACGTCGATGAACCTCCCCAGCTCTACTCGCGTCGGGATGTAGACAAGCAACGGGTAGGAGCCCACCTGTCTTGTGTAGGTGCCGTTGTGGAAATGGGCCTCTGTGAACACCTCCCTCAACACCGTGCCGGCCGGCACGATCCGCCTAAGCATCTGCCTGTCGAAGACCTCCCTCACCCACTTCTTAAACTGCTGGAATCTGGCCTTGTGTTCCCGAAGTTTTGCGGTCAGCTTCTTCGCCTTCGGCCAGAGACGCGACGTCGGGAATATCAGCACCTGCCTGATGTTTACCCTCCTGACGAGCAACCCCCTTTCGAGGACTTGTTGCAGGAACTCCATGTTTAGGCGGTAGGTCTCCGCGGTCTCTCCCGGTAGCCCAGCTACGAAGTTTATCCCAGCGAGGAGGTAGGGCATCCCGTTGTGGCCGCGGACGGAGCCGTATCTCGTAAAGAGCTCAATAGCCTCCAGCGCCTCCTCTGGGTCTACCTTTAGGTTGTTTATCTTGACCACCCTGGGGTCGGCGGTTTCCACGCCCATGGCAGCCACGTTGCCGGGGGTGCCGTGTTTCACCAGCAGCTTCGTTACCTCTATTGACTCCTCTCTCCACCTCGCCACGGTGCCAGGATTCACGTTGTCTATGTGCAACGTCTTTAGCCCAGGCGCGGCGTTTCTTATACCTACGAGAAGCCTTTCTATGGCGGCTGGGTTGGGCCGCGGGAAGTCCTCCCTGCCTATGTCGTGCGCCATGTAGGTGTAAAAGTCGGCTTGTCTCCCGAGCCTAAAGTGGAGGACCCCTGCGGCATACAGCGCCTCCACCTCCTTGACCACGTCTTCTATGTCTCGCATATCCACGGGGCCGTACCCCACCGTGGTGCAGAAGGAGCACCCGCCCGACACGTACCTAGGGCAGGAGCGGTACGTCTCCAGCTCCACTATGAGGTTCTTGCCGTAGTTGGGGTGTTGCGTGACTATTCTCGCGCCCCTCCACGCGAATTCGTCCACCAGCTTGAAGTCTTTATGCGTCTCCGACGGCGAGACCCTCCCAAGGCCCTCTGTGAGTAGCCTGTAGACCACGAGGTCTACGTCGCCTGTGACGACTAAGTCGTAGTGTCTGCGGAATTTATACGGCGACACGGCCACGGTGCCGCCCCCAATCCCGTAGCCGAACTTAGCCACGGGGCCCCCCAACACCTTTATAGGCCCCTCGACGCGACCTATGTCGAAGATCTCGTCTATGTGTATCGGGGTGCCTCCAAGATACCTCCCGGGAGTCGTGATGCCGGCTATTACAACAACCACGTCGTACCGCGCAAGCGCCCTAAGCGAGCTGGGCCAGTCCCACCTCAGCTGGTCAATGGTGAAGTAATGAACCCCGTCTACCCCGGCCGTAAAAGCCGCGCCGGCGACGTATCTCGCGTAGACGTCTAGGTACGGAGGCACCCCGAGACCGGCTGGCTCGTCCGTGTAGCCGTCTACTATAACCACGCGCACGTGTCCTCCGTAATGTGGTTATAAAATAGTTTTTAAATATCCTTTTTATAGTTGCCGATGGTGAAGATTCCGTTCTGCGAATTTTGTGTGAAGACGCGTGTGTTGTGTCAGAAGTGCCAGTCGCTTATAGACAGCGGGAGACACAGCTGGCTTGACGTCGAGGTTTCAGACGCGTTGTTGAAGGTTGAGCGTAAAATCAATCTAGCCGACGTGGAATATGTAAAGTCCTACGAAGTGGACGACTTCATAATTATACTCATGAGGAACACCAAGAAGATACCGCGCGGCGCGTTTATGCAACTTGAGAAGGAGCTTTCTTCTCTCCTCGGAAGAAATGTCAGGGTGGTGGAACACGGCAGCGTCAACGAGGTGATCGCACAACTGGTGTCCCCGGCTAAGTTGTTGACCATATCGACGTCTTGGCTTCCCGACGGCACCACCGAGACCGTGGTGAAGATACCGTCTAGGGAGTTGAGGCGATTGCCTATTAGGCCTGAGAGGCTCCAGGCAATTATAAGCCAGATCTCGGGAGCCAACGTTAAGGTGGAGCTAGTCAGGGAGAGGGAGCTGAGGGCGTAAACACATTTTTTATACGTCTTTCCAACAGGCGTGTACCCTAAAAAGACGCACTGGACAAGTGAGATCACGCCTGAGCTACACGGCAAGGAGGTGGTGGTTGCCGGCTGGGTGTGGGAGCTGAGAGACATAGGAAAGGTCAAGTTTTTGCTTCTGAGAGACAGGGAGGGGTTTGTTCAAGTGACTTTAAAGGCGGGGAAGACCCCCGAGCACGTCTTCAAGGCGTTTACAGAGCTGGGCCGGGAAGACGTCGTGGTGGTGAGGGGGGTCGTGGAGGCTAGTAAAATCGCGAAGAGAGGCGTGGAGGTGTCCCCCCTAGGCATCTGGGTGTTGAACAAGGCTAAGCCGCTTCCTCTCGACGTCTGGTCCGAGGCGGCCGACCTCCCCACGAGGCTTAGGTGGCGTTCCGTCGACTTGAAGAGGCCGCGTAATCTGGCGGTCTTCTCCTTGGCGTCGAGAATTCTGAGGGAGATAAGAGAGGCGCTGTATGGGGAGAGGTTTGTGGAGGTTTTTACGCCTAAAATTATAGTTACGAGCACAGAGGGCGGAGCCGAGCTCTTCCCAGTGCTTTACTTCGAGAGGGTTGCGTATCTTTCCCAAAGCCCCCAGCTATATAAGGAACAGCTGACCGCGTCTCTAGAGAGGGTGTTTGAGATAGGCCCCGCATATAGGGCTGAGAAGCACAACACGGACTACCACCTAAACGAGTTCATATCTGTGGACGCCGAGGCCGCGTTTATGGACTACAACGACATAATGGACCTCCTGGAAAAAATCGTAAGACGTGTGGTCGCTGTTGTTGCGGAGGAGGAGAAGAGACTTGCCGAGGTTGGCATAAAGCCTGTGGCCACGGAGCTACAGGGAGTTCCCAGGGTCGACTACGATGAGGCAGTGGAGAGGCTTAGGCAACTGGGCTACGACGTCAAGTGGGGCGACGACTTGACGGTGGAGATGCAGAAGGCGTTGATGAAGTTCTACGGCCCCATCTACTTCATAGTGAACTTCCCCGCCTCTCTTAGGCCGTTTTACACCAAACGCAAAGGCGAGGACAAAAGCGAGTCGTACGACCTCATAATCAACGGCATAGAGATAGCCTCGGGGGCCACGAGAATACATAAACGCGACGAGCTAGAGGAGGAGATGAGGAGAAGAGGGCTAGACCCCAGGCTATTCGAGAGCCACTTGGCGGTTTTTGACTACGGCATGCCGCCACACGCGGGCTTCGGCCTGGGCTTCAACCGCCTGGTAACCGCCTTGCTGAACCTAGACAACGTGAGACACGCCACGCTGTATCCCCGGGACCGCTACAGAGTTGAGCCCTAGCCCTCACGCAACGGCACAAACAAGACGTAGGTAACCGCCCGCTTCTCTATTCTCCCCCCTCTTTTCACCACCCGGTAGAGGACCTGCCCGGCGTCCTCCTCCACCGGGATCACCAAAATTCCGCCATCTCCCAACTGGTCAACAAGGGGGCGCGGAATCGCGCTTGCGGCTGCGGTGACGATGATGGCGTCAAAGGGCGCGTGACGCTCAAGCCCTTTTCTGCCGTCGCCGTGGAAGACCTCCACCACGCCCCAGTAGCCCAACCGCTCTATGTTCTGCGCCGCGTAGACCGCCAGCTCTTTCTCTATCTCGATGGTGTACACCTTGCCCTTTCGCTCGATCGCCTCCGCGCACACAGTAGCGTGGTAGCCCGAGCCGGCCCCCACCTCTAGGATCTTCATGCCGGGCCTCGGCTCTATCAACTCACACATCATGGCCACCATGTGGGGGGCTGATATAGTGGCGCCCGCGAAAAGAGGCAGGGGCCTGTCTTCATACGCCATCATCCTGTACTCCGGCAGGACGAACTCCTCTCTCGGCACGGAAAGCAGGGCTTTTCTCACCCTCTCGCTTTTTATAACCCCCTCGCGCGTCAGCTCGTCGACTAGCCGGGTCGCCATGTTAGAAGAAGGAGTCTAGAGAGGAGGTCTTCAGCTTTCCCTGCGCTTTCTGTAGCCTCTCAAGCGCCTTCTGGACCCTCTCTTCGCTGAAGTCGTGTTCGTTGACTAAGAAATCTATAAGCGCGCGTTCATCAGGTTTTTTAAACTCCACGGAGTAGTTATCCGTCACAGGCGGGTTTAGGAAGAATCTCTTTATCTCTCTGAGGTCCACCGGAAAGGAGACGCCCTTAAGGACGGTCTCCATCATCTTCTCTAGGGACCCAAACTCCCATACAAGCTTCAACGCCTTTTGAGGCCCAACCCCAGGTACTCCGTCTGGGTTGTAGTCCGTCCCCAGCAGAATAGCCAAGTCGATAAGTTGCTCCCTGTTTTTCAACCTCAACGTCTTCAACACGGCCTCCAGCTCTATCAACTCCGGCGACAGCTCCACAACCTCCTCTCCCACCCTCCGCTTCGGAGAAACCGCAAGGTTGCGCACAAGCCTGGGGGAGCCGAAGAGGAGCGAGTCGTAGTCCTGGCTACCCACAGCCCAGCAATGCCCCCTCTTAGCCATGTGGGCGGCCTGCGCCTCCCCCTCACTCGGCGCCTGCACCCACGGCACGCCCATGTAGGTCAGCAATCTCTTGGCGTCTTCCACCATCTCACTGGTAAGAAACACAGCCCTCTTCATATATTTCGCCACATCCTCTCTCCTACCCTCCTTTATCGCCTTAACCACCTCCTCCATGGCTTTCTCCTTAACCCTCCTCCTCTCCTCTATTTCAGCAAGTTTAAACTCAGGAGGCTTCCCGTCAAAGACGTACACGGGCTTTATCCCGGCCTCGAGGAGGTTTATGGTGCGGTAAAAAAGTCCCGAGAGGTGGCTTGTGACCCTCCCGGCGCGGTCCATGAGAGGAGTCCCGTCTGGTTGCCGTATAGAAGCGAGGAATTGATACAACGCGTTATAGGCGTCCAGCGCGACGCACCTCCCAGCGAGGCTCTCCAGTTTTATTTCTCGCCTAGCCTCCCTCCCGACCAGTTTACCTAACTCGGTAACACCCACAAAACCTTACACACGCGGTATTTAATAATTATCTACGCTTGGTTATTTGGAAAACCTCCTTCCCCTCTCTCTTAATCTTCTTCACGTGAATCTTTTTATATATCTCAAGAGTCATCAGTGCTTTTATAAATTCCGAGTCAGAGACTTGTATATTTGCACGTTTTAACAACATCTTAACATCTTCGCTAGTGACGGAGTCCTGTCTCCTCAACAACATCTCGATTATGTTGCCTATCGTTGTGATTATCATAGATACAGCGGCGGGGTCGCCTTAGCCTTCGCCGCTACCGTAAGCTGACGCGCCTTCTCCAGCCAGGTCTCGTAGAACTTCAACATGTCCGGGGTAACGGAGGGCCTGACCTTCTTAAGAGCTTCCTCAAAGTGCCGCATGGATACCTCCTTCGCGCTTATATCCTCGCGAAGTGCCAGGAAGGTGGCCTCTCTCACCAACAGTTCCAGGTCAGCGCCGGAGTAGCCCTCGGTTCTCCGCGCAAGCTCCTCAAGATCCACATCCTTAGCAAGCGGGGTCGCCTTGGTGTGTATAAGCAAGATCTCCAGCCTCGCCCGGAAGTCAGGCGGCGGGACGTAGATTATTCTGTCGAAACGGCCCGGCCTCAGCAACGCGGGGTCCACGAGATCTGGGCGGTTCGTCGCAGCTATCACCACCACGTTTTCAAGAGCCTTCACGCCGTCCATCTCAGCCAGTAGCTGTGCCACGACGCGCTCGCTGACTAAAGAGTCCCCACCGAAGCCTCTCGCGGTGGCCAAGGCGTCTATCTCATCGATGAAGATCACAGCCGGCGCGGCCATACGCGCCTTTCTAAATATCTCCCTCACCATCTTCTCCGACTCTCCAACCCACTTAGAGAATATCTCGGGCCCTCTCACCGCTATGAAGTTGGCGCCTGACTCAGTCGCCACGGCCTTGGCGAGGAGGGTCTTGCCCGTCCCCGGCGGGCCAAAGAGCAGAATGCCCTTAGGCGGCCGGAGGCCGAACTTCTTGAACTTCTCAGGGTACTTAAGAGGCCACTCCACAGCCTCCCGCAACTCCTGCTTGACGTTCTCCAGGCCGCCCACGTCTTCCCAACGTACACGCGGCACCTCGATGTGTATCTCCCTCAACGCAGACGGAATTATCTCCCTCAGCGCATTTATGAAGTCGGCCATAGTCACCTTTATCTTTTCAAACGTCTCCGGAGGTATTGACGACTGATTCAAGTCGATTAACCCGCTCTGAATCGCCCTTCTCAAAGCTGACATCGCCGCCTCCCGCGCAAGCGCGGCGAGATCAGCGCCGGAGAACCCGTGGGTCGCCTCGGCGAGCTTCCTCAAGTCGACATCAGGCGCAAGCGGCATATTTCTTGTGTGTATCAGGAGGATCTCGTACCTGCCCTTGAAATCCGGCGGGTTTATCCAGATCTCTCTGTCGAATCTTCCTGGTCTTCTTAGTGCTGGGTCTACTGCGTCTGGT
>DAITPC010000049.1:0-9911 GCA_036833835.1 Pyrobaculum sp. | reverse complement strand
GCCTTCGTGAAACAACATCTCAAGCGGCAGGCGTGGCCGCGGCGGGGGATCCTCGTCCGGTACCCCCACCACCAAGCCGAAAAGCGGATAAGTCAGAGGTGGCAACCCAAGCAACTTCACGATCTCCCCAGCAGCGTTTTGCACCACCCCTATGAAACAACTGCCGTATCCCAATGCCGTGGCCGCAAGCGCCATGTTCTCAGCGGCCAAGGCGGCGTCCACAGCCGCGAAGACAAACAGAGCAAGCCGATCCTCCGCCAGCTCCCTACCCCTAAACTTCAATAACTCCCTCAACCTATAGAGATCCGCAAGAAAGACAAAGAAATCCGACCCCTCCTCCACGTGCTGTTGCCCTATCAACCTGGCGATCTCAGCCTTCTTGCCTTCGTCTACGACGCGCACCGCGGACCAGAGATGCAACGTAGCGTCTGTCGGCGCGGCTCTGCCCGCCTCCATTATCCTCCTTAAGTCCTCCTCCGGGATCTTCACCTTCTTAAACCTCCTTACCGACCGCCTCCTCTCCACAGCCTCAAAGAACTCCACGGCGGCTAGGGACAAAAGATTTATATCAGTATTGATACGGGGGCCCATGGTTGCGCAGGAATTCCCCGAGGACTGGGAGTATTCGGGTGGCGAGCTGGAAAAAACGCTGAAGGTGCGAGCTACGTGTCCCTACTGCAAACACAAGTTCGAAGTGGAGATAGGCGAGAGCTGGTACAACATAGGCTTCAGCATCAACTGCCCCAAGTGCGGCCGCTCCTTCCCGATAAACATGTACAGCGAAGTAATAGGAGTCGTACAGCCAAAATAATCCCCGGCACCACGCATCTATTTTTACAACGCTTTTGCCAAGCCCAGACGAGACTGCGTAACGCTCTAAGCCTGCTCTTACATCTGTCTACCTCTCAGCATAAACACACGACTCATCAACACGCCGCAACCGGGAGCCGTAAATCAGCCTCAGACGTCCACTTGATCCAACCCCAGCGTAGCTTGCATATTGATGACCAACTATTCAGGTAATACAGCCCCTCCAATTTTAAGCAGAGGCTCTTGAAATACATGGAACCAGTAAAGAAAATCGAGGAGGGTTTGAAGGAGTTGTACAACGCAAATACTGGAAAGGTGGAGAGGCAACCGGACGTGGATATATACGACGCGGGGGAGAGTTTGGTCATATACATAGACCTGCCGGGGATGAAGAAGGAGAACATCAGGGTGAAGGTGTACGACAGATCTATCGAGATCTCAGCGGCGCCTATCCAGGCTGAGACGGCTGGGAAGCCGCTGAGGAGGGAGCGTATCTCAAACTTCCCCGTCGTGCGGAAGATAGAGCTACCGTTGAGGCTCAGGGTAGACAGCGCTAGAGCGGTATACAGAGACGGGGTGCTCCAGATAATGGTCACAAAAGCGGGGGAGTACGGAGTGGCCGAACTAAAAATAGACTGACTACTCTGGGGGCGGCAACGAAATCGACAGCAGTTTTGCGTGCTCCGCCGTGATCTCCACCTCTTTATATTTCTCCGGCCTGGCGGCGTTGCCCTCTATCTTGACCTTATGGAAGAAGAACTTCCTATTGGGCACGTCGGCGGTGAACAGCCTGATCTCAGGCAGGGAAGCTAGGTATTTCGCCAGCGCCGCGTCGGCGAGGACGTTGGAGAACTGCTTAGTGGCGAGCCAGGCACGTACGTGGATGCCTAGGGCGCCTTTGTAGCCGGCCTCCGCAAGCGCCGCTATGGTCCTCTTGGTGATCTCGGCAACGTAGCTCATCTTCTGCTCGCCGCCATATGCGATGTAGACTATATCTGCGCCATATTCCACAACCTTCCTGACTGTCTCGGTCTCTTTGCCCTCCTCGTATGTAAACACGGCGCCTGCACCATCTCTGTAGTTGCCCTTGGAGATGTAAGACGTCATAAGCGCGGCGGCCATAGCGCTACATATTCTGTCCGGATAAGTGACCACCGCCAACTTCTTGTAACCCTCCAGCAGGTTCTGCCCCACCAAGTAGCCCGTAAGCGATCTTAGGTAGATTTCTTGTTCTAAGGTTGCTCTACTTGCTGTCGCCATGAAACCGTTTCGACTTCTGTTTTTAAAGTTTAGCCCAGGAGAAGCCGAGGAGTACAACCTCGCCCGTCTGACCGAGGACCGTGGCTAGGGTGAAGGTCTTCTTAACGCTATGGCCCAGCCTGCCGCCACGTGTGATGTCTGTGGCTGAGATGCCCTTGTCGGGTTCTAGAAACACCACCACCATGGGCGCATGGTCTATCCCCGGGCCCTTCTCGTAGACCGAGAACAAGGCACCGAATTTGAGACCGCTCTTGACCACGTAGCCCAGGTCCCGGAAGTATCTGTAGATCTTGTAAATCTCGTCGAAGTTTCTAATCTTCTCTCTGCCAAGCTCCGCAAGCCGCTGGGGCGGCACCTCCCTGCCTTCTCCCTCTACGATTTTTATTTTGCCTCTCTCTGAGAGGTATAGAGCTTCATGCAGCGCCAGAATCAGCGGCGCGTTGACCTTATCCACCTCCTCTCTCTTAACCTTGTCGTAGCCTAGAAATCTCCCGTAGAACCCCTCCCGGTAGAGCCTCCGGCCGAGCTCTATGTCCTCCACGACTACGGCGAGACCCCTGAGAACTCCGCTCATTATCTCTTCCTGACAGTCACGACGGTGTTTTCGGCGACGCCCAACGCCCTGAGGTCTTCCGCAGATACGTGCACCTCGCCGCTTGGAACCTTCTCGTCCGGCACCGCCCTAAACGCCTTCTTCTTCTCGTGCGAGGAGCCCCCTGGGGCAACTATTTCCACTTCGGCCGGTTTATCAAGAGCCTCGTATATGTCGGGCGGAAGCTTGACGACGCCCTCCTCAACCTCCTCGGCTGACCGAACCCTGGCTCTCCGCTCCCCCCTCTTCTGCTCCTTCTTCTCCTGCTGAGGCGACAAAAACGGCGGTATCAACAGCTTCCTACCCCTCTCCACGTCCCTGCCCTCACTCATAGCGATACATGAGGACCTGTTAAAAAATATTACACCGGTGCCGCCTTTAAGGCCTCGGCTACTTCGGAGAAGCCGACCCCGCGCTTGACCATGTCCACGAAAGTCGCCACGTCGTCTATCCTCAACCTAACCTGCCTCCTGGTGTCGCGGTCGCGAATGGTCACAGTGCCGTCGACGGGCGTCTTCTCGTCTATAGTAACCGCGAGGGGAGTTCCTATCTCGTCGCACGAGGCGTATCTGCTACCTATTGTGCCCTCGTCGTCGTACACAACGGAGAATCCTGCGGCAGCCAGCCTCCGCATGAGCCTTCTTCCGATTTCCACGTAGTCCTGCCTCTTGACAATGGGCAGTATACACACGTTGACGGGCGCCACGTCGGGGGGTAGCCTGAGGTAAACCCTTCCCTCCTCCTCCACGACGGCCGATTCCAGCAACACGTAGAAGATCCTGTCGAGGCCGAAAGAGGGCTCCACCACGTGTGGGATGAACTTCTCCTGGTCCGTCTTCCGCTTTTCGCTCTTTATGTAAACCATGTTGCGAGTCACCACGTAGGAACCGACTTCAACCTCATGTTTGCCGCCTCTAAACGCCTCAATTATTGCAGACTCGTTCTCCTTTATGGCCCTGATCACCTCCCCCATTTTGTCGCCGTATCTCCCCCTAATGGCGTTGGGGTTTGGGTAGAGTCTGACCACCTCCACCTCCTTGGGGGCGGGGAGGCGGCGCTCTAGATACATCTCATGGCCGCTGTGTTTGCTGTGGCCCGATAAGTCGTAGTCTGTGCGGTAGGCGTGGCCGGACACCTCCACCCAGCCGAAGCGCTCCGTCAGCACCATCTGGTCGTAGGATTTGGCAGAGTAGTGGGCCCTCTCGTAGGGGAGCTTCCCCACGAACTTCTGCCTCTCCAACGGGACCCCCAGCTCCTTCAGGAACTTAGTGGCGAGAGCCATAAAGAAGGTCATCCACTCGTTGGCGTAGCCCCTCTCCACGATCTCCCTGGCGGTCAGCACCAGGGGGTCGGCCTCGCCCTTGGCCACGAGCTCCTCTGGGACTATGGGCACCTCCAGGTTCTCCACCTCGGCGAAGTGGGGGCACTTGGGGTTCTGGGGGTCGAAGAAGAGCTCTATCTCCATCTGGGTGAACTCCCTAAGCCTTATCAACCCGCCTCGTGGGGAGATCTCGTTGCGCGCCACCCTGCCTATCTGCGCCACGCCGAAGGGATGCCTCCTGCCCACGTACTCCGCGAGGCGGGGGAAGGCCACGAATATTCCCTGGGCGGTTTCCGGCCTCAGGTAGCCGGCGTTTTCGCTGTAGGGGCCTATGGTCGTTTTAAACAGGAGGTTAAACGTCTCCACGTTGCCCAGCGGGCCTCCGCAGGCTTGACACACAATCTTGTATTCGCTTATGAGACGTTGTAGCTCTGCGGCTGACATGCCCTCGGTGGAGATCCTGATCCCCTTCTTCGCCAGCTCCTCCTCCACCAAGTGGTCGGCCCTGTATTTCCTGCCGCATTTGGCACACGCCACGACATAGTCTGTGAAGTGGTCAAGGTGGCCGGAGGCCTTGAAGACGGGCTCGGGCATGACTATGGGGCTCTCGACCTCGACGATGAAATCTTGGTAGGGCAAGACGAAGATCCTCCGCCACTTCTCCACTATGTTACGCCTTATCAACACCCCGAGCGGCCCGTAGTCGTAGAAACCAGCCACGCCGCCGTAGATCTCGGAGGAGGGCCAGTACAGCAACCGACGCTTCACTATCTCCTCCAACAGCTCAGCCCGACTCATTGACGCCGTTATGTGCATATATTTTAAGTCTTCCCCTCCCAACACCGTGAAGCCCTTCATACGCCTGTGGCTGGCGTCGCTGTATCTCTTCATCATGGGAACCATCTCGCTGGCCTACACACTTGTGGAGCTTATACTCGGCGTAACCTACGGCAGCCTCTTGGTGACGAGCGACGCCATACACGGGTTCATGGATTCGGCGATAGCATACATCTCCGGCTTCGGCCTCTACTACGCGTCGAGGAGGGGTAGGTCCTTCCCCTGGGAGGTTTACCGGCTGGAGAGCCTCGTGACCCTCCTCTCCATCTTGACCGTGCTGGCTCTCTACACGTATATGCTGGCGACCTCCATACGCCTAGAGGGCAAGCCGACGCCGCTTTGGATGACCCTCCTTCTGCTAGCCGGTGGGGCCTTGACCTTCCTCGCGTATCTCTGGGAGCGCCACAACTACCAGATGTTGAGACTCGATATCCTCAAGGCGGATGCCCTGCATGCCAAAATCGACACCTTGCTCTCCCTGGCGTCCGCAACCGCGGTTGTGGCCAGCAACTTCCTACACCTGCTGGCGGCTGAGGTGCTGGCCGTCTTTGCGATATATGGCTACGTGCTCTACGAATTTTCGCGTCTCGCAAAAGACGCGACCTACGGGATCCTGGGGGCTCTATATAGCGACCCCACGCTTGAGGGCAGGATAAGGGAGAGCTTGGCGGAACTCGGCAGGCCCATAGACGTGAAGATTAGGCGGGCCGGAAGCTTCCTCGTCGTGTACAGCCTCGTCGCGGTGAGCCCAGACATGACGGTGGGCAGGCTTCACGTCCTTAGGACTAAGGCCATACGGACAATATCGAACCTCCACCCACTCATAGTACACGTCGACATCAAGATCGTACCGAGGCGTAAGGAGTTTAAACGGGTTGAAAGAAGCCGCCATGCTTAAGACCGCCTGCAGGCAAGACGACGTTAAGCTCTTCGGGGCGCCTATGGAGGACACGTTGAGCTTCAGGCCGGGCACCCGCTTCGCCCCTCAGAAGATCCGCACGGTACTTCCCTACCTTGAATACACCACTCTGTTTGGCAACGTGACGGAGCCCCTATGCGACCTAGGCGACGTGGAGCTCCTCCAGGGGGTCCCCGCTGAGAATGTGGCGAGAATCGAGAGGTTCATACAGAAGGTGGACCCCCCGTTTATCATGGTGGGGGGCGAACACACAGCTACGCTGGCCGCCCTTAACGTGGTTAGGCCTGACACATATGTACATATAGATGCCCACTTCGACCTTCGCGACGAGTGGCCGCCTGGTCAGAGGCTCTCCCACGCCACCTTTGCGAGGAGGGCCCACGAGAAGCTTGGCTTCTACGCCATCTACATAGGCGTGAGGGCATACGACGACGAGGAGCGCAAATACGCCGAAGACGCCGATTTCTTCGTGGTCGAGGGCAGCGACTTCGGCAGAGACGTGATTTCAGACGCCGTGTCTACGGCCTCGGGGCGGGTCTACCTCAGCCTTGACATAGACGTGCTGGACCCCTCCGAGGCGCCGGGCGTCGGGACGCCGGAAGCCGGCGGTCTTCCCTTCCGCAAGCTCGAGTACCTACTCGCCGACTTGATGCTCACGCTAAAGCCCGCCGCCGTCGACGTCATGGAGTACTCTCCTCCTAACGATGTGTCTGATGTGACCGCCACGAAGGTTGTGAGGACGATTATGCACATGGCGGCGTTGTTGAAGAGGTAGTCAGCCAGTACGCCTCTCGTCATCCTCAGCCGCGAGCTACCACATCACGGCAAATAAGATACACACTTTAAAATCTCTTACACAGCTAAAGCCGTGAGGGCGTTGCTGATCGGCCGTTTTCAGCCGGTGCATTGGGGTCACGTAAAGCTTGTTGAGTGGTTGCTCACGCATTACGACGAGGTTGTGGTGGCGATAGGCTCCGCCGACAAGGCGCTTACCTTCGATAACCCCTTCACGCCGGGGGAGCGGCTTGAGATGTTTAGACGCCACTTCGGCGGGAACTGCCGCCTCCTCTACTGCACGGTGCCCGACACCAACGGCCCTACAAGCCTTTGGGGCGCATATCTAAGGCACTGGTGCCCGACGCATCACATTGTATACTCCAACAACCCCTGGGTCGTCGCTGCGTTGACGTACTGGGGCGTTGAGGTCAGAAGCCACCCGGTCTTCGGCGATTACTCCGCCACAGCCGTGAGACTATCTATGGCACAGGGAGATGCGCGGTGGAGGGAGATGGTGCCTCCCGCGGTAGCGACATATATCGAGGAGATAGGGGGCGTTGCCAGGTTGCAACAGCTGGCAAACTTTATAAAGAGGTGAGGTGTATGCGCCGTGGCAGAGGAACGAAAATTGTACGTATGTATGAGGTGCGGCAGGGTGTTTTCCAAGTCTGAGATGGAGATCCTGCCCGGCATAAGGTGCCCCTACTGCAACTTCAAGATCATAATGAAGGTGAGGAGCCCCATGGTGAAGCGGATCCCAGCGATCTGATGGCAACTGACTTCTCCCAAGTTGCTGAGCAGTTCCGCAGGTCGAAACTTGCCGAGGCGCTCCGGGTGGAGGTAGCGGGCAACCGGCTACTCGTAGATGTGGAAACGGGGAGGATCAGGGGGTATTTCATAGCCATGCGGCGAGGGAGGCTGAGGATGCGCATAGACGGCTTCACCGTCGTTTGGGACCCCGAGACAGACACCGTTGTTTGGGCGGGCGGCCGCGGCATTTAGCTACTCAACACCCCACTTGCCCGTCGCTCTATACCTCCACATGGCTGACTTAGCCGCATAGAGCGCCAGTGCATAAAACGCAACCGCCACAACCGCCCCAAGAGCCAGCGTGGTGAGCGGATCAGCAAGCCACCCGCCAGTTGCGGAGTAAATCACCGGCGCTATGACATAGTGGAAAGGCGATAGGAGGAAGAACTGGGCAGCTTCAGGCGGCATGGCTGTCGGCGGTATCATCCCCCCAGACAGCGGAACTGCCCACTGGAGAGCGTTGGCCACAAAGTTGGGGTTCCTCAGCCTTATGAAGAGAAGGGTAAACAGCGACACCAACAAAGCCGTAGCAGTTACGAAGATTACAAACGCTACAGCGAAGTAGACGGGCTGTGCCAGAGGCGGAAGCTCGCCCAGTAACAAGTAGTAGATCCCCAGCAGAATCAGGACCCCCGGCGCGGCGACAACAGAGTATGCGAGGGAGGACGCGAAGAGGTACGCATGCAACTTCTCGGGCGAGGCGACGAGGTAGTCCACAACGCCGGTTCTAGCAAGCGTGTTAAACATGGCGGCTCCCCAGGTTTGCTCAGAGAAGATTAGGAAAACCGCCGTGCCCCAGAACAGGGAGCGGGCTGTCTGCGATATGTCGCCGCCGTACCACGCAATGGCGAGTACCACAACCACGAGCCACATGGCTGTAGACAACATGCTCGCCATGAAGAAGGACAGCGGCCTGAAACTAAGCCGCGTAATGAGCCAGAGCTCGCGGAGCAGGTTACCAGGCATGGTAAAGCCCAGACCTCCTGAGTCTCCTCATAAGGAGACCCCACACGGCAAGCCCCAGAGCGAAGTATGCGAAGTAGCCCATCAATAAGCCGAACTGACGAAGCGGGGCTTGAAGGCTTAGCGCCACGGATCTGGCGAACTCGGCCCACACGGCGAAGGGGAGGAGGAGGGAAAGCATCTGGAGAACCTCCGGGAAGATGGTCACCGGATACAACACGCCGCCAAAAAACACCACAGCGACGCTGAGTATCGTGGAGAGAGGCGTCGGGTTCCTTATAGACGGCAGGAAGTAGGTCAGCACTAACGTGAGCCCTGCGACGGGCAGAGAGGTCACTGCGGCGACGGCCATGGCAAGCAACGTCGCCAAGGCAAAGAAAGGCCCCTTCAAGGTTGCTATAATAAACGCCGCCATCACCGCGGCACCAAGGCCCACGACGATTAGGTCGACTAGGTAAAACGCCAGGAGAACTACAAGAGGTCTGGAGGGCGATGCCGCGAGGTACTCCAGCTGGCCACCGGACGTCAGCATGTAAATGTTCCACAGTATGTTAGATGACGCGGACTGCGCCACCACAAGCAACACCATGCCCACGAGCTGGTAGAGGAACTTGTCGAGGTCGGCCCTGCCGCCGGTTGCCGCCCATCCCCCGAGGTAGAAAAGCGCCGCGAAGAAGGGCACGAGCATAGATACGGAGAGGAGCACGCCGTACTGCCGCAGGCTGAGCCTCAGGGCTAGGTAAAGGCCGGCCCTCATGCGCCCCCCAGGGTCTTAACCACGACCTCCTCCAGCGGCGGCTGCCTGACGTAGGCCTCCAACACCTCGCAACCAGACTCAACAGCCTCCCTCACAAGCAGGGCGAGCTCCCTCCCATCGCCGCTCTTAGACAGCGTCTTCTCCTCGCCGCCACACGCGGCCCTCACGACGGCCGCCGGCTGGAAGCCCAGCTTCTGCTTAAGGACAACCGGCGGCCCCCTTGCAATTATCCGGCCGCCCACGATCAGCGCCACGTCGTCGGAAAGCTCCTCCACCTCGTACAGGTTGTGAGAGGTGAAGAGGATAGTCCTCCCCTCCCTCTTCAACCCCTTTATCAACTCCCTCACCCTCCGCGCCCCCACTGGGTCTATGCCCACCGTCGGCTCGTCAAGAAGCAGAAACTCCGGGTTGTTCACAAGCGCCTTGGCCAGCCCCAGCCTCGCCTTCATCCCCGTGCTGTACTCCTCAAAAGGCCTATGCCTCGCCTCCCACAGCCCCACCAGCTCCAGCAACTCCTCCACACGCCGACGGGCCTCGCGGCGGCCCATACAACATGCCGTAGTACACCAAGTTCTCCAGCCCCGAAAGCCTGCCGAAGAAGCCCTTGTCGGGATACAGCATTAGACCCACAATACGCCTCACCTTCTCAGCCTCCCTGACGACGTCGAAACCCCCCACCTCGGCCCGCCCCCCGTCCGGGGCGAGGAGGGTGGCGAAGATCCTCACAAGCGTCGTCTTCCCAGCCCCGTTGGGACCCACAAGAGACAACAGACGACCTCTACTAATAGAGATGTCCACCCCCATCAACGCGTCGACGACCTTGGGACGAGACCTGAAAAGACCAGCCCTTTCCCTAGCCACAAAC
>DAITPC010000048.1:0-9967 GCA_036833835.1 Pyrobaculum sp. | reverse complement strand
CCGTGGCGTATTTCTACGAAAACCCAACGCCGGTGGTGGAGGCCGTGGCGCGGCGCCTGGGCGTTAGTAAAAAACTTGTGGGGGAGTATTTCCAGAGGTCGCGATATATGCTAAACGACAGCCACGTGAAGTATATGGAAAAAGAGGCCGAAATCTTGGACCTCCCTCCTTTGCGCTTTTTGACGGGCTAAGGAAATTCGGGCAGTCTTCCCGCCCCTCCAAACTAGACGGGCAAGAAGAAGATGCCATCCCCCGCCGGGAGGTGGAGCCCGCCCGGCGTAGATCCGCAACGCCGCCGGGACCCCCGGTGCGCCGGGGAGTTGAAAGGGGGCGTAACGTCCGTAACATCCTCATAGTAAAAACCAGCCCACCGCTGTCACCACTCTCGTTGTTCAACTCTTCTATAGGCATGGAATATACGCTCCCAGAGTATCTAGTGTCAGGCCGGATATTTGGCTTCGACCACGTGTCTGTACAACGCGTCACATGTCCTATTTCCAAATATTTCCCACACTTGTTATGGAAGCTTCCGGAACTATGCCCACCATAGGCTCTCTACTGCCCGTTCTCCAACAGTATCCGAGAGGAACTTCGTTGCTGACTCCTCCCCATCACGATCCAGAGCGTTGCGTCTGCTGTCTGTCCGGCTCGTGGTACGCCTCATAGGTCCCCCAGTCGATAGAATAGCCTGCAAAAGTCGTGCGGCTGGCTGGTACACGTAACTGCCGGGGCCCGAAGGGGTCTGTGCAGCGGCTTGCTATGAGGAGGCCAAGTTCTCCGTCGGCGGTGGCTACTGGGACGCCGGCCGAGCAGTATGTACCGGGCAGAGCCGAGAATACCATTTTAGTAAACATCACGCCGGGGAACACTGGATCTACTTTATCGGTTAAGCCCACACCCACTGCGCCAGCGGCGACTAACGCCAACAGAAGCGCGCCCCTTTTTGCCACATGGGTCCAGTTCTTGGGTGTTCCCATAGATGTTACAATCCCGTCTTTTTCCGTCAGGCTTTCTACGGATTTCTTTCCGCTTAGTATAGATATCCCCCATCCCGTGGCCAGCGCGGCGCCGGGATGTGCGCAATGCGTGCCAGCGGAAAGGTCGGTTGCAAATGGGCCGGGGGAGCAGCGCATAGCCTTTAACCCAGCCTGGCAAAGACTAGGCATGTTGAAAATTGTGGAGACGCTGTTTAAAGGTTTTTGGAGCAGCTTCAGCGAACGCGTCGCCCCTCATCTACGGCCGGGTTACCCACTGTCTTTTAACGCCTTTACGAAGGCTTCTTCCAAGTCGGCGGCGTCGTAGCGTTGGAGAAGCTCTGTGGGGGTGCCGACGTCTACCACCACGCCTCTATCGATGAAGTACACCTTGTCGCAGACAGACTGAACCTCAAGCATGTTGTGGCTTGAATATATCACGGCGGCGCCCCTGCTCTTGGCGTATTCCTTCACAGCGCGTCGTATCTCCACGGCGTGTAAGACGTCTACGCCGGAGGTGGGCTCGTCCAGGAGGAGCGCCTTAGCCCCCACGGTGAGTAGCGCCGCCGCCACAAGCCTCCGCCTCATGCCCTTGGAGTAGGTCTTTATCTTGTCGTCGACGCGGGGCCCCAGGCCGGACAGCTCCACGGCCTCCTTCATGTTGGCAACGCCGTAGAGGCCGTGGACGAACTCTATGAAGGCCCGTCCCGTGAGGTTGTCGTAGGGCATAACCTCCTCTGGCAAGTAAGCGAGCCACCTCTTCACCCTGCGGAACTCCGGCGAATCCGTCTTAACGCCTAGCACCTCTGCGTATCCGCCGCTGGGTCTCAGTAGCCCGGCGAGGATCCTCAAGGTGGTGGTCTTCCCCGCCCCGTTGGGCCCCACGAGCCCCACCACCTCCCCCTCGGCCGCCTGCAGAGAGACTCCGCGCAACGCCTCAACCTTGCCGAACTTCTTCTGGAGCTGAACCGCGCGTATCATCGCCTCCTCCTGCCGCCGGTCACCAAATACTCAGCCGTCATGAGTCTAGAAACCGCGAGAAGCGCCGCCGCGGCCAGGGCCCAGTCCACGGCGAGGTAGAGATAGGCCTTGTCCCACCTGCCAAACACCGCGGCTGTGGCTACGGCAAGCGGGTGGACGAAGGGATACGCCTCAAACGCGTCGACGGGCGTGAAGAGGGCGGCGAAGGCGGGCAGAAGCAGGGGGAATATCACCGACGGGACCACGCTCTGGGCGGTTTTTATGTCTTCCGTCCTCGTGGCCACGAGAAGCGACAACGCCAACACGGCGATGGATAGAGCCAGCGTGGAGAGGGCGACGGGCGCCAGGAGGCTGGGGGATAGAGAGATCGAAAGCGTAAACGGCTGCGCCGCCGCCGTCGGCGAGCTCTCTACAACTACAAGATTGGAGAAATATATAAACATGCCCACCGCCATGACGGCGAACTGTATGAGGGCCAGTATCACCGAGCTTACGAGCTTAGCGGCAATCAGCGCGTTGGGGGTGGCCGGCGTCGACAAGATGAGCTCGAAGGTGCGCTTCTCCTTCTCAACCCCCATGGCCACAGCAGCCGTCGTGGCCACCAGCAACGGCATCAAGAACATGAAGACCCAAGAAAGCATAAAGAGAGAGAAAAGGACGGATATGTCTGCCTCTGTGAGCCTCGCCCCGTCTATATACACCAGAGTCGTCACGTTGAGAAGCCGCGGCGGTATGCCCACCTCCTTTGCCGCCTCGGCCGCCGCTACGTCCAGTACAAAAGGCGAGGCCACAGACATAAGGCCTCTGTATCTGGCGTATACCTCCACGCGGGCGGGGAAGGTGAAGTTACGCGGCACCACAACCACGTAGCTGTACCGTGTTAAGAGGTCGGGCGAAAAGGAGTTATACACCTCCCCTCCGTAGCGCCTAAGTTTCTCGACAAACCGCATCCCCAGGTCCGTGGTGTCGTTTACCACAACGGCGAACTTCTGCGTGCCGGCTACTGTTTCGCGTATAGACACCCCCATCACGGCGCCGAGGGCCACGAGGACGGCGAATCCAGCGACCAGCGAAACCAGGAAATACCGCGAGGTGAGGATCTCCCGCAGATCCTTAACAACCAAGGCTGATAAGACGCCCACGTATTTTAAAAAACCGATGTATATATACCAATGGCGTATCTCCTCGCGTCGGAGATACACGGCCCTCAACACGTCGCAGAGGTAGAGACCTACGTAAAGCCCTACGTAGGCGCGTTGAGAGACCCCCGGACCCCGGCCCCCGAGAAGTTCCCCCTCGTGATCCACGCAACAGGCGGCACCACAGCCGCCGCGCTTGAGCTGGTCAAGGCTTCGGGGGCCAGGGGGGCGGTCCTCGTGGGGTTCGGCGAACACAACAGCCTGGCCAGCGCCCTACACACAAAGGCCGAGCTGGAGGCCATGGGCATCCCCGTGGTTGCGTATCACTGTCCGTCCTACAAGGAATGTGGCGGCGTCTTGACTAAGGCGCGGAGAGTTGCCGAGGCGGCGTCTTCCCTCGTTGGCGTAAGGGCTGTGTTGATAGGGTCTGAGACGTACCAGGCGGAGCTCGCCAGGAGGAAATTCGGCTGGTCTGTGGAGGCGGTCCCCCTCTCCGTCTTCGAGGAGGCGGCGGCAAACGCGGAGCCGGATCAGGAGGCCATGGCGCTTTTCGGCGACGTCAAGGTGGCGAGGATCACCACAGCGCTACGCAGATTCGCCGAGGGGGCCGACCTCGTCGCAATACAATGTTTCCCCTTCTTAATGAAGAGCCGCATCACGCCCTGCCTCGGCCTGGCGCTTCTCAACGCCAGGGGGCGCACGGTGGCCTGTGAGGGCGACCTCTCGGCTGGTCTCGCCATGTTGCTGGCGCGGCGCCTCACGGGCTACAGCGGCTGGATAGCCAACGCCGTATACGGCAGAGGAGACGAGGCCGTGTTTGCCCACTGCACGGCCTCCCTAGACATGGTGAAGAGCTGGCGTCTCATGCCCCACTTCGAGTCGGGCCTGCCCCACGGCCTCGCCGGTGAGCTGGCCCACCAGCTATACACCGTGGTCTCCATCTCGCCCAGATTCGAAAAAGCCGCCGTGGGGAGAGCCCGGCTTGAGAGAGGCGGGAACTTCCTCCAACATGCCTGCAGGACCCAAGCCGCCTTCCGCTTCGAGAGGGCGGTGAAGCTGGAGGCGGAGGCCCCCGCCAACCACCACGTCTTCATGCCGGGCGACGTAGCTGACGAGGCCGCTGACGTATTACGCCTCCTCGCCATCTCCGTCACGCGGTATTGATATAAAGATCTCCTTGGTCTCGGCCATGGAGGTATACGTAAACTTTGACCTGCCTCCCGAGGCCGAGGCCGAGCTGAGGAGACACTTCACGGTGGTGAGGGGCGGGGATCTGAGCAACGTGGAGGCGGCGCTTGTGTCTAGGCTGACGCCTGACGAGCTGAGGAAAATGCCGAGACTCAGGTTCATACAAGCGGTGACCGCCGGGCTCGACCACCTCCCCTGGGAACACATCCCCCAGCACGTGGCGGTGGCGGGCAACGCCGGGTCCAACGCAGACGCCGTCGCCGAATTTGCATTAGCCCTCCTCCTCGCCCCCTACAAGAGGATCGTTCAATACAGCGAGAAGATGAGAAGGGGCGACTACCGCCGCGACGTTGAAATACCGCTGCTGGCAGGCCGCAAGGCGGCTGTGTTGGGCCTGGGCGAGATAGGGACCCGCGTGGCGAAGGCGCTGGCGGTGCTGGGCGCGGAGGTGTGGGGCTTCTCGCGGACCCCCAGGGAGGGGCCGTGGCGCTTCACCAACAGCCTGGAGGAGGCCCTCCAAGGCGCCTCAGCCGCCGTCTGCACGTTGCCGCTGACGAAACACACGAGGGGGTTGGTGCGGTATGAACACCTAGCGCTTATGGCCGAAGACGCCGTGTTTGTAAACGTGGGGAGGGCCGAGGTGGTGGACAGAGAGGGCGCCCTGAGGATCCTCAAGGAGAGGCCCAACTTCATCTTCGCCAGCGACGTCTGGTGGGGCCGCAACGACTTCGCGAAAGACGCCGAGTTCTTCGCCCTGCCCAACGTGGTGGCCACGCCTTGGGTGGCAGGGGGCTACGGCAACGAGGAGGTGTGGCGCCGGATGGCCATGGAGGCGGTGAAGAACTTGATAACCTGGGCCACAGGAGGCCGGCCCAGAAACGTGGCGAGGAGAGAAGACTATATATAGAGGAGAGGAGGAGGAGACATGAGCAAGGAGGTGATATATTTCCTTCTCCACTCCGAGGTGCTCAGATTGCTGGAGGGCTGGGGCCGCCGCGACCTGGCCCTAGAGGTGGAGAGGAGGGGTCAGAGCCACCCCATCTACGACTTCCTCGACAGAGCCCTTTCTCTCTACTACGCGGAGTACGGCGGAACAAACTGCCGATGGCTGAGAGAGGCCATAAGGCAAGACTGGGACAAGGTGGTAAACGTGGTCTTGCCCAACCTCCTACGCCAGTATCTCGCAACGGCAGCCCCCCGGAGGACCGAAGACGGCGCTAGACGCGCCACAGAGGAGGCGTGGTTATGGAGCCGGACGTAGCAACTGCGATGCGGAGAAGGGTAGAGGAGCTCCAGCGACTTGCAGACAGCATAGCGGAGCACCACCCCTACTGGCCCCTGCTCCACTTCACCCTCCAGCTACTAAGCCGCGTGGTGGAGAGGTGGCACGAAGAATTCACGCCTGAGGAGCTGGAGGAGCTGGAGTGGCTCGCCGAGAAGATACAGGGGCAAATCCAGAGGCTGAGCAACCGCGCCTAGCTCATGCAACCCGCCGCTTTCCACGGCGGTGTCAACGCCTTCGCCGGTATGTACCCCCTGCTGTATCCTCCGGAGCCCACCTGGCTCCTCAACCCCCGCAGGTCTAATGGGAGCCGCAGGCTGGACCCCGCCGACGCTCTACGCCATATGGGACATGAGGCGAGTGCAAAACCCAGGGCATGTTCGTGCCCGCTTCTACTCTCCAGTAGGCGTGAAGCTGGGTGGGGTTAAGCTTAGGCTTGTGGGGCTTCTCTATGGGCTCTCTGTTTTACTTTACGTCGTGACTTCGCTGAGCATAAGCTCAGTGTCTCCTCTTCTTCTGCTGGTCATATTTCTAGCTCCTCCAGCCGTCGTTGTGACGCTAGCACTTCTCTTTATGAGCCGGTGTCGTGTAGACGCGTAGGTGGTTACGTCGCTATGAGCAAGCCGGCTGAGACCACGTGGCGGCGTGTGCATCTCAAATAGAGAATTGAAAGGCAAGAGCTTTATCAGCGGCTGGCTGGCGAAGAAGCTGGAGGGCATCTCAAATAGAGAATTGAATGGAATGTGTGACAGGGTACATCCGGCCGCGTGGGCTCTCCTCTTGGAGGGGCTTGAGGTCGTCAAGGGGGGCTCCGGCCGTCTGTCGGCTTGCGGCCCTACCTCTGCTACGGCTACCGAGGCTTAACCTTCAACGCAGACTGCGGCGTCGAGCACTTCTTCTCGACGCCGGATCGCGACGGCGTCTGGCTTGTGGCTGATGTGAAGATCGGCCCGGAGAAGAAGAAACTCTGGCTCTGCGGCTGTAGGGGCAGGTATGGGTCGGCTGGAGGTTTGTCTTCACAGCTCCGTTGCGGCACACCTCCTCACCGTAACCTCCCACTTCACAGCCTTATCAACTTTTCTACACATAGTTAAGAGTCCTCATGGGGGCAGTCCGTCCGGGTGGATACCTTGACCACCTGTCTCAACATGCCGGGGAAACGCTTAAACTACCCGACCTCATTGTTTACCATAGACCTCTTGTTGTCAATAAGGTGGTTTGGCTGTAACTTGTTTTGTGGAACGAAATAAAATACCGGGAGAAGGTTGTCCTTGTGGCTGGGGTTAGTAGGAGAAGACTTCTTGGGCTTGGGGCTTCTCTTGGGGTGGCCGCCGCGTTGTGTCCGCTCCTTAGGTTAGGAGAAAAGTCTTCCATGGCCTCCCCCCATCTTAAGGCGGGGGTTTAGTTTGAGGAGGTGGAGGGTTCGGGGAGCGGCGACGAGGTGGAGCTTAGGTTTGTAGACGAGTTGGAGGGGGCGGCTGAGTTCTCGGCGCTTTTCCTCTGGGAGCCCGAGGGGGAGGTGTATATAGGGAGCCTTAGGATCCCGCGGAGGAAAGTTACGCGACGTGTAGACCGGTGGAGAGGTGAGTTGAAGAGAAGAGGTCAGCCGCCTGTCACCGAGGACACGTTATTGACGATTTTGCTGGTGTCGCTTTCTGGGGAGGCTTTACACTAACGGCCGAACTGGAGGCTCCGGCACTCATAAATATAGCCTACGGGGTGAAAGGCGCCGCTGGGCGCAGACCCCATGGACGATCTTTCGCCACGTGTCCAGAGGCCGAGGTGGTCTATACTGGTGCAAACATAAGAGGGTGGCGCCTGCCGTTGCGTTGATAGATGACTCAAGCGGAGCCTTCGGCGAGGGTGTGTGTTTCAGCTACTTCGTCAACGGCGCCATGTTTAAACTTAGCGCCCACGGCGCTGTCGGCATCGGGTGGGGCGCTAAAGTTAGAACTAGCGGAGAGTCCAGCTGGGGCACTGGCACGCTACGGAAGCAAGAAAGTGCGGCCCATCTTGTTGATGGTCAGTCTGCCTCGGTGGTGTTCTACGGCGTTGTTCCGCGAAGTATAATACGACGTGTATGATCAGTATTGTTATGTTGTGGGTAGGCGAGGTGCGACCTATTTCATCGACAGACATTACACAAATGCTTAAGGCCGTAAAGTACGTTCCGGGTGGTGTTTTAGACGCCGCGGGGATGGCCGACGTTAGGCAATACGTAGGAATAGATGGGAGATGGGGAATGCCAATCCACTCTGCTATCTGCTATCTTGAGATTCAGCCGCTTCTTGGCGTAGGCGGAAAAGTCGGCATTGTGGTCCCCATAGGAGCTTATCTTTCCGGGGTGGGAGTGCCATTTGCCGACCTCGTAAGGCGGGCGCACGTCGCTTTCAATTTACAGGTATATGGTGGACTAGCCCTCTATTACGCCATTGCAGACGCGGATGCCCCAGGCGGTGTTCCGCATAGGGTTTATACGCACTGGTCTTAGTTTACTCACTACTTGGAGGACTACGCCTTCAGGCCTTTTAACACGGTGGCTAGAGTCGTCGACTAAGCCCCATGTGTTTTTCGATGTTGTTGACTTGGTAGATGGGTAAATCTAAGTAGAGGTCTCGCTGGGCGAGGCGTATTCAATCTCGCCGCTGGCGCCCTACGGGGGATGTCATGTGGCGCCTTTTGCCCCTTTGTGGCTTTCCAGGCGGGGCGTTAGATACGCGGCGGCTGGTTCGTGGAGTCGTGACGTGTGTTGGCGTGGGGCGCGTGGGGGTTATCTGCCGTAGAGTTTCGCCAGGCGTCTGAGTTTTCTGGCGTGGGCTGGGGGTGGCTGGGTGGCGAGTCTCCATTTCCAATTTCCGCGGGGGGTGGCTGGCTTGTTTATCCGTGCCTCCTCGCCGAGGCCTAGGACGTCTTGTATGGGCATTATGGCGACGTCGGCCGTGGTGGAGAGGAGGAGCCGTATGAGGCACCAGTGGATTTCTCTTCTGCAGCCGCCCATATACGCAAGGGCTTCCCTCCTCGCGCGGGGGGTCGCCTCGCCGCGCCACCACCCCACCACCGTGTTGTTGTCGTGGGTGCCTGTGTACGCCACGAGGTCGCGTTCGTAGTTGTGGGGTTTGTGCTCGTTGGCTGGGTTGCCGTCCCAGGCGAATTGGAGCACCCGCATGCCGGGTATCCCCAGCCGCTTCCTCAGCTCCACGACGTCTGGCGTGATGAAGCCGAGGTCTTCCGCGATGAGCCGCGGCAGGGCGTCCTCCACCGCCCGGAACAGCTCCTCGCCGGGGCCGGGGGCCCACCTCCCCCTCACGGCTGTCTCCTCGCCGTAGGGCACCTCCCAATATGCTGCGTAGCCGCGGAAGTGGTCTAGGCGTATGTAGTCGAAGACCTCCAGGAGCCGCCTCAGCCTCCGGGCCCACCAGACGTAGCGGTCCCGCCTCACGGCTTCCCAGTGGTAGACGGGGGTTCCCCAGAGCTGGCCCGTCGGGGAGAAGTAGTCGGGGGGCACGCCTGAGACGTAGAGAGGCGTGCCGTCTGGGGCTAGTTTGAAGTATTTTCTGCCTTCCCACACATCTACGCTGTCGTGTGCTGGGTAGATGGGGAGGTCCCCTATGATGAAGATGCCGAGGTTGTTGACGTGTTGTTTTAAGGCCTGCCACTGGCTCCAGAAGACGTATTGGACGTATTGGTAGAATTGGGCTTTCTGCGTAAGTTTTTCGGGCAGGTCTCCCTCTCTCGCCTCCTTGGGCCACCTGGTCCAGGGCGCGCCGTAGACATCTCGGAGGGCCATGTATCTGCCGTATGGCTCCAGCCACCAGCGGTTTCTGGCGGCGAACTCCTCGAATTCTCTCCACCCACGCCTGGCTTGAAAAGCCTCCTCTATGTAGCGCCTCTTTATCTGCCACGCCGCCTCGTAGTCCGCCCGCTCTGTGTGCTGGCACTGCGGCGGGGACCGTGTTAAAAGGCCGTCTTGCGCCATCTTGTCGAGACTTATGAGAGGCGGGTTGCCCGCCAGAAGAGAGAGGGCGCTGTAGGGAGAGTCGTCGTATTCCGGCGCCGTGTGGCCCAGCGGCAGGACTTGCCAGTAGGCGGCCTCCGCCTCGGCGAGAAACTCTGTGAATCTATACGCCTCCGGCCCCATGTCGCCTACGTGGCATCCGCCGGGGAGGCTGAAGACTGGGAGCAGTATGCCGAAGCCTCTTAACACAGCTTAAAATTTGGCTTGGTTTATAGCTTTGTGCAGGTTTTCAGGCCTTATGTGGACCACCGGCGGAGCGCCGAGTTTTTAGACGACCGGAGGCTGGGGAAGCAGAGGGTGGAGGCTAAGCAGGTTCTTCTGGCCATCCTCCGGCGGAGGGGCGTGTTGAGAGACGGCCGGAGTGGCTGGCTGAACCACCCCATAGTGT
>DAITPC010000047.1:0-11353 GCA_036833835.1 Pyrobaculum sp. | reverse complement strand
ACGGTGCACCCCGGCGGCGACACCACAAAATATTTAAACAAGGGCGTGCAAGCGCCTATGCCAACTAAACTAAAAGGAATGACAAGCCTCGAAATTGCGATAATAGTAGCGATAGTGCTAATAATCGCGGTGGCAGTAGGCTGGTACCTATACACCACATTCGTAGCCTCCACCACAGGCCAACCAAGACTAAACGTAGTATCCGCCGAGCTGAGTGCAAGCAACGGCCAGTTAAGGTTAGTTCTCGTGAACCCAGGCCCCGTCGATGTGCAGATCGCTAGCGTTGAGATAGGAGGGACAATCGTCGCCACTCAAGAAACAATTAAGGTGGGCGAGCAGAAAGAATTGACGGTTACCGTGCCGGGGCTCACCGCTACGCCTGGCACGATGTTGCCTGGTAGGGTGATATTGAGCGGCGGCCAGAGCTTCCCGTTTAACGCGTTGGTTAAGCCGTAGGCATAGGAAACACCCCCCTTTTTTCTATGTCTTCTCTTGAGGTGGCTTTTCTTCTTGGGGTTATCGCCGCGGTGGCTTTGGGGGTTGGGTGGTGGCTTTCTTACACCTTTCTCGCGTCTAAGCAGGAGTTTTCCCAGGTGTACCCCGTCTCGGCGTATGTAGACGCCGACGGGGATTTCCTTCTGTGTGTCTACAACGCAGGGCCGCACGAGTTCTACGGGAGGTGGGTCCTGTCTGTGAAGTCTGGGCGGAGCGTCGAGGTGTCTCTGGTGGCGCCGGTGGGGAGGCTTGTCGGCGTCCGGGGCTCGCTTGGGGAGCCCTTCACCCCCGGCACCTCGCCGGCGTTGATAATAACCACGGGCGGCGGCAGTAGCTACGTGGTCTACCCTGTGGCGGTGCCAGACGTCTCATCTGTTTCATGCGGCTGACTGCTCAGAAACCGCCTATGCCGCTCTGGATTACATCTCGGCGCTGTGTATGGCTGGCGTTGGCGCTTATTGTGTTTCTATTCTCCTCACGTGTTCTTCCTGTTGTTTACGGTGACGAGGTAATATACCGGGAGGCCGGCCTTGAGCAAGTCGGGGGCGTGCCGCCGGCCCTGACCATAAATCCTGAACATCCGCCCCTTGCTAAGTACTTCATTGGGTTGTGTTGGTGGTCTCCCCTCTTGGCTGGTCTCGGCGCGGTTGTGGCGTTGTGGTTTCTAGCCCGGCGCATAGGTCTGGACGAGCGTCTCGTGGCGCTTAGCCTCGCCACGGATCTCGTCTTCGCTAGGTACTCCTCCTTCGCCACTCTGGAGGTGTTCGTCGTGTTGTTTTCTGTACTTGCGGTGTTGGTGTACCTCCAACGGAGGCCTTGGCTCTCCGGCGTGTTGTGGGGGTTGGCGTTTGCGTCGAAGTTCAACGCCCTCTTCCCCTTTTTGGGCTTTCTGGGCTACTTGCTCCTCAGGGATAGGAGAAGCGTAGCCCCCGTGCTTGTGGGTTTGTCTCTGGCGTTTGTGGCGGCGCATGCGGTGGATGTGGCAAACGGGGTGTTTCTGTATCACCTCAACTACTACGCTTGGCTCGTGTCTTATCACAGCCACAAGAACCCCCTCACGGGGTGGACGACGCTGTTTTTCGGGGCGCCGTGGTACGTGTACTACACAAAGTTCCTCTACAACGGTACCGAGGTGGTGACGGCGGTTTCTAGGCCGGGCGAGTACCTCGTGATTGAGCAGAAGCTCTGGATCGCCGCGGCGCCTTGGGTAGGCCACATGGCGTGGCGCGCCGCGGTGTTTGAGGTAATCTACGCGACGTTGAGAGGCGGCGTGTCTTTGGTATCCTTGGTGGCGGCCTCCTCGCTTCTTGTGGCGTTTTCCGGCTGGCTCTACTGGTACTTCATAGTGGCTGTGCCGTTTATCCACCTCTTCACGAGGAGGATCTACGTCGCCCTACAGATCGCATCTATGGCGCTTCTAAGTGTGGGCATGCCGCCTGTCTTTGTCTACTTGGCGCCGCTTGGGTGAGGAGTCGGCGTCCACACCGTAATAGATATATATATACCTGTGCTTTTGCGTCTATGCGCTTGGTCTTCGTCCTCGTCCTCGCCGCCTTTGCCCTTGCCTACGTTCTGCCTACGGAGTCTCTAGACACGTTCTACTGGGCTCAGCCGGGGGCCGTAAGCGTGGTGGGCCTAGACGGCAGGACGCTTTGGTCGCAAACTGCCATGTATCCCCTAATCGCCACAGACAGGTCGGGGAGGTGTCTGGCGATTGCCAACAGGCCTTACGTCTACGATATGCAGATCTGGAGGCAGAGCATCGAGATGTCGTCGCCTGCCGACATCACGCTTGCGCCTGAGCTTGTGGATGCGCTTAGACAATACGGCGTCCAGCTTCCGCAGACAATACGCGTCTGGCTTAATTTCACTCTTCCGCTTCCGCCTCTGGTGCTTGCCTCCGTGTATAAGACCACCATAGTGTCTCTGCATTCTCCTTATGGATATCCGCATTGGGCGGTGAATCTGGGGCCGCGCGCCAACGTGACCGCCGTCGGCACAAACTGCGAATATGTAGTCGCCGCCACGATATTCGGCGAGGTTTATGTAGTGAGAGACGGCAGGATCGTGGGAAACTTCCTCCTGGATCCCCAAGGCGCTGTGAGGAGGGCGCCAGGCGTCAACGTGCTGAACTCGTCCGTCACGGCTGTTGCGATAGTCAATAGAACTGTATATGTAGGGACGTCCACCGGCGACATATACCGGCTCATCCTGCCCACTGAGGAGGAGTTTATGTCGGGCCGCTTCGACTGGCAGCTGACGAGACTTGCCAACTGCGGCGGCGCTGTATACGGCCTCTACGTCGACGCGCGCGGGGGGCCGGTGGCCCTCTGCTTCGTCAAGGGGGAGAGGCCCTACGCCTATGTGCATCCCTACGGCATCTGGATCCCAGACGTACTGCTTGCCACCTACGGCATAGACACGCCGCGTCTCGTCTCGGCGATGAGCCAAGACGGCCGGTGGCTCTTCGTCGGCGCCGGGAGCGACGTCATTGCAATTAGAGACGGCAGGTTCGCGTGGCGCTACACGTTGCCGGCGAAGCCCAGCGCCGTGGCAGCCTCCTGGAACGGCTCGGTTGTGGTGGTAGGCACACAGGCGGGGCACTTCTACGTCTTGAGAAACGGCGTGCCGGTCATAAGGACTGATCCCATCTCGACTCTGCTCCTTCTGAGGGCTGTGGGCGGCAACGCGACGGGGAACTTCACCCTCGCCGAGGCTTTGAGGCAACTAAGGCCTGTGACCTCTGTCGCCGTGTCTTTCGACGGGCAGACCGCCGCCTTTGAGATGTGGGATTCGCTCCAGATTCTCTACACCGTCAGGATGCCCTACGTGGTCGACGCACCCGGCGAGTGTCTCCCGCTTGAGGCCGCGGTGACGAGCGGCAACGTCGCCTACATCTACCAGCTTGGCAGAAGCGGAACCCTCTACGTACCTTATGGGCGGGTGTCGGTGTATCCCCTTTACAGATACGTGGGGGACTTCCGGTGTAGGCCGCTTCAAAACTTCACGTTGACGATCTTCGGCGACTTGACTGAGCCTCTGGCATTTCGCTTCGTGAAGGAGTTTAGGGTGGCGCGCCGGCCCGCTGACCTCGTGAAGGGGCCGGACTGGGCGTTTGAGCAGGCCCGGTTTTCGGCTGAGCCCATGCCTAAGATATCGGTGCAGGTGGTGGTGCAGGTCGACGAGAGGGTGGCGAGGCTGGCAGAGGCGGCTGGGAGGCAGACGGCGGCGCGGTTCGTGGGGTGGGTTGTAGACGGAAGGCAGGTGGGGCTGTTCCCGGTGGTGGCCGTGGACGTGAGGGGGCCTGTGGAGGTTAGGGCTGTCTACGAGGTGTCTGCGCCCGAGGTGGTGAGCGAGGGAGACGTGGGGATTAAGTTGCGGAATGTAGTGGTTTACGACCTCCAGGGCAACGTGGTTGACGCGGGCATGAGGCCGAGGTTTGACGTGTATCCAGTCAACGTCGTTGTGTATTACGTCCCGGCGTATAGAGCGTCGGTGGGCGGCGTCGGCGCAACTGTAAACGGAAGCGACGCGGTGTGGGCGGAGCTGGGCGCCGTGGTGGAGTTCAAGGCGCGGGAGGTGGTGGATCTAGGCAACGGGACGCGGCTTGTCTTCGTTGGGTGGGCTGAGACTGGCGAGAGGTCGCCGGTGGTTAGGGCGGAGGTGAGAGGTCCCATGAAGCTGACGCCGGTTTACCGGCGGCAATACGCCGTGTATGTGAGGCCGCCCGCCAGGGTGGAAGGCGTAGCAGGCAACGTAACTTGGGCAGACGCCGGCTCCAAGATCAGGGTTGTGATTCCGCCTGTGTTGTCCGAGCAGGCGGGGGTGAGGACGGCGTTTAAGAACTGGGTGGTAAACGGGGTGCCCAACGCCACACTAAACGCGCCGGCTGTTGAGCTGACTGTCACAAGACCGCTCAACATAACCTATGAGACCAAGCGGCAGTACTTGGCGACCTTCACGTCGAGATACGGCTCTGTTCCGCCGTCTATGTGGGTCGACGAGGGGGCGACGGCCGCCGTAGTGCCTACGCCGATGGACGTCTGGGCCCCGCCGCCGCTCCGCTGGACCTTCGCCGGGTGGAGAGACGTGGCCACCGGCGTGGTGTATAGCTACCCCGCCATGCCGGTGGCGGCCCGGCCCGCCGCCTACGAGGCTGTGTGGAGCCTGGACCCGGTGCCGCTGGTGGCCATCGGCGGCGGCGCCGCGGCTGCCGTGTTTCTCGTGTGGTTCCTCAGGAGGAGGCGCCTCCAGCGCCTAATGGCGGAGGTCGCCGAGTAGTGCCGCATTGCCGGCCGCCATAGACACCACAAAATATTTATTTTGAAATACCCAGTATTCTGTGAGAGGGCTCGAGTCTGTGGAGCTCGTCTTGGCGATTTTGTTGTTGCTAGCCTTCGTGGGGGGGACCTACTACATCTACACATGGGCCTCGGGCTTCGGCGCGCAGCAACAGATGCAAGCCGACCTCTCGGCGGCGGCGCAGAGCGTGCTAGATAGGGTGGTTCACTATAGGCCTTACGACCCCTTGAAGGAGCTTGGTCTTGGGCTGGAGGGGGGTCTTGTGGATGATAGGTTGGTGGCGCTGTACGCCTTAGCGGCGGGCGGCCAGCCGCGGGGCCAGAGTTGTACAATTGAAAGCGGCGCGTTGGCGAACGCTGTGGGCACGGACCAGGCCACGCTGGTGGGCAGGGGGTGGCTGTACGTGAAGACGCAGCAGCTCTCCCTTGACTACGACGCCATTACGCGGTCTCTATTCGGGTCGGTGGCGCCAGACGGCGTGACGCCCTTGTATAAGGCCTACGACCTTTGGCTTGTAGTGACGCCGCTTATCAACGCCACTTGTCCCATAGACAGTGGCGGCGGGGCCGAGCTTAGGCTCTTCACCACATATGCCAAGAGGCCTGTGGACGGCCAGGTTGCATATATGATACTATACGCCAAGCCCGGCGGGGTGCTGTGTGCCAAGAGCGGGCTCCAGAGCACGCAAAACGGCCGCCTGGTGGTTGCCTGGAGACAGCAGTTGCTCTGCGACGACGGGTCCACCGTGGTGCCCGACCCCACCATAGGTACAGTCGCTGTGGTCTTTGAGAAGCTGGAGCGGCCGTCCACCGTCTGTTACAACATGACGGGCAGAAGCCGGCCCTTCGCGTATGGGTTTGTGCTCCCCACGGGGTCCGGGCCCGTGCTCTACATAGCCCACGACGCCGTGGTGTCGTGCGGTTCCGGGAACCTCCAGGCTCTGGACGTTAGGTACATAGACTTGTACTGGGGCGGCTCCAGATACAGAATCGCCTCAGATGTAACGCTGGACCCGGGCGTCGGCCGGGTGGGCAGATGCTCAGCTTGCACAGGCAACGCCAGATGCGCCGCCTGCTACGTAGACGGGGTCCCGCCGGCGGCGAAGCTCGCCATTATTTCCGTGGAGACGTCGGCCGCCGCGGCGGCGGGTGGGGGCACAGACCTCGTGATTATTCCGCTTATGCCGTATCCACCCCTCATGCGGGTTGATGTCAAGACGTGGCTGAGGTGGGGCTACTCCCAGATCCCCGAGGTCTACTCGGCGGTGGCGACCAGGGTCGTGGACGGGTCTGCGTCGAGCTACAACGTGACTCTGGTGTTGTTTAGGAGGCCATGAGGTGGGCGCTGGAGCTCTTCGTCGTCGTGGTTATGTTAGGCGCCGTGACCTACTTCTTCGCGCAGACGCCCCAGGGCCCCGTCGCGGCCCAGAGCAACAGGGAGACGATGGAGCAACTCTACACCAACCTGGCCCGCCTCGTCTTCGAGCCCCAGTTTCTCAACGCCCTCGAGGGTGCCCTATGTAACGACGTCAACATGCGCAACTACGTCCAGACGGCGTTGGAGACATCTCTAGGCCCCCAGTACCTCTATAATGTGACGGTTCTGCCGGGAAGGTTGTTGCCGCCGTGTCTGGCGTGCGCCCAGCCGGGCGATAGGCTTGTCAGCTTCGCCAGGCCGCGGGGCTACGGGGGGCCCGCCGCCTTCAACGCCACGTTCTACGCTGTTTTGCCCAGCGGCGCCGACGTGAAGATAGTGATCGCCGTGGGGAGGCCGTGAGAGGCCAGGTGCTTATCTTGGCTGGGCTTGTCCTCGCGGTGGCTGTCGTGGTGGTTATGATGTCGCTTTACACCGCCCAGAGCTCCCCAGCAGTGGCCTTCGGGAAGCCGTCTTACGGCTACATATCCAGGTCGTGGCCCGACCTTGTCAAGGCGGCTGGGGGGTATCTGTCGTATGTGGCGTCGCAGACAAGCTTCGCGCTGGCGAGAGGCGCGCTAGACGTCGGGCTTTACGGACGTCCTCAGGACGTCTACTGGCTCCACTTCAACGAGACGCAGAGGAGAGCCGCGGCGGGTCTCTCCTCCATGTCTGTGGCCATGTCGTATCTACAAGTAAACGCCTCAGGCGGTGTCTGGTACAGAGTTATGGGGTTCAACGGCACGCTGGGGCCTTACCCCTTCGCCGCGGAGTACAGCAACTGGAACCTCGCCGTGGTGACCACCGGCGTGAGCGTGACCTGTGGCTCCGACGTGGTGACCATAAAACTCGTGCCTCTAAACGTGCGCACGGCGCGCTTCGTCGTCCAGTCGCCAGTTGATGTCAATGTGGAGTATGTCTTGTCATACACCGGACACACAAGCGACATAGTATCAATCGGCGCTGGCTACAACGACATATTGTCTGACATGTTGCGCGTGGGGAACCCCAACGGGAGGCTTGCGCTGTATGTATTCGATTCCTCAGTGCTCTCCCCCTCGCAGATCTGCGGTCGCAGCGACAGCCAGATCGTGGCGCTTCTGCAGAACAATCTGCGCTCTGTGCCTTGGTACGCCGAGATCTACAGGTGTCCGCTTTGTCTTCTCCACTTCAGGGTGCCTCCCAACTTCCTCCAGCGCGGGAAGGTGTCTGAGGTGCTCATAACCTACAGCACCGCGCCTCTTCAGCCGCCTCAGTTCAAGGTAGTTATAACACGGCAGGGCTCATATGCGGAGTACGGCCTCGCGGTGGCGCCCCTCTACGCGACAAGCGACCCGCGGCTGGTGTTTCCGGCGTATTTCAGCGCAGATGACATAGCGACGTGGGGGAGGTCTGTGGTGAGAACAGACGGGGTCTGCTACACGGCGCCGAGCGGAAACGTGGCCGCCTCCGGCGTCGCGCCCTCGTCGGTTGCCCCCCCGGGTGCCGCCGTCCCCAACAGCGTGAGGATATACGCGACGTATTCAGCCGGGACCGTAAGGTACGGCTTCAACGTCTACACTGCCTATACTTGGAGCAACCCCTCCGTGGGGTTTAAGGTGGAGGCTCTCGTGATGCCGGAGAATGTCAATTTCATCAGACCGGCTAGACTCGACATATATGCCTCGAACCCGGCCACCACGCACCCGATCTGCGCCAACATGTACGCGGCGCAGGTGGTGAACCCGGCCATCATCTGGAGCTGGTGGAGGATAGGCGGGGGCAACGTCTGGAACGGCAGGACGTGGGATCTCGGAAGCGTCGTATACAGCGGCGTGCAGTGGTACTTGCTGTCTGTCGCGCTTTCGCCAGCCGGCGTGGCGCAGTGGTCTGTCTACCACTATAACTCCTCCGGAAGGCCTATGAAGTTGCTTGGGGTCACCACTAGGAGCGGGGTCTCGTGGTTGCAGAACTTCTACATAGTGCTTGGTAGCGCCATTGTGGACAACCCAGGTAGCACGGCCAGCGCCTGGACTGAGGCGGCGTATTATGCATATTTGCGCGTTAGGCCGTGGGTCTACCCCGAGCCTTCCGTCTCCCTCGCGCCCCTCGGCACGCCGCCGCTTGTAGCGCCGGTGCGCAACGACATCATCGCCCTTGAAAGTAGCGAGATGCGGCTGAGGCTTACGGCTAAGCTGGACATGCCAGGCGCCTTGGTGAGGGAGCTTAACGCCACCATGTGGGTAAACGCCTCCGCCACCATAGTGGACAGTTGCAGGTTGCGCGGCAACTGCGCCGAGGGGGTCCACCAGCGGACGCTGTGGTATCTCATAAACGTCACACACAGCGAGCCCCGCGCCGCTTTGTCGTCCCAATTTTTTGTATATTACGTGTTGGGCAACTCGCCTAGGAACTTAACCGCGACGTGGACGCTCTACGACTACGGCGACAGGTGGGCTCGCTTCAACGTCACCTTCACCGTGCCGAGGAGGGCGCCCTTTGTGATCCTGACCTCTGTGTCTGGCTCAGTCATTGCGAAGCTCGCAGTAAGCGACGCAAGGCCGCGGGTCTACTACCTGCTACTTAAGACAGACGGGTCCTATACTTACTACGTGATGAACTACGGAGACAGCGTTGCGGTCTTCTACATGCCCTGGGGCACCGTCCAGTCCTTCGACGACGGCTGGGACCCCAGGTCGCTGGGTTACGCGGGGTACTTTGGCGCCTTGTACAACGTCACCAACGGCCGCGGGAGGTGGCAGATCCTCGTGGTGCCGCCGGGAGGCCTTGTCAAGTTCAAAACGCCGACTTCGATAGATCTCCGCTATTACTCGCCCAGCTGGCAGGTGCCGTACGTAACCCAGATCTCGCCGCCTTGCACACCGCTCGGCGTCTACCGCCTGCTGGCGCCCACGAACATAACGACTAGTTATTACATCTTCGCCGTAGACGGCGTATCTGCTACCGTGCTTAGCAGTTTAAGGGCGGTCTACATATTTGGGCCGCATACCGGCGGCGCGTGGTCCCCCGCGCCGTTTTACATAGAAAGAAACCCCAGCGGTAGCCTCACGCCCAGGTTGTGGGTGAGGGTAGATGCGCCTCCCGGCTCCACGGACTACAGCGGGATGCTTGTCGCTCTGTGTCCAGCCTCGACGTCTTGGGAAAACAAAGACGCGACCTTTGGGTCGGGGAACTACGGCACTGCGTCAAGCTATGTGTCCATAGGCGCGAAGGCAAACCTCGCGGCGTTTCCCGACGGGTTTACGGTTGATGTGCGGCCCACGTCAACGTCCTCGATAGGTGGTAGCTGGGGCCTTGCCAACACCACATCTCTGCCGTCGTCTTCGTGCAGTGTCGGCCAAAACCACGTGGCGATTTATTACACTGGTGGGTCGCCGCCTTTCTGGTGGCATTTTGACGGCTTCTGCTTTGATAGGCATATATGGGAGAAGCAGGGCGGCACGCCGTATTTCGCCAGCATATCGCTCTCGCGGCAGTTTGTGTTGTACCGCATGTGGACCTCCAACTTCGACGAGGCGGGGATATGGCGCCGCTCTTACCCGAATGCGCCGGTGAATTTAAATAGGCCTTATGTGGCGTATCAATACGTGGTTGCGCAGTTTGGATTTGAGTGGCGTATTAGGCCGTTTGCTTGGCCTGAGCCATACGTGAGGGATTAATATGCAGTCGCTGGAGATGGTGGTTTTGGTTTCCTTATCTCTGCTGATAGTGTTCGCGGCGGTGCCCTACATATGGCAGTTGGCGTCGGCCTCGATGGCGCAGTGGGAGGCGCGCCAGATGTTGACATTTCTTACCTCCTTCGCCGACTCTCTGGAGTCCGACTTCGGCATGCCGGGGACGCTTAGGAGCTACTACCTCCCCAACTTGGTCTTCGGCACCTTCGCGGTTAAGAGCTACGCCATGCGCATAACCTGCCTCTCCACAGGCCGCGAAGTGGTGGCGTCTCCCCTGGTGGTTGTGTACAACTCCAGCTACATCCTAGGCGATGCGAGGCCGTTGAGGGGGGTTAGGAATATCACCTTGGCGCCTCTTGGCCAGCCCATTGTGGCGCTCAACGCCACCGGCCTCGGCTATGTGCTGTTTACGGGACCTGTCTATGTGCCTGGCCAGCCGGGCGTCCTCTACGTGGTAGACGCCGCAAAGACCACCATCTCTACTCCGCTGTCTTTAAGGTATAGAGTTGTGAGAGTTGTAGACGGCTACAACGACCAGAACTTCCGGCTTGACTGCCCAGGTGGCGTGTTCCGCATCACGCTTACGGACGACAAGGGGAGGCAGATACGGGCTACATATCGCCTTGGGGAGAGCTTGGTGGTGGTGCTCACCACGGTGGAGGTTTCATGAGGTCTATAGAGGTCGCCGTCCTCTTCGCGTTTATCTCCGCGGCATCTATATATCTGGCGTTTTACGTGGACATGTTAGCACAAGGAGCTTTGGATCGGGAGGTGGCGTCTCTGGCCAAGTCCACGCAGGATCTAATCGCGGCTCAGCTGAGGGATGTCTTAACGGCGGCGTCGTATACATACGTGAGGAACTTCACCTACATGCTCTACGTGCCTACCCAGTTCCCCACCCTAGACGCCTTTACATACACCGCAGTGCTGTACGTAGGCCCCGACAAACTGCTGTACGTCAACGTGTCCTTCACGGGATACAGAGGCTCGGGGGTGAGTAGCTTCAACACATCCACAGCCGTGGGCAACGTGACCAGCCTCGCCCAAACGGGAGGCGTCCGCCTTTACCTCGACAATCCGGTTTCTCAGTCGCCAGAGTGCGAGACGCCCCACGGAGCAAACCTGACCCGCGTCGGGTGTGCGGTGACGCTCACGGGGGCTAGGCAGTACTACAAACTGCTCGTGCTCAAGAGGTAGTCACAGCAGGATGAAATAATTTAGGTGGCTCCCTCTAAGCAACACCCCAGCTGACAGCGGTTTTGTAGAGGCTAATCTGAACAGCTCCAAAACGCCGTATTGGTAGTAGATGCGCGCCGCCCGATCGCCCCAGGGCACCTCGTACACGCCGGGGGCCACCTCGCGTCCTCTGTCGGGTTGCCAGGCGGTGGCGACTGCCCACCTAGCTACGCGTTTAGCCTCGGCGAGGGCCTTTGCGGCGGCGTGGGGCGGCATGTGGTGTATTACGGCGA
>DAITPC010000046.1:0-11514 GCA_036833835.1 Pyrobaculum sp. | reverse complement strand
AAGGCGTAATTAACCCCCCCGTCTACTGGTATCAACGCGCCAGTTACCCACCTCGCCTCGTCTGTAAGCAACCACAGCGCCACGTCAGCGACGTGTCCCGGCGGCGCGGCGGGCGCCCCCAGCTTCGCGGCCTCAGCATCCCTAGACATGGTGCTACGCCGTTGACCCTAATGCCTCTGTCCAGAAGCTCCGCGGCCAGGGCCTCCAGCAGGTCGGCGGCTGCGGCTTTGCTCACGGTGTATGCCAAGGCGCCGGGGGACTTCTTGATAGGCCCCCATATGGAGGTCACGAGCACCACGGCGGACCCCGGCCGCATCAGCTTGAGGAAGGACTTGACGGTCCAGAGATGCGCCCTTAGGTTGACTGAGAGCATGGCCTCCAAGCCGTCTTCGTCTTCTTCGAGCCCCCGGCGCCCAGCCGCCCGCCGTCACGGCCAAGCCGTCGACACGGCCTAGTTCCTTCTCCGCCGCCTCCGCAGCGGCTACTACCCCCTCTGGTCTGGAGAGGTCAAACGCCCCCGTCTTTATCCCTAGCGTTGTCAGTGGCTACAGGTGTTCGCGCCTCCTCGCGATTGCGTAGACCTGGGTCCCCTCCTCCAGCGCGCGTCGCGCCACGGTGGAGCCCAGCCCTGGCCCCGCGCCTGCCACCACCACGTTTCTGCTCTTGAGCCTCATGTATCAAGGGTGTTCTGTATATAAAAACTAGCCGCGGCGGCGTTGTATGAGGTGTAGGGCTACCCCGGCGAGTAGCCATAGGCCGAGTGCCCAGAGGTATCTGTACTTCTCCAGGATGGTGAGGGCTATGCCCGCCGGGAGGAGGGCTATGGCAACGAGGGCTGAGAGCGGTATCCCCGCCACGTAGGGGGTCTTGAAGGCGCTGTAGAGGGTGCCGCTTCTAGCCGCCTTCGCCAGCGCTATGGCCACCAGCAGGTAGTTTAGGAGGGACCCGATGGCGTATATGGCCAGGATTATCTCTAACTCCCCTGGCAGGACGAGGGCCAGGGAGATGAGGTATACGACGGTTAGCGAGAGGTAGGGAGTTCTGAACCTGCGGTGCAACTTGGCGAGGACCCCCGGTATGTGGCCCTCCTCCGCCAGCATATACATCATGCGGGAGAAGGAGATATAGCCAGCCAGCGCCGCCACGGTCATCACGAGGAAGAGGTTCAAGGCAGCGGCGTAGAGCAAGACGGGGTGTATCGACGCGGCTAGATACAGCGGGGCGATTGCGGGGTCTTTTATGTCCTCGGGCCGTAGGGCGGACATGATGGCCGCCGTAAGCCCGAGGCCGTAGAAGGTGCCCATCGCCACGACCAGAGCCGTGGCCCTAGGAACTTGGACAAGCGGCTCGCGGGCTTCGCCAGCGAGCTGGCCTATGGCGTCTATGCCCGTGAAGCCGCGAGACAGGAGCGAAAACGCAAAGAGGAGGCTCGCCGCCTCTACGCCGCCCCAGTTGAAGTATGGAGGCCATGCCGGGCGGAGGAGGAGGGCCGATATTATGAGTGTGGGGATCACGGCGATGTCCAGCGACGCGACGGCTTTGGCCAGCGCGGCCGATTCCCTAATGCCCACGATAGTGAGGGCGAAGAGCCCCGAGGTGAGGGCCGCCGCGAGGATGGAGTCGGCAACGCCGAGGCCCAGCGCCTTGTTTAGGGTCTTCGCCGCGTCTATGGTGCCGTATGCCACCATCACTATTTGGTCAAAGGCGATGAGCCAGGCGGAGACGTAGGCAGCCGCGGCGCCGAAGGCGTATTTGACGTAGAGATATGAGCCGCCTGTCTCGGGGAAGCGGGACCCCATCTCGCCGTAGGTAAGGGCTATGGCGGCCATGAGCGCCACGCCGTATAAAGCGCCGAAGAAGGCGTACTGCCCGGCGTAGAACGCTATGAACCCCGCCAAGAAGTAGTAGGTGCTCTGCACATCTGAGTGCACCAAGGCGTACATGTCGAAGACGCCTAGCCTCCGCCGAAGCCACCCCCTAGTAACCGCCACGGCAGTAAAGGGGGGCTTATATAAATTAAATGCGGCGCCTCAGCAGGTAGCTCGTCACGTCTATGGCAACCACAAAGACTACGGTGACTACGACGTATGTGGTGACTGCCGCGTAGTCCAGTATTGAGAGGTACTGCAGTATGTAGTACCCCACGCCGCCGGCGCCCACGAAGCCTAGGATAGTCGCCGTCCTCACGTTGTACTCAAGCATAAACAACACGTGGCTAACCATCTGCTTCCTCACGTGGGTGAAGAGGGCTGCCGCCAGCGGAAGCCCTCTGATCCCAATAGCCCGGAGAGAATCGTAGAGCTCCCTCTCCACGGCTTCTAGAGCTTCGTAGAAAAGCTTAACCAAGTAAGTGGAGGTGTAGAAAGCCAGCGCGAGTGCGCCCGCGGCCGGGCCCGGCCCCACAAGTATAACAAAAAAGATGGCCCAGAGGACGGCGGGGATGGTGCGGAAAGCGCTGGAGACAGCCCTGACAGCCCAGGAGAGCCCCGGCGGCACGACAAGCGGGGTTGAGAGAGGCGCCAGGAGGAAAGCCAGCAACCCGCCTAGCGAGACGCCGAAGAGAGAAATGACAAAAGTTTCGAAGACCGCGTCCAGCGCTTCTGGCAACAGATCCCCTCTAAACCCCAGCAGGTCGAGGAACCTAACCGCGTTTTCAACCGCCTTTGTATACAGCGCCGGGTTCCCCAAGCCGAGGCGGGCCGAAAGCACCGCTGAGATGGCCAGGAGGATCGCGACCAAGCCCCTCATAGCTCCTTAAGCACCCCGCCGTTGAGTAGGTAGACCCGTTTGAAAAACTCAAAGGCTATGTCCTGGTCGTGGAGCACGGCTATAATCGACGTCCCCCGCCGGCTGGGCTCCACAAGCAATTTCGCAACCTCGGCGGCCGTGTCTGCGTCGAGGTTCGACACAGGCTCATCTGCGAGGGCCACGGTAGCCCCTTGAAACAGGGCCCTCGCTATGGCGACTCTCTGTCTCTCGCCGCCGCTTAGCCTATCCACGGACGACCTTGCCTTGCTGTCTAGCCCCACGGCGCGTAGCGCCTCAAGCGCCTCCTCCACCGCGCGCCGGGGCCACAAGCCGGTTATGAATCTCAGCGGGTGGCTGGCCGCCCGGCCGAGCAGTACGTTATACAGCGCGGAGGCGCCGCTCACCAGACCCAAGCTCTGCGGGATGTACGCCAACCGGCGCCTAACCGACTCAAAACAGGGGTGTCCCACTTCACATCCTAGCACCCGGACCACCCCGGCGCGGGGCTTGAGGAGGCCAGCCAAGAGCTTGAGCAGGGTGGTTTTGCCGGATCCGCTCCTCCCCATGATGGCGATAGTATCGCCGGGTTCCACAACCAGCGACACCCCACGTAGGAGGTCTCCGGAGCCGTAGCTGAAGTAGACCTCTCTCGCCTCCACCGTCGCCTTAGAAACAGTGAGGCTCTCAAGCATCGCCGGCAACTGCCGAAGTTACCTCAAATACCTTTCCTTCAGCCCGGTCTCCTCCAGCGCACGGAACAACGGCCCCAGGTGCTCCTCTGCGCTCCTCTCCTCAAACCTCATGAAGATGGCCGAGACGAATTTCCTCATCAGATCCTGCCTCTGGTTAAGCTCCAGAAGCGCCTCCTTGAGCCTCTGCCTAAACTCAGGCGGCAACCTCTTTGACACCAAAACCACGTGTGACGGGATGGGGCCCTGTTGTTCCAGTATCCTGCTCCCGTTTATCGCCTCCCAGTAAAGCCTCGCAGGCACATCTCCCGCCGTCACCGTCACATCCACGTGGCCGTTTTTCAAAGCCTCCCAACACTGGGCGTAGCCGCCGGCGAACACCACATCGCCGAAGAACCGCCTAGGATCCACAGGCGGCTTCAGAAGACCAAGCTGGACAAGCCTATACATGGGGAAGATGTAGCCGGAGGTGGAGAGCTCGCTGGGAAAACAAGCTTTCCTCCACCTGAGCTCCTCGAGGCTCCTATACGGGGAATCCTTCAGCACTATCCAGTAGGAGTAGTAATAAGGAGCCTCCACAACTCTATCGCCTAACATCACCTCCCTAACCTCCACCAGCAACAGCTCCACGTCTGCCACAGAGAAGGCCAAGGCCGCGGGCAAAGCGCCGATCCCCAAGGCGACGTGCGCGTGGCCGAACCTCAGCGCCTCCACAACAGCGGCCACGTTCAGCGGGAAATATATCTCCACGTCAACCCCAAGCCGCTCCTCCAAAAACCTCTCAAGCTCAGCCGCCTCCCCCGCCACCCGATCCTTGGGGATTGGGTTAACCACAGCCACCACCTTCTCCGGCCGCTTAACGGGAGGCTGGGCTGTCTGCGTCCCCACCGCAACCGGCGATTCTGCGGCGGTGGGTTGCCGCGTCTGGGGCTGTGAACCCGTAGCTGGGGAGGCCACATATAGAACTGCCAGAGCCGCCGCCACAACTACGACGACAAAGACAGGAACAAATTTAGACAAGCCCCTTGGGAAAGACCAGAGGACTCCCCGCGGCAATCTGTGGCCGCGTATCCTCCCCCAACTCCGGCGGTTTGTGGATGTCATAGGCTTTTTTGGATCAGCATATTTAAGCTTTTAACATTGTTAATGAATTCGAATTGAATTTCATATAGAACTGGCTCAAATCCCTGCGTTAGAAAAGGCATAGCTGTTAACATGTTAACGTTGATCATAACATAAATACCCCCGCGGAGGTGTGGACATGTTCGACGCCGTCTACACAGCCCTAAACCTCGCCGGCGGCTTATACCTCTTTGTCTTAGCTGCTGGCGCCCTCAAAAAGCCACGCGTCCCACCAGACGCGCCCCCCACAGATAACTACCTCGTTGTGGTGGTGACGGTGGGCACGGAGAAGGTGCTTCCCGCCCTCCGCGAGACCGTGGCCCAACTGCAACGTCTCGGCCTCAGATACGTCGTCGTCTCCTCCAAGCCGCTGAACATGCCCAACGTCTTGGTGGTGCCGAAAGACCAAGACGGCACGAAATACAGAGCGGTGAGGTGGTTTGTGCTCAACCACGCAAGACCCGACATGTGGTACGTATTCCTCGACGACGACTCCTACCCCCTCGACGCAAGGTTCCTGCAGGACATCGCCTACTACGGCGCCCGGGGCTACGTGACGGGCAACGGCGTCATCGTGCCCAGGCCCGGGCGCTCTGCGTTGGCCTACGCCCTCGACTGGATTAGACACTTCGACGACGTCACCCGCTTCCGCTTCGCGTTAGAGGTCCTCCGGAGGCCTATATTCGGCATGCACGGAGAGCTGCTGATAATCCGGGGAGACGTCCTGCGGGAGATCTGGCCCGCCATGGGCGACACCGTCACAGAGGACTTCCGCCTGGCGATGGAGCTGATCCGCAGAGGCTACAAAACCTTCCAAAGCAGAACCCGCGTCTCTATCAAAAGCCCCAACAGCCTCCGCGACTTCATGCTGCAACGCGCCAGGTGGGCCAACGCCCTGCGAGACGCGGCAAGATACAGAAACCCCATACCGCCTCTTTCAGCGGCACTCGCGACGTTTCTCGCGGCGGCGCCCCTCATCGCCGCCTTCCACGGCCCCAGCCTGGCCATAGCCGTCGCCGCGGTCTACGCCTCCGTATACATCTACGGGAGCCTAAAGGCAAGGCGCTATGTTATAGACGTCCTCCTCGCCTCGCCCCTCGAGATCCTCTCCGTGTTGATAGGCCTGGCGCAACGCGCGAAACACTTCTACGTAGTAGACAAGACCTAACGCCGCTCTGCAAAACTCCCGGTAGCTACCGCGCCGCCGCAGAACAGCCGGACCTCCTCCATAAAACTGCCCAGCAACTCCGCAAGCCGCCCCCCGAGCCAACAGATGTCTCTAACGGCGGCGTCTCGATCTGGGTAGATAGACATAACCCCCTCCGGGTCGGGGCCGTTGTATTGATACTGGTGAAGCGCCAGCGCCACCCACGCCTCTTTTTCAAGACCTAAAAGCGAGGCCAACTCCCTAATGACGCGAGTCGGCGTGTAGGCGATGATTTTGTCAAGCCCCTTAAGACTTTTAAGCTCCTCCCGCCGCTCAGCCGCCAAAGCCGCCAGAAGCGACTTAAAAGCTTGAAACACTTTACCAGCCGCATTACGCGTATAACCCGCCTCCAGCAACAAGAAAGCCACCCTAAGCTCCGCCACAGCCTCCGCCCTCCTTGCCTCCGCACAAGCCCTTAAATTCCGCCACGGCCTCTCCAACACCACGTCCACACTTCAGCCGTCGACATGGTTTAAATACGTGATGCAGAAACGTTTAAATCTTCACATGCCGCGGCGTAGATGATCTTCCTCGTCCAACACGGCAAGGCCTACACAGAGGCAGAGGACCCGGAGAGGCGCCTCACCCCCGACGGCGTCGCCGAGACGGAAAAAGTGGCAAGACTCCTCGCCGCGGCGGGGGTCAAGCCCAGGGAAATAATCCACAGCGGCAAGACAAGGGCGCGGCAAACAGCCGAGATCTACGCCAGACACCTCGGCAGCCCCCTGAGACAGGTGGAAGGCCTAAACCCAAACGACGACCCCACCCCCTGGGCCCAGAGACTAGCCGACATGGATAACATCATGGTGGTAGGACACCTCCCACACCTCTCCCGCCTCACCGCGCTACTCCTCACAGGCAACCCAGCCAGAGAAGTTGTGAAATTCCGTTACTCCGCCGTCCTTGCCCTAGCCAAGGAACAAGAGAGGTGGATAATAGCCTGGTACATCACGCCAGAACTCGCCCCCACCTAGAACGACATCTCCACAACGCCTGCTAGACGCACAGCCAACGGAGTAGCCACGAAAGACACTTACAGACAACACAAACCTTAACCACTTTAGACCAGCCGCCGCTATTAAACCGACGCTTCGACTCAAATAACGCCACATAAAGTTATTTATAGGGGGCGGCGTCTTATTTGTGGGTGATGTTTCTGCTGTGGCTTATGATGTGCTCAAGACTGCTGTGGAGCATGTTTTGAAGAAGGTGAGGGAGGGCAAGAGGCTTTCCACAGATGACATCTTCCTTCTCTACCTCGGCACGATAACCGGCGAGCTGAGAGAAGTGAGGACAGAAATAGCCAGACTAGAAGAAAAAATAGACAAAACAAACCAACGTATAGACGAGACAAACAGAAGAATAGACGAAATAGTAAAAAACCTCTCTACCCGCATAGATGAAGTAACAAAAAACCTATCTACACGGATAGACGAAACCAACAAGAGGATGGACGAAGCGGCGTCAGTCTTTGCTGTGCGGATAGACGAGACCAACAAAAGAATAGACGACATAAACAAGAGGATAGATGAGACTAACCGGCGCATAGACGAATTGCAGAAACGTATAGATGAGATGCAGCTGAGAATAGACGAGCTCGCGAAGAGGATAGACGAGACAAACAAGAGGATCGACGCCCTACAGACAACCCTACTAGAGATCCAAAAACTACTAATAGAACTAGTCAAAAAACGGCAGTAAACCCCGGCCAGCTAACGCCCAGCCACGACAGACGCCACCTACAAACCAACCGCCGCCACAACAACAATGCATAGCCAAAATCCATCATACACGCCAAAGCTCCGACGACAGAGGCGCCGGAGCGACGACGCCACCTCCTAAATTCCGAAATGAACCCAAGGCAAGACCACGTCCAACAGCAACGTGAATCCGCATCAAAATACCACTCATCTGAAGAGCCCAAATTCTTACCGTCGCCACCGAGCCGTTGACTGTCAAACGTCTCGCCCCACTGCGCCGACAATTCCACAACCTCGTTCCCCGACCCAGTCTCACCTCCTCTACCTGCCGTCTCGCTCTAAGCGACGCCCTTAATAGCCACGGCCCGGCGGTATAGGCGATGAGCTGGGCCCCACTCCTAATGGTACTCGCGGCTTTTGGCTACGCCGCTGTCATATTTATAGAGGTCCCGACGCCGTTGTGTTGGCCGACGGAAGGCTGGTGAGGCTTGTGGGCTACGACGCCTACGAGCTGTCTTTAAATAGACATTTGCATTAATCTTAAGAAAAGTCTCAGGCATAAAACTTTAGATTCACTTTTTAACAAACTTATCACTAGAAGGCTGTCTCGGCGTGAACTGAAGGATTCCGGCCGTGTGTGGTTGAGCTGCTTGGGTATGTGAGGCGGGTCGTGGGTGGCTCGTGGCGGTTTTCTCTTAGTGTCGGTTGTGGGTCGATGCGGAATTGTTGGGGCTGCATATCTCTGCCTAGTGGTGGGAGGCAGTGGTGTATGGGCCTTGGGGCGATCTTGCACTTGGTTTTGTTTAGTGAAACAGATGGATGAGTCACATCTTGACGAGAGGGCGACTACGCAGATGAGGACGTGTTTGACAAGTTACGAGCGGCTATGAAGAGCAATGCTGTGAAGAGAGTTGCGGAAGCGGTTTGGGCGCGTGCTGAGACGGGGAATCGGGGATGTTCAAAAACGCCGTGAGGAGGTCGATGGGGCCGCCGCCGGGATTTGAATACCCGGGGTTTGCCCCTCCCGGGTCAACGGGACCACAACCCGCCATCCTAACCGCTAGACTACGGCGGCTGGTTGTACATAACCCCGCATATATAAACTTTAACCGCCGCCATATTAAAAGCCGAGAGTACAGCAAATGTGGAGCTGGCGTCGATGGAAAAGAGGAACAAGGGGGATAAGTAGAGGGAAAAAGAGGGGAATTGTGGCTCGAGGTGTTTTATGCCGTTGTGGACCTCGCGGCAATGATAATTTTATAGGTTTTGACGAGTTGAGGCGTGTGTCCTCTTTTTCAGCTCCTTAGCTATGGGCTTGGAGAGAGGCTTCTGTCGTATTTCCGCGCTGGTGTCTGATTGCGTACGTCTCTGCGGGTGGGGTCGGCTTTCAGAGTCTTGTTGCCGGCTGTGGTGGGCGTGTTGACAGGCGTTTGGTATTTGTGGTCTTGTAATATCTATGGATTGTAAGAGATATATGTAAACTTAGTTTCTACAGCTCATTTTAAGGCGGTGGTCTGTATGTGGATATTGCGGAGTGTTGGATCTGTCGCTGGAATTTTCTTCACGTGAGTTGGAGGGGGGAGCAGGCGGTGTTGGGGAGGTACATAGGGTGGATACGGGAGGAGCCATATCACCCGTGTGTCCGTGATCCTTTCAACGGTCTCAGGTCGGTTGACGGCTTTCTCGCACTGGGTCTGTATTACAGCAGAGACGTCTGGGGCGACTTCGGCAACGCTCTTACTGAGTGGGTTCTAAAGCTTAAGCGTGATCCTCAATACGGCGGGCCGCTTGGGTGTCTTCTCGCCGAGGCCGTCGAGAGGGAGTGGGGCGAGGTTCTTAGCAAAGCGCGAGAGGTGCTCCTTGTGCCGGTGCCTAAACATCCTGAGGAGAAGGGCGGCTATAACCAAGCCTTGGAGCTCGCCAGGTCTGTGTATACGCGGCTTAGGTCTCGTTACAAGGTGAGGATTGAGGATGTTGTCGAGAAGATGGAGCCCGTAAAGGCGGGGGATGTCCGGGCAGAGAGGGATCCAGAGAGGCGGGTGGCGAGCTACATGAAGTTTCTCAAACCGAGGCGTAGACTGGAGCCTGAGGTGCCCGTCTTGGTAATTGACGATGTGAGGACGACAGGCACCACCCTAGAGGCTCTCGCCAGGGAGCTGAGAGGTGCAGGTGCCCGGAGGATATATGCGGCGGTGGTAGCCCGCGATGCCTTGAGGAGAGAATTCACATGTACAATGCCGAGAATATGGGAGGACCACGACAACTACGACGACAACCATCCGCAGGTTGTTGCGGCGCTGGCTGCCCTCTGGGAGCGGTGGGGCGAGGGCGGCCAGCAGGTAACCACCTTGGCGCTGGCAGGGGCGGTGAAGGAGGGCAAGAAGCTGGACGACCTCTTGGCCGGCCTTATTAAGTCGGTGGATGTGCGTATTTATGTCAAGGCGGAGAAACTAGGCGTTGTTCCGTTGGCTATGGACTCGCCTGAGTACCCCCGCAACCTGCTGAACTACGGCTACGGCAAAGTACATCCGCCGCTGGTTCTCTTCCGCGTAGGTAAGCTCCTGACTAAAATACTCAACAGCCCCATAGCTGTGGTAGGTACGCGGAACCCCACTGAAGCGGGGCGCGAAGCCACACGCCGCATCGCCCGCCTCCTTGCGGAACGCGGATACACAGTGGTGACAGGTCTCGCACCAGGTGTGGATAGGGAGGCCGCCGAGGCCGCCGCTGAGGCTGGCGGAGCCGTTGTGGGCGTCTTGTCCCATATTCTGGAGGATCTGGCACGCCTTAATCCGGCGGTGCAGTGGCTTTTTAACCTAACGCATCGGGCAGCCGCCGTGGCTGAGTATCTGCAAAAAGATCCGGCGAGGATCAGTCAGCGCCTAGCCGCCAGAAACCGCATAATAGCGGGGATGTCTCACGCGGTGATTATCCCCGAGGCTAGATACCGCCAGAGGGGCTGGGGTACTAAGTACCAGGTGGAGTTCGGCATAAGGGCGCAACGCCCGGTGATAATCCTCAAACCGCAGACGGGTCACCAAGATGTCTGGGAGGCCTACCGCTACTTCGAGGAGGAAGGCGCTTTAGTTGCCAATACGCCGGAGGAGGCGGTCGAGATAGCAGAGAGGTTGGCTCAATCGCGATCCCACTAGAGAGAAACCTCTGTGTGAACTTATCACCACAAAATATATGTGGAGGGCCCGTTGTTTGTGAGGTGCGTAGGCGCGGTGTTGTTAAGTTTGTGCGGAAGATGGGGGCTGTGTTGGCGGAGCAGGTTGCGCACTACTTCGGGGTGCCGGTGGAGGAGGCCCGGCGTCTCCTCGACGAGCTGGTGGAGAGGGGGGAGCTGAGGGCGGTGGAGATAGCTGGGCTGAAGTTCTACTTCGTGGATCCCAAGGAGGCTGCCGAGGTGATCCTCGGCTCGATCAGGCCAGATTAACCGTCCAGGCGCCGCCTCTGAGGGGTCCCGCGGGGTGCGGTTTTATATATCTGTGTCGGTTGTTTTTATGGATCTGGCGCGGGTTGGCGTGTTGCTAATCGGCCTCGCGTTGATTATAATCGCCGTCCTCGCCGTGTATGCGTATCTTGACGTAAGGAGGACGTATCCGCCCCCGGAGCCTCCTCCGCCGTTTAGCGCCTACTGCCAAGACGGCGTTGTGGTAGTCTCCGCCCGGGTGGATCTGAAAGACGTGAAGGTGGTGGACGCCGACGGCAGGGTCTACTGCACCTTCGCCTCCATCAAGGGCGGGGCCGATAAGCTGTGTAGGGTGGGGAACGCCACGGTGTATCTCGTGGCGGCTGGCGACTTCTCACGTGCAGTGACCTGTTTCCGGCCGCTTCCGCCAATTCCCGTGGGGGATTAACTTAAAAGGGTCTTTTTACCCCCTCCCATGCTTAGGGTCGAGAGGCAGGGCCCCATAGTTAGGCTCATCTACGAGGAAGGGGGGAGGGAGGCCGTCGCCATCGGGCCCCTCTCAGACCTCCCCACGGTGCTGGGCCTCTTCGTGGCTCAGATGGCGAGGGAGGGGTTCACGGCTGAGGATATGTG
>DAITPC010000045.1:0-12126 GCA_036833835.1 Pyrobaculum sp. | reverse complement strand
CACCACAAACCTGCCAGAAAGAGGACACCCGCTACCCGACCAGCCCCTGAATCTGAAGCGCCACTCCCCCTGCTCCATGTCGCCGACAGAGATCTCCATCTCGGCGCCGCGGTCAAACCACCCCTCCTTGATTTCCCAAGGAGTCTTAAAATAGACAAAATACTGCAACCTATATAGCGCATTGAGCTCTAAGTTCCCTGTAAGATCTACACGCCTAGAGGGAGACGTAACTCCGTCGCTCCACCTGTCGAAAATCCACCTCGCGTCGCCCGCCTGGACCTCGCGCGGAGCCTCCACCACGTGGCCCCCGCCGGCGAGCCACACCTCGCCGACCACCTCCCTCCCTTCTAGGGAGAGACGTACGGGGGGCGAGCCGCCGGTCTGGTCAACCGCCGATAGAGAGAGCCTCGCCAACGCCGTGTAGTCCATATGTACTGTTGAGACGTGGTCGACACACGTCACCGTGATAGAGAGACGGCCGCGGCCCGCCGATAGAGGCTTTATAAACAGATCCAAGTCCAGAAAGCCGCCGTAACCCACGTCGCCTCCGCCGTAGCTGATCTTCACATCTGCGTCTGGATCCGCCTTTATAGAGACTGTAGGCTGTCTGCAGGTAGGTCCCTCGTTTCTAAGCCTAACCCCCACCCTAACCAGCTCGCCCACTTTGCCCTCCACCGAGGAGGGGTATAGAAGTGAAAACTCGGGATATGGAGACATGACGTCGTAGAAGACCGACTGCACGTCGTTTACAATAACACCGCGGAGCACCACCGTGAAGTTCACCCTGCCGCGGAGGTCCTCAAGCTTGACGTTGAAAACAGCCGTGGCCTCAGTCTTGGATCTTACGGAGATCTTCTGCTCCGCCGCCTCCCTCCCGTCGACGAGAAGCGTCAAGGTGTACCTCGCCTCCACCTCGCCCTCGTTTCGCACCTTAACCACAAGCTTATACTCGCCGCCTTTCCTAAAGACCGTCGTCACCCTGCCCCCCTCAAAAAACGTGACACTTGTTATTTTCCCCGGCGGGTTGTGCCGCTCTGTAAACGTATAGGCGCCCCACTCATTGCCTGCCTTCACCACGATCCTAAACCTACGGCCCTCTCTTACCGGCTCCACAATCTTAAACTGGGTGAATATCAACGTCTGGTACATGCCGGCAAGCATCTGGCCCCCACACACGTTCAACACCGCGGACCTACTCAAAACGACCTCCCCCGTTTCCAAATCCGTAATCTCCACAGAGAAGGGACATGGTGAATACGCCCTCTTTATCTGCACCACAAGCCACAGACTCTCGCCCAAGTAGACCTCCTTCCTGCGGCCAGCTAAATCCGGCGTAAGGAATACAGCCACTGTCCCCTCTTCGGCCCTGTGCCCAACGTCTGGGAGGATGTTTGCGGTGTCGCCAAGTTGAGGAAGCGCCGCCAGAGGCAGGGTTATGAGAAGGAGGAGAAAAACCGGCGTTCTCATAAAAATATCGATATAAGTATTGAGAGGAGCGCTACGGCGCCAGCCAACGCGAGGTATAGAGAACTGGCGTAGAAATTCCCCTCGGCCATTTTGCCGATCAACACGCCCAGCACAGCAGCATTTAAAACAGCGCCTATAAGCGCATAACGCAGAACCTCCGGCACCTGCGGCCACCCGATAAGTTGCACATTTGCAGGTATGTTCTTAGAGGCGGCCTGCAGAGAGGTGGCTTGATCTGCCACTTGGAATATTAACATCTTAGCCACGCCTCCAAGGAGCACCGTGATTATCACCACAGTTATCAGCCCAAAAGCCACCGCACCCCGCATGGCAGATCTGGCAGCTTTGAGAATGTCGACGATATCCCGAACAGCGTCTGCAAGGTCCGCAAAGACTTCGTGCCTCGCGCCCAGCCTCTCCGCCTCCCCAGCCGCGGCGAGGACAACGCCGGCAATCCAAGGAAGTCCCCGGGCCTCCTCTGCCATAGCCTCCCTAAAGGTGGCACCCCTGGCGATGCGCCGGGCTGTAGACCTGAGGACCTCATCGAAGTGCTTATTATAGCTCTTACGCTGGATAAGCGTCGTCACAGCCCTGGCCGGAGCCAGACCTGTCTTCACGCTCTCGGCCAGATCCCGGACGAAAAACGGCAACGCTGAGATGATACCCCATCTCCTCCTGGCCTCGAGGAGATACTTAGGCACCACGAAGGCGCCTGTTGCCAGCACACCAGCGGCTAAACCAACTGCCACCGCATAGGCCCCCTTAACCGCATTTACATATTCGGAACCCCTCTCTGAGATTTTGAGAGGCAGAGGCATTGCCGTCAGGGCCATCGCCACGACCACGGCGACCCCCGCTCCGATCCCCACGCCGATTAGGTATACCCTGTACTTCTTTAAAAAAGACTCAGGAGTCTTAGGATACGCGGCGTCCACGAGGTACGCCAGCGCCACGCCCATCATAGGGATCAACAGGAAGACGTAGGCAAGGAGCTGCATGGCAGCGCCCGAGCTGTAAAAGATAGAAGATGTTATCAACATCATCAGCGGAAACACGCCAAAGAACACCAAGATCACCTCGCCTAGGAGCTTCACGTTTTCGGCCAGCCTGGCATACGCAGACCTCAACTCAAAAAGCACACTCCTCAAAATGTCCCGTGCCTGTATGTACTGACTCAGCCCAACGGTCCTCGCCGTAGACACCGCCATAAGCACGTTAGAAAGCCTGCTACCCTCCAGCAGACGAGCCGCCTCCCCCAAAGCCTCATGCGGCGTGGCGATGAGCTTCTTCACACGCATCCTTTCCACATTCTTAACAAACTCGGCCATGTGAGGCGCGATGCCCGGGTTCACCGCGTAGAAACCATCCGTCATGTCCCGCTCGGCCGAGGCATAAATAGCCGCAAAAAGCGCAGCAGGCAACAACTCCCCCTCCACCCTCCCAACTCTACTCTTAACTTCAAACACGGGGTAGAACAGAAACACTATAGACGACAACGCAATAGCAAGCCCCCCCAACATAAATAAAAACTGACGAGAGATAAGCCCAAAAACCGCCACGACAGCGCCGAGACCAGCAACGGCGGCCACAAGCAGAAGGGCGGTGCGCCTGGCCTCCTCAAGCTTTACGCCGACAAGCGCCGCCACCTCCTTATCTACCAACTGCCTCAACATAGCTCCACCACCCCCTCCACCTTCCCAATCCTAACCACAGAGCCTGGGAACAGAGGAATCCCCACCCCGCGCTCAGCCCTAACGTTGTTTACAAACGTGCCGTTTTTAGAGCCCACGTCTACAACCCACAACCCGCCGCCCTTCTCCTCAATCCGGAAGTGCTCCTTCGATACAAACTTAGCAACCTCACCTACAAATTCAAAATCTGCTCTGCCGTACAACCTGCCGGCCACAAGCGGCAGAACCCTACCTCCCACCTTGAGACAGAGTCTAGGCGCCTGCGGCCGCGGCGCCTCCTCCACCACCATAGTCTCCTCCACAATCTTCGTCTCCCCATCATCCAAAACCTTAGTCTCGTCCATGTCCACCAAATCCCCTCTGGGCTGTGTCCATCTCTGTTTTATCAAATCTACGGCGCCTCTGCCCACCACAGAGCTCCCCATCTCCACTTCGTAAAACAACCGGCCGGACCCCACAGCAACTACGGAGAGAGACGGCTCAGACAACTCCAACTCCGCCACCACGCCGCCTACGGGCCTCCCGTTGACATCCACAATCTCAAGACGGACCCCCGGCGCCGCCTCCGCCCTCAGCTTAATCCTCTTGGGGCCAGCGGGCATCCGGAAGCTCACCACCCAATCTGCCTTTGTCCTCACCTCTTTTTTCGCCTCTCTGCTCTCCGGCTTCTTCTCACACACGCCCGGGACGCTGGGCATGAAGCCTTGGTAAAACCTGGCGAAGTATTCCACTAACGTTTTGACGTCAGACAAGGGCGAGACGCGGTGCAGACACAAGACACGGCGTAAGAACTCCACCCTTCTCCTATACTCCTCCATAAATCTGCCCACATCCCACTTAGCCAGCTCTAAAATGCGGCCCGTAGTCCTCGCAGAGGCGAGATCCCCAGCCTCGTAGCTGTCAGACTCTGCGTTGTACCTAAAAATTGGCGTGTAGCGCCTCGCCTTCGGGTCAATTATGTCAAAGACATACTGCGTCCTTCTCTGTATCTTCCCATCAATTTTAAACCTGCCTATGAACACCACCAGAGCCAGCGAGGTCAGGAACTCAGGCGGGATGCCCAGGTTGTCCAGCCTGTTAAACACGCTCTCCACGGTATCTGCGTGTATCGTCGTCACGCCGCCGTGGCCTGTGGAGATAGCTTGAAACCACGCCCGCGACTCCTCCGCGCCCCTAATCTCGTTTATCACCACATAATCCACGTTAGCCCTAAGCAGAAGCTTAACAAGCTCGAAAAGATCGATCCCCCTCCTCTCGTCTGTCAAATACCTCTGCCAGTTTAGATGCGGCACGTTGAACTCAGGCACGTCCTCCGCCGTTCCAATCCTCCTATCTGGAGGCGCCAGGCCCAAAATAGCGTTGGCATAACTCGTCTTCCCACTCCCCATCTCCCCCGCGATGAGAACAGGCATCTTGAACTCCACAGCCAGCCACAGATAAGCCGCCACCTCCGGCGACAGCGTGTTACGCTCTAAAAGACCCAACACAGTCCAAGGCCTCTCCGGAAAGATCCTCACCACAAAAGAACTCCCACCCGAAATCTCCCTCCCACAAGTTGCCGTAAGCCTCCCCACGCCAGGCAGAAGCGCATTGTCCACCTTAGGCGAAGCGGCGCTACAAGACTTCCCCGCCTTAAACACAAGCCGCTGCACCAAGCTGTCGAGCTCCGCCTCGCCAAACACCAAATTCGTCTCGATACGGCCAAAATCCACATGCACGACGTTTAAAGGCTTCCCCGGCCCCTTACACTCCACATTCTCCAGCTGCTTATCACGCAGAACCGGGTCAAGCGGGCCAAACCCCAGGAGCTCCCGCTCCGCAAAATACAGCAACACCTCATCCCTTACACCCAACTTAGCCAAACCCGACCGAAGCTCCTTCACAGCCTCCCCCCTCCGCTCAGCATCAAGAAAAAGACCAGGATCCACCATCTGCACCAACCTCTCCAACGCCTCCCCCAACCTCCTCAACGCACGCCCATCAACCTCCGGATCCGCCACCACGTACTTATAAAAAGCGCCGCTCTCCACAATATATACATCCGTAAGACCAACCCTATACTGCTTCACAACCCGCCCCTCCGGCACCCCCTTCCACACCTTCACCGCAGACACGCCACCCACCTCCTCCTCTACATCCCCATCCCTCTTGCCCCTACCCCCCTCATCACGACCCCTGCCCACAGACACCCTCAAACCACGAAACCGCATAAACCACCAAACACACAAACTAAAAAGCTTTACCACGCCATGCAAAAATTAAAAAACCCCACCAACACGAAAATATGCAAAACCCAACACCACAAAAACTCAAAGGCATAAGCGGCGTAGTAATCGCGGTACTCCTCACAGTAATAGGAATCGCCGCCGTACTCATATTCTGGGGCATGATGAGCGGCTTCTTCAACCCACAACCAAAAGTAATAATAGAAAAAGCAGTAATAACAAAAATAGGACAAAACAAATACGACGTTTCAATAACCGTGAGAGAAACCGGCGGAGCCTCCACTACCATTACAAAAGTTGAACTCACGGGCGGAACGCTAAGCAACCCTGTGACCCTTACGCCGGGTGGACAGACACAACAAAAGACAGAACTCTCTCCCGGCTCATCCCTGACGCTAGTTTATAAACTTGAAGGTCAATCCCTTGAGCCCGGCGTTACGTATTATATTGCTGTTTACTACAGAAGCGGGGATTCTGAAGTCAGGAGCGAGCTCTATCCCGTGACTGTTAGGTGATGGACGTAATACCTGCCACGGTTTTTTTCGCCCTTCTCATCTCAGTCTCTTTTCTAGTTTTTTCCTTCATAACACCCCTGCTCGCCTCTGCCGAGAGGACGGAACCCGCCTGGCAGATGATAGAGACCGGCAACGTGATAAACTTCAGGCAGGCGGCCTACTTCGCCTCGGTCGGCGTCGAGGCCGTTACCAACTGCAGCAGAGAGGTTCACCGCTTCAAGATCTGGTACATCCTCCCCTCTCCACCCGGCGAGCTGAAGGGCCTCTCCGGAAACACCTTAACTGCCGCATTTGAGGGGGGCTACGGCGAGCCCGTGGGGAGCTGGGCCGCCGCGGCACGGCTCTACAGGGTCAAATATATAGTTGCCACCTTCACCGACATCGCCAACGCCGGCGAGGTTATATACGGAGGGCCCCTGAAGATAGCGGTGACCGAAGTGAAGGAGATCACCATAACGCCCCCCGCCGGCAGGACCTGCAACTTCTGCATCCGCGCGGCAGGCACACGGCAATGCATCTACAGCGACGCCGGGGCGTATATAAAAATATATAACAGAACAGCCGTGGTGAGGTGATGGAGATCCCCACAGTCGTCCTCCTCTACGCCGCCCTCCTCGCCGGAGCCACAGCCTCCCTCCTCTACGTGTTCACCCTCTACGACAGCGTAGTCCACACCATAAACAGCCACGCATGCCACGAAGCGGCCTACCTGGTCCAAATAGCCCTACAACGAGCGACGCAAGAACCCGGCAACTACACAGCCAGGATAAACCTCCACTACCCAGTCAAAATAGAGAACCGTAAGATAACCGTAGGCCTCGACACCCGCAACCCCGCCACATGCAGTATCCAAGCCCCCCAAGGAGTCAAGGTGCAGGACTCCACCGGCACCGCCATAACCATAGAAAAGGTAGCATACACGGACAACTTCAGTGACTGCGACGGCTACACCGGCCCGCTGGACGGCCCAAAGCTGGGCATAAGGGACGGCAAATACATGGTGGTGACCAGCTGCGAGCCCGGCGTGAGGATAGAAAACCCCCAGATAAGGGTATATGCCTCGTAAAAATTTAAAAGAAGGACCCCGGCTAGGACATGAACGTGGTGGAGGCGGCTATACTCGTCGTGGCCTTCGCCGCCGCCGTGTATCTCGCCATACAGAACTTCTACACCACCGCCACAGGATACGCGGCGGTGATAGAAGCGAGAACCTCGCTAATCGCCGACGCCCTAGCCGCCGGGCAGAAGGCACAGTTCAAACCAAACGCGCCGCCGCTCCTAAAAATAGGCGGCGCAGAATGCCTAATAACACCCTACTACGCGACGTGTTGCAACGGCGTGATGTACTTCGTGGCGTCGGGCTTCCCGGCGCTCCTCATAGACGCATCCCTCTACGGATACCAGAAGGGCTACTACCTCCTGGTCCCCTCCCCCAGCTACATGATAACCAGCGGGGCAGCGGAGAAGGCAAGCCCGCTGAAGTGTGTAAAAGACCCCGCTACGCTCTACACAGGCCCGACCTCGGCGTTTTTGGTGCTACCCAACGGCACGGTCCTCATATCCCCCGGACGATGAGAGGCCAAGCGGCGCTCCTCGAGGCATCGCTACTCGTCGTGGCCACAGTCCTCACCTTCGTCGTGGCCCAACACCTCTTCAAAGTACAGTACGTCCAGTCCGACTACGCCCTCAGGATAAACGCGGAGAGGATACTCATCCACTGGGCAGACACAGGCATAGCCTACGCCGTGGCCTACGGCGTCTCGGGCTCCGGCGACCCGCAATACGCCAAAGCCGCCATAGAAACCCTGCTACCCCCCAACGTCGGGTACAACCTCACAGTCATCTCCCTCACCAGAGGCGTAGTATACACCATCGCAAGAGGCTACGACCCGGCGCGGTCAGACGGCGCCACACTCATACTCATGCGGGGAGAGGGGAGAATAATATCCCTCCGCCTGTCCCGATGAGAGGGCAGGTCTTAATCGGGGTAGCCGCCCTCATCCTCACCATCACCCTACTCCTCCTAGTCGCCCTACCCAAAAGGACAATAGGCCCCACAGCCGCCATAGAAAACTACACCATAATAAAACGCGAAGTCGAACACATATTACGAAACGCCGCAGAAGAAGCCGCCTACGCCACAGCCAACGCCCTGGAGACAACACTAACCACACAAGACCAAGCAAGCCAAGACCAAGCAAGCGTACTCCAACAGCTGTACATCGACTATTTCAATGTGGTGTTTACCGACAAGGCGGGGGCCTACGCCGCCCTCCGCGGTGTCTTCTGCAAACTGAAGACGCTAGAAGTGGAGGTTGAAAACGTCGGCAACTACGTCTACATAACGTCGATCTACGCCGTGGCCGCCTGCGACAACAACGTGTTGGCGTTTATAAACTCAGCCGCCAACGTGAGGGTGGAGTTTAAAAACCTCGGCGCCTTCGGCGGCGTCAAAGCCGCAGTAACCCTCTACAGTAGCCAAAAAGAAATCTTGCTCATAACCTACGCAGCCGCCCTCTACAACGTCACAGGCGAAAAAGCCTACAGATTCCCCATAATGGGCGCCTTCGACCCCCGCGAATCCATCTGGTACTTCAACGTGTCGGGCCTACACTACATACAGCTAGCCATACCCACCGAGTATTGCATGATGAGAACGCCCACCTACTACGTGGCCATAGCCGCCGCGTCGGTAGGCGAAGGCGCCGCCACCGTGGTCGTGGCAAAGCCAAGCAGAAAGCTCTGCGGGACATGAACCCCTCCTACGTCTTCCTAGTGGCGCTACTCGTCGCGGCAACAGCCGCCATATACGGCACCTACCTCTACATGCTAGACAAGGCAAAAGACTTCCACACAGAAGACATCGCCGCCGCTATCAAGACGTTGCTAGATATAGAGCCAGGCCAGACCAAAACCGCCCACGTGGCCATACCACACGGCACCACCATAAAGATATGCCCCGACAAAGAATGCCGCTGCGGAGCCCCCACCTGCATAGTAATCACAGGCCCCACCACAACCGCCACAATACCAACCACCGCCAAGGTAATACTGCCCACCCAGACGGGGTACGTCATACCCGCCGGCACGTACATAATCAAAGCACGCGCAGAGCCGCCAGACCTAGACAAAATAACCACATGCAGAATAGCATACCAAGCAGTAGCCGACATAAGAAACCTCCTCACCAACGCCTGCCAACAAACAGTCCATGACGTAATTACGCAAATCACCAGTGAACTAGAACAAAACCAAGTTATACAACTCCTACTAGAGAACTTCGACATCTCCCAGATCATAAGTAGCCTCGGCAACCCATGCGACAACCTGGAGAAGGTGCCGGACGCCATCTACCGCTACTTCTGCGTCACGAAAAAAATCTACCTAGAAATTTATACTACCTAGACACGTCTACGTATAAAAACGGCACCCTATTTTTATACTCACCTTTTTTCAACCCGTCATACACCACCACGTCACCCACGGTGCCCAGCACGAAGAGCTCCCGGGCAGGCGTGGAAAACGGCACCACGAAGTAATACGGGTTCGGGTTATTGGCTTCCCTCACGGCAATAGCCGGATACACCTTAAACGCATCAAAATACCTATTCACCCCAACCAACACAGGCAAATCCACAGAACGCCAGCCACGAAGCATCAAAAGCAAAGAGTCAAAAAGACCGACATTATCCTCCGTACTCGTAAGCGCATTTATAGTCCAGTCAAGTTTACCCTCGGCAAGACACTCGCTAAACCTCTTATAGCGATTCAAAAATACTAGAGATAACAGGTCACACGCCACCATCCTCTCCGTTCTCTCCGTTCCCGTAGCATTCCAAGTAAATGGCTTCAACTCTATTTGGAAGAATGGGAAGCTTCCTGATACTTTTAAGGTGGGGAGGGTGACTTGTACTTTTTTTGACTGTAAGAAAGAGTAGAACTTATCCTGGAGGGTTGGATCCGCTCTTATAACTTCTAATGCTTGAACGAGGAGGCGTTTTCTCTCGGCGTCGCTCGTCGGCGGTTTGGGCAACACGTAGAGGTAGTAGGGGCTGGCCACCGCGGCGTAGCACCATCTTGCTGTAGGCGACTCCTTAAACCGGATAGGGTAGGCGGAGAGGAAGTAAGACGGCACGTAGAGGCCCTCTTCCACCGCGTCAAAAACCTTCGTGACGTAGAGACTAACAGAGCTGACCATCTGCGAACTACCTAATAATTCGCAGAAGGCCCCTTTTATCCCGGACTCCGTACTGCTTGGCCGTTCTGAGAAGCTGAGTACATTCTGAGTATCAAATAGTTTAAACAAGCCAAAAAGCTGCCCAAGTACAGAAGAGAGCTTTTCGTCAACAAGCCCCCCAACCTTACTACTCAGCTGACCACAAACAGCTCCCTGCAACCTTTGGGAGAGGGGTGAGACCACGTATTCACCAACCATCTCTCTAATTTCTGATTTTAATGTATCTTTTATCGCGCCCACGGCGCTCTCAGCCACAGAGACTAGAATACCGCGCAGGTCGCACTTAAACTTGTCTTTGGTTTGTGTAGTAGCCGTGAAGTGCTTCAAAAGCCTATCCACAGTCTCATTCACTATCTCATCTACGATGTTTGAGACTGTGTTTATAACCCCGGAACATGCGTCGTAGATAGCTTGTCCTATTATAAACGTAGGTTCATTGCCACTCAACGTCTTTATAGATGTATGTACATTACCGCTAATCTTTATAGACGTACTCCCACCACTACCTGACGTCTCTTTACAAAAATCACCCCCCAGCGTAGTTAATATTTGATGGCGGACTCCGCCAAGCCCGGGAAAGAGAAAGCTCCTTAAGAGCCCAAACACATCCGCCACAAGAGTGTAGTTAAAAGTAGAGCCAAACCTCCCCCCAGCCATGTAAGGCGGAACCACAACAAAGTACATGTTTAAAGTAAGCGGCGTCGAGTCCGATTCCCTCCCCCCATAGTCATAACCCTCCTCATAGGCTTTATTGTATAGGGCGTCTCTAGATGAAGAATCATATGCGATGTTTAAACTTTGAACAGCACTGTTAATATTCTTATATAGTTCACATGAAGAACCATTTTCATAGGATTCACGCAAGTTTTGTTTTATTGTGTTTGTTAGACTTTCTTTAAACTTATCTACTATACTTTTTGCGGTAAGTCTGTCAATACTCAGCACGTAGATGCCTGGCGTAGCTGTGAACATGAAGTAGCCGTTTTCTGGTATGTCTACCATACGTATTATGGGTATGAGATCAACAACCCCTCCATCTGTTGCGTAGAGTTGTGCCACTGCAGAGGCGAAGCCTTTGAGGCCGGCGAGAATTGCCTCAGTCGTGCTTGGCTTACTTAGGAACTTCTGGCCTGATATCTCCCTTACCTCAGTGCTATGGCAGGCAACCCGGTCTGACACGTTGTAGATTTTAAATGCCCCGAGACCCCCGGCAAGCTTAAAACCCCCCAGCTCTACAGGCGCCGAAACTATCGTACCTTCTATAATCACCTGGTTCTGAAGCGCCCCCATGATGCCGTTTGCCAAAATATACACAAGATTAGCCCCAGGTATCGTAGAAACCACAGAGTTGATACCCGCCTGAGCTACCGCACCCAGGTACTTCCCAACACATGCCCCCGCCACATTCCCAATCTTCTTACCAATGACATTGCCACCTAACTCCTGAAACGTCCGCCTTATTTCACTACATATGTCGCCAGTACACTCAAGCTTGTTTAAAAGAGAGTCATGAATTGTATCAACCACGCCCAGACATCTACCAATCGTGCCATCTATCTCCTCCAGCATTTCCATAGAATATTTTTTTAACACGTTCTCAACATCTTCCTTTTTCGAAATTAAATTATTAATAACCTCATGTTTTTTATCCTCACAGTTACAGTTCTGAGTGCCACAACTAACCCCGTAGATAGTAAGTAGGTCCCTAATGCTCTTTACAATCAAATGATTGTAGTTACTTTGATGATTATAAATAATATCATCATAATACTTGTTTATTGCTTTACTTATGTCTTGAAATATTTGATCTGTATTGTTCACACCTGCGAAGACGTGTTTAACATCGTCTTTAACATCGTCTTTTTCAAGCCGTGGTAGTGTATCAGATATCCTGGTGGCGAGTTTATTGGTAAAGCTTTCTATAATATCGACATCCGAAGATAATTCACATTTGGTTACGGTTATTTTTTGTTCTCCAATAGTTATTTCCT
>DAITPC010000044.1:8209-12505 GCA_036833835.1 Pyrobaculum sp. | reverse complement strand
GTGCAGTGGAACGTGAAGATGATAAACGCACACGCCGTCTGGGACGCCTATTTCGTCACCATTGGAGACGCCGCATTTGGCTACGGAGTGACCGTTGCCGTGCTGGACACAGGTAGAGATTCCAAACACCCAGAGCTCTCCGGCAAGGTTGTGTACTGTATCAACACAGTGGGGACTAGGCTCTACAAGGGTACAGATTTGTCAAAGTGTGCAGACAGGAACGGCCACGGCACACATGTTGCTGGTATAATCGCGGCGCAACTTGACAACGTGGGCGTTGCCGGCGTTGCTCCCAGGGTGCGGCTTGTGGCTGTGAAGGTTCTTAGCGACAGCGGGAGCGGCTACTACAGCGACATCGCCGAGGGCATTGTAGAGGCTGTCAAGGCAGGTGTTAAGATACTCTCCATGTCGCTGGGCGGCTCCTCGGACTCCTCCGTGCTTAGAGACGCCTCCTATTGGGCATACCAGCAAGGCGCCGTCCAGGTGGTCGCTGCTGGCAACTCAGGTGACGGCAACCCCGGCACAAACAACGTCGGCTACCCGGCTAGGTACAGCTGGGTTATCGCGGTAGCCGCCGTGGACCAGAACTACGCGATACCCGCCTGGTCGAGCGACGGGCCTGAGGTGGACGTGGCGGCGCCCGGCGTGAATATACTCTCCACATACCCCGGCGGCAGATACGCCTATATGTCGGGCACCTCCATGGCGACGCCGCATGTAACCGGCGTGGTGGCCCTCCTCCAAGCAGTTAGGTCTGCCTACGGCTTTAGGCCGTTGACTCCAGACGAGGTGTACCAAGTGTTGACCTCCACGGCGAAAGACATAGGTCCTGCCGGCTTCGACGTCTTCAGCGGCTACGGGCTTGTAGATGCATATGCGGCGGCGAGCGCCGCGTTGAGAATAGGGTAAGCGTCCAACCCCAAAATTTTTATATATATAGAACGCGTACTCTATATGCCGACATGGACAGAGTACATATTTTATAAAAAGCTGGGGAAGGCGCCCGCCCCGGGCGACGTGGTTGAGGTGACGCCCGACTTGGTAGGGTTCCACGACCTTACGGGGTACCACGTGTTGGAGGTGTTGGAGAGTATGGGCAAGGTGGATGTGTTTGACAAAAATAGGGTGGTGGTGGCGTTTGACCACCTGTCTCCTCCGCCAACTCAGAGAGCCGCCGAGATCATGGTCTACATCAGGCGGCACGTAAAGGCGCTTGGTCTGCCGCATTTCTACGATGTCGGGGGCGGCATCCTCCACCAGATAATTCTGGAGAAATACGCCATGCCAGAACAAGTTATCTTCGCTGCAGATTCTCACACAAATACAGCCGGCGCTGTGGGAGCCTTTGCCCACGGGATGGGCGCCACAGATATAGCGGCTACGCTTAAGCTGGGCAAGACTTGGCTCGTCGTACCTACGCCTTTTAGAATTGACATAGAGGGTACATTCCCCAAGGGGGTGATGGGCAAAGATGTGGCTCTTCACCTGCTTGGGCAGTTCGGCGCTGAGGGCTTCAACGGATTCTCGGTTGAGGTTTATGTGCGCGACCCGAAGTCCTTCCCCATGGACGACAGAGCCACCGTAGCCAACATGTCTACGGAGATGGGCGCCGACGCGCTTATGTTCATACCCGACGAGGTGACCGTGGATTTCCTCCAGAGAGAAAGAGGTGTATCTTACAAGCCGCCTCAGCTGGAACCGGGCAGATACGCGGATAAATACGTCGTGGAGCTAGATAAATTAGAGCCCCTTGTGGCGGCGCCTTACAGCGTGGATAACGTGAAAGCCGTGAGGGAGGTGGAGAGGGTCGAGGTGGATCAAGTGTTTATAGGGTCTTGCACAAACGGGAGGCTTAGCGACATAGAGGTGGCGGCCCGCATACTGAGGAGGGGCAGGGTCAAGAGCAGGTGTATAGTCATCCCAGCTAGCTACGACGTGTTTAGAAAAGCCATGGAGCTGGGGTACATAGACGTGTTGACGAAGTCCGGATGTGTGGTTACCTACGGCACCTGCGGTCCCTGCCTCGGCGGCCACTTCGGCGTGGCGGGCCCTGGCGAGGTTGTTGTGACCACGAGCAACCGCAACTTCAAGGGCAGGGTCGGGCATCCGGACTCTAAGGTGTACCTGGCGAACCCCGCCACCGCCGCTGCAACGGCGTTGGAGGGAAAAATTATCGATCCCAGACCCCTACTTTAAGAGGTAGGCGAAGACGGCCTTTGCCGTGTGCATCCGGTTTTCCGCCTGGTCCCACACAGCTGACTGCGGCCCATCTATTACGTCGTCTGTGACCTCCTCTCCTCTGCGTGCCGGCAGGCAGTGCAGAAACACCGCCCTTTTCCCGGCGATCTCCATCACCCGGCTGTTTACCTGATACGGCGATAGGAGCCGCCGCCTCTCCTCGGCCTCCTTCTCGAAGCCCATTGAGACCCAGACGTCTGTGTAGACGCCGTCGACGCCAGCCACATCGTTTATGGAGTCTGTGAAGTAGATGCGTGCCCCGGTCTTCGCCAAGTCCTCCGACAGCTCGTCAACAAGCTTCATGTTCCACAGTTGCTTCGGGCCCACCAGCCTAACCTCCCAGCCCAGCTTGGCGCCTATTATGGCTAGGCTCGTAGCCACGTTATTAGCCACGTCCCCCACAAACGCCACCTTGATGTTGTGTAGTCTGCCTGACCTCTCCCACAGGGTCAGTGCGTCTGCCAAGGCCTGGAGCGGGTGATGCCTGTCTGAAAGGGCGTTTATCACAGGTATTGAGCTGTACCTCGCCATCTCCTCCAACGTCTCGTGTTTATACACCCTGGCGGTCACCGCGGCGGCGTATCGCGAGAGCACCCTCATCGTGTCTGCCACGGTTTCGCCCCTGCCTATTTGGAGCTCGTTAGGCGACGTCGTCACGGGTTGCATGCCTAGTTGCGCCGCGGCTGCCGAGAGCGACAGCCTCGTCCTTGTGCTGGGCTTCTCGAAATACAGGACGACTACCCGCCCGGGAAACAGCGGGGTGTAGACCTCGCCGGCTAAGTACCGCGTCTTGAAGTCTCTAGACATGCGCAGGAGGTATTCGACCTCATGTGGTTTGTACTCCATCAGCGTCAATAGGTGGCGCATAGAGGGCTCCAGTCCCTGTTTTAAATATGTTGATTTACAGAGGCAACCGACCTGCTATTTAGAATGCCTGTGGTTTACTGGGAGTTCTTTGAGCACGAGGCTTGTCAATGTGGATACGACCCCCTTCACCTCGCGTATGCCCTCGATCGTTTGGTTCAGTTCCTCGGTGTTTTCCGCGACTACCTTCACGACTATGTCGTATTCGCCGGTTATCTCAGACACTGACACCACATTTTTCAAGGTTGCCAGCCGCCTAGCCACTGAGGTCGTGTAGACGTTGTTGGCGACCTTGAGCCACACGTACGCCTCAATGTGTTTATTCACCTTGGCCCTGTATGGCGTGTTTGTGACCTTCTCAAGTATCTCCAGGAGGTCCTCGTCTCTGAGGCGCCGCGCGTTGCTCCGCTTCACCTCCTCCACCACCTTATCCACCACCTCGGGAGGTACCGAGATCCCCATGCGCTCCAGCCTGTGTTGCACGGCCTTCCTCCCGCTGTATTTATCCAAGGAAAAGTCGCGGCTCCTCCCTACCACCTCAGGCGGTATGGGCTCGTAGGTCTCGGGGTTCGCCAACACGCCGGCCTGGTGAACACCCGCCTTGTGAGTGAACACGTTCTCTCCGACCACGGGGAAGTTCGGCATTATTGTTACGCCGCTTGCCGCCTCCACCATGGCGGTGATTTCTGGTAGCTTCTCCAGCTTCACTAGCTTCACGCCTTTGTGGTAGTAATACGCGGCGGCGAAGGCCTGGAGCGGCGTTATTCCGGCTCTTTCGCCCAGCCCGTTGACCGTTGTGTGAACCACGTCGGCTCCGCCCTCCACTGCGGCGAGGCTGTTGGCTACCGCCATGCCGAAGTCATTGTGGGCATGTATGTCAAGGCCAACGCCCGGCACGGCCGTTTTGACCCTGGCGAAGACCTCTCTAGCCCTATCGGGCGTGAAGACGCCCACCGTATCTGCTATGCTGACTCTGTCGGCTCCCGCCTCATACGCTGTCTTCACCACCTGGATGAGGTAGTCGAGATCTGCGCGGGACGCGTCTTCCGCCGTAAACCTCACGGCGACACCGTGGGTCTTCACCATGGACACCATTTCAGCGATTATCTGGAGAGCCTCCTCCCTCGTCTTTCTGTGCTTGTACTTGAGGTGTATGTCGCTGACGCCGTAGAACACTGCTACGCGGTCGGGCTC
>DAITPC010000044.1:1510-8109 GCA_036833835.1 Pyrobaculum sp. | reverse complement strand
GACCAGGCAGACGAGGTCGTAGTGAGGGGCAGGACTGTGGGGCATAGGTTCTACGACGTTCTCGAGAGGCGTTGGAGGTTCAGGCCGCTGTATGAAGGCGTAGCCGTCATGCTGGCGGAGAAGCTGGGCTACTGGGCCGTGGTGGACATGGCGGAGCTTCCCGAGGGCTACGACATACACCCCGACCGGATAATTGAGAGCAACTTGCCCGAGGAGAAGTTTAGACACGTGGCCATATCCACGAAAGACGGCAGGCTTCACGGCGTTGCAAAGCTGTTTAGAGGGAGGCGACTCCACGTGGTGAAGTCGTGGAGGGCGAAGATGCCGTTGCCCCCAGGGCGTCCCTCAACCATCAGGGAGGCTGCCGAGCTTAACAAGGAGCATATAGAGGAGCTGGCGGAGGAGGCGATAAGCTTCATAAGGGAGGTGGCTGAGAAGTACAAGAAGCCACTTGTCGTGTCCTACTCAGGAGGGAAGGACAGCCTAGTGGCGCTAGACCTCGTGGCGAGAAGCGGCCTTAAGTTCCACATATACTTCAACGACACGGGGCTGGAGCCGCCCGAAACCTACGAGAACCTCAAGGTAATTCAGGAGAGGTACGGGGCAGAGATTATAGTGGGCGCCGCCGGCGACCGCTTCTGGCGCGCTATGAAGCTCTTCGGTCCGCCCGCGAGGGACTACCGATGGTGTTGCAAGGTGATTAAGCTGGGCCCCACCACGGAGGCTCTCAAGACCAGGTTCCCGCAAGGTTATATAAGCGTGGTGGGTCAGAGAGGGGCCGAGTCCTTTCTCAGGGCCAAGTTGCCCAAGATCTCGCAAAGCAAGTGGGTAGCCGGCGCCGTCGTCGCGGCGCCACTCCAGGAGTGGACGGCGCTGGAGGTGTGGCTGTATATATTCCTACATAAGCTTCCCCACAACCCGGCCTACGAAAGGGGATTCGACAGACTTGGTTGCGTCGTGTGTCCGGCGAACGAGCTGGCGGAGCTCGACCTCGTAAAAAGGAGCTACCCGGAAATATACGAGAAAATGGAGGCAACGTTAAGGGAACGCTTCGCCGAGAAAGAGGTGGAGATGGGGCTCTGGCGGTGGCGGGGGAAGATACCGGGCGATATGGCGAGGTGGGTGAAAACGGAAAAGGGGGTCGAGCTCCCCGTCCGGCTCAGAGTTGATGGAGGCGAGATGGAGGTTGAGATAAATGCGGAGCCCGACTCCGCAACCCTAAGACATCTGTTGAAGATGTTAGGCGCAGTAGAGGGGGAATACGAGATCAGGGGCAGGAGAGGCGCCGTGAGGCTTGAGCGCAAGGGGGCCGTCTGGAGGATCTCCGCCAGAGACGGCAAGACGGCGCTAGATGTAGCCGGGCTGCTCGTGCGCTCGGCCATATGCGGAGACTGCGACCTATGCGTCCACTGGTGCCCCACCGGCGCCCTCAAGAGGACGGGACCCGGCAGGAGGTTCGAGGTGGACGAGATGAAGTGCATAGGGTGCCTCCTCTGTAACGCGGCGTGTCCCGCGGCGCAGTACTTGGTGTACCGAAATGAAGCCTAAATTAACCGTATACCTCACCCCACATCTACATCCAGTAGACATCCCTGAGTTCGACGTGGCGTGGAGGACCGCCGCCATAGACGGCGCTAGGTTTCTGGACAGGCTGAGGGGACAGTGCAGGGCGGACCTCGCCCTTGAGACGCTTGCCGCCGGGGTTTCCACGCCGACGGTGTACGTGCTCGAATGCGACGGCTACTACCCCGGCTTCAACTTCGTGTTTGGCCTGGCGCAGCCCGCCTTAAAGACCGCTGTGGTGTTCACCGCGAGACTTCGCGGGCCATCTTTTGAGCAGAGGCTGGCCAAGGAGATTACCCATGAGGCTGGGCACCTCTACGGGCTGGGCCACTGCTCCAACCCCCGTTGCGTCATGTACTTCAGCAACACGTTGGTAGACACAGACAGAAAGACCGTCTACTTCTGCGAGAGGTGCAGAAGGAAGCTATCTACCAGCTACCTCAACCCCTAGAACCTTTGCAATTCTTCCATCTAGCGATCTGAGGAGGTCTCTGTTTCCGACAAGAGTGTGGTAGTAGCTGGTGACACCGTTGGCGCCCATGAGGAGCTTAACCTCCTTGGTCAAGGCGTTGATCACGTTTTCGTACCTTATCATGCGGGCTCTCAAGTCTAGGTTTTTGACGCGTTCCTTCACGTACTCGAAGATTCCGAGGGGGGCCACTAGGTCTGCCCCAAGCGCCGCGAGCTTGTATATATCGCCGCCGTTATACAGCCTCCCCACCGCCACGATGTATACATGCTCCCTAATGCCCCTCTTTCTAAGGTTCAGGTCGAGCATCGCCACAGCCTCTTCCAAAAGGCCGTTTCCAAGCCTCTCGTCTATCGCCACCACGCCAGAGCTCACGTCGACGTCTTGGCCCGGCGGCACAACCACAGCTCCCTCGTCTATATGTCTTATGCCGTATTTATTCTCGCCGTATATGGGCGCGCCGAGGGCGTAGGCCGCCAACACAGCGGCGTCATCTATGGCTGGCACCACAACTGGGGTGTAATACTCCTCGGAGCCTATCTTGACAGACACATCCAGGTCTTCCCTGTAGGGGTCCACGGAGGGGTGGGTCACCTGCGCCGCCTCTATGCGTAGCAGATCAAGAGGACGTTTTGCAGGCGTCGTGTATCCAGGCACGACCCCGCCCATTCCAATTATGGGCGGCCGCCCCTCCTCATAGTACTCCCGTTGTACCAACTGTCTGAGGCCCGGCTCAATCCACGCCACTTCACCCTCCTCCTTCACCGCCAAGCCCAGCGTCTCGGCTACATAGCTGTCTATATAATACGCCTCTAGCAGATCCCTCCGGCCTACTAGTTCTTTTATACTTGACATGCCGAGGGCGTAGAGCACGGCCTTAAGCCCTCTCCCCACTGCGACGAGATAGTTGGCGAGCAGTAGGGAGGCCCACTCTATGTCGAGTACCTTCGGAGCCCCTATCATGTTTGTCAACGCCGTGGGACAACCGCCGGTGTGACAGGCGTGGCAGATTATGCACCCCATGGCGATCAACGCAGCTGTGCCTAGGTTGGTCATGTCGGCGCCTAGGGCCACGATCTTTGCCACATCCATTGGGCTGTACAGCAGACCCCCAGCCACTACGAGGACGTTGCTACGGGTCCCATCTTTCCGTAGCCATGCGTCGACCACGGGAACCGCGTAGTCTATGGGGATGCCGAGGTGGTCCCGGGCCACAATCGGCGTTGCGCCGGTCCCCGCGCCTGCGCCGTCGATTATTATGCCGTTCGCCGTGGACCTCGCCACGCCAACTGCGACGAAGTGTATCTTGTTGACGGCGGCTACCTTCACCAGCACGGGCTTCCCCGTCAAATCTCTCAAGGCCTTGACGCGTTGCGCCAGGTCTTCTATGGAATATATGTCGTGATGCGGCGCCGGCGAGATGGCGTCGCTCCCCACGGGTATCTTGCGCAGTTGAGCAATTACATCCACGACCTTCTTGCCGGGTAGATGACCGCCGATGCCCGGCTTAGCCCCCTGCCCAATCTTTATGTTAACCGCCAGGCCCGACCTGAGTAGGGCCATGTCCATGCCGAACCTCGCCGACGCCCACTGCACCACGATGTTGCGGAACTTCGCCACCTCGGGGTGGAGGCCGCCCTCGCCTATGCCAGCCACGGCCCCTACCTCGGTCACGGCCTTTGCTATTGCGATGTTGGGATTTCCGCTCAAAGCACCAAAGGACATATCGCCTACATACAGCGGGAGCTCAAGCCTATTGCCGAAGAAGTCTACCCCGATATCTACATCTAGCCTATCTGCCCTAGAAAGCGCCTCCTTCAACGAGGAGGGTCTCAAATCTCTAAACAAAAGTCTATCAAGTATCCTCCCCCGTCTCGCCGGGCCGCTCCATTCGATGTATGGCATCCCCGTCTCCGCCATCTTCCTTATGGCGACAGCCCGCTCCTCGCCCCAGAACTCCGGTACCAAATGCCTCGCCGGCTCTATATATGTCTTGACAATTATATGTTGCATCAGACACTACGTACTTAGTCTATATAAACTTATTCGCGCTGAAACTCCGCCGCGGTTATCACAGTGAAGACCTCCCCCTCTATTGACGCGTCTTCGTTAAACAGGTTGTTGAACCTCCTGACATACGGCAAAAGTGCTGTCAACTCCTCCTCAGTCAACTCCCTCACCTCGACCCGATGGTAGAGCGAGAAAAGTCTGCGGACGTGCGGGTCTTCCAGCGCGGTCTTCGCATCGGTGTGAACTCCGGCGAGTCTCAGGGCCTTGAGGTACCGCTCTATTTTGTGCACCTCAAGCCCCCCGCCTATCTTCTCCACCTTCACCTCCCCCCTTATGTAAATTGTGCCTCCGACCATGCCAGCCCCTATTCTGCGGCCCACCTCCTCCTCTGAGGTGTGTCTTAACACAAGAATGATGCCCCCGCCCATGTACTCGCCTAGATAGTCGCCAGCTGAACCTCCTATCACAAGAATTCCCCCTCTATGTTGTATGCCAGCTCTGTTCCCTACATTGCCGTAGATATATATCTCGCCACCTCTCTTAGCTTGGCCAACGGCATCGCCAACGTTGCCATACACGGCTATTAAGCCGCCGTTCATGGCATCTCCCAAGTCCTCCTGTGCATCGCCGTATATATACATCTCGCCACCCTCCATCACGTTGCCTGACGCATTCCCCACTACCCCCCAGAGCCTAAGCACGCCGGCCTGCATACCATTACCCAGGTATCTATGTCCCAACACGTTGACCACATCTACGCGGCCCTTCTCGGCGAGCAACCTTCTCACCAAAGGCGCAAGTTCCGTAGCTCCGTATAGAGAAGCGTCAAGCACATCAGGCGGAGGCGGCGGGAGCTCTGGGCTCACGGTCCTTTTCCTGTATCTGCCCCACATCTCGCCGTCTGTCGCAATTATGTACTCGCCGCCTCTGAGAGCCCACAGCTGAACCCCATTGCCGGCCACCGCCTTGATGGCCGCCGCCTCGCTGGCCACGTATAGCCTGCCTCCGGCGAGACCCACGTAGAGCGGCCGGAAGTGCTGTGTGTCTACAAAGGCGCCGAAGACGGGCTTGGGGCCACCTATTATAAAAGCCACTGCGTAGGGCCCATCTAACCTAGCCCACCTCGTGCGTCTGCCGTACATAAGCTCTTCTATGGCCTCTTCCACTCCATACCGACGGTAGAGCTCCCACAGCAAAAAGGCGATTGCCTCGCTGTCGTTGCCGGTGAAATCGCTGTATCCAAAGCCGTATTTGAGCAGGTTGAGGTTAGCTCCGTAGGAACTTAAATCGCCGTTATGCACAATGGCCACGTCGCCGGCGGAGAAGGGGTGGCTGTAGTAGGGGAACCCGCCGGGGCTGTTAGTGGGATATCTGGTATGGCCGAGCCAGGCAATAGACCTTTTTTCCGCGATTCTATATATCTTGTCAGCGTCCTCAGGCCACCCGAGCACCTTATACACGTCGAGCCACCTGCTCCTCATGTAGACCACGCCGTCTATGTTTTTGTCGTCGTATTGCGTCACGTCATACATGCCGCTGGGCAGTTTATACACCTCCGCGGCGTCTGGTGGGGGTACATGTGTGAAGAACTTAATTCTGACATGGGGTGAGGGGGCATAAAGGGCCACGCCGGCGCCGTGTCTAGTGCCGCGCTCCCTCATCACGCCAAGCGCTCTAATTACCAAACCACCATCTATGTATTCACTTAACAAGCTATATACCCCAAAGATTCCACACATTAGAACTTGCCGGATGTATTGAGTAAATAAGTGTTACTCCTGGTAATTAAACAGAGTCCCCTTGCAGTTTATCCAGCTATACTGAAAAATATTCTTAGACCAATGAGATATGATAATATATTTTATTAAATTAGTATGTTTAATATTTTATCTGTTTTAAATAGTTTAACAGACCACCAGATTTAAGGATCGCTAGAGGAAGACCGGTGATGGGCTTTCCCTCTATCTTTTCGCCGGTGGATAGGTTATGGCAGTACCCCCCCTCTAGGTCTACCTCAAGAGTGTCGTCCTCTCTTACCTTTTTAGAAATCCCCGGCACCTGTAGAACCGGGAGGCCCACGTTGATGGCGTTTCTGAAGAAAATACGTGCGAAGCTCTCGGCTACCACCGCGAGGACGCCTGCGCCCTTTAACGCGATTGCTGCTTGTTCTCTCGAGGAGCCCATGCCGAAGGCGCGCCCAGCTACGAGAATCGCGCCCTTAGCCTTTTTGGGGAACTCGGGGTCGAGGGGCTCCATGGCGTGTTGACCCAAGACGGCTGGGTCTGTGTAGACTAGATATTTGGCCGGTATAATGACGTCGGTGTCAATTTTATCGCCGTAGACGACGGCTCTTCCGCGGATCTTCATATGTGCGAGGAATTTGCTAAATATATATTCTTGTTGTCTCGCGATGGGATATATAAATGGAGGTAAAGTTTATATAGAGGGGCGTTCCAAGGTCTATGGTATCGGGGCTCGCGTAATCAAGATCTTCGATACGACACTTCGAGATGGCGAGCAGATGCCTGGCGTTGCTTTATCTGTGGATGAAAAGATA
>DAITPC010000044.1:0-1410 GCA_036833835.1 Pyrobaculum sp. | reverse complement strand
CCTGCTGGGCATGAGGACCAACATCCGGATGGAGAAGCTGTACGAACTGTCTCAGCTGGTCTCCAAGCTCTTCGGAGTGCCCGTGCCGCCTAACAAGGCGGTTGTCGGCGAAAACGCCTTTAGCCACGAAGCTGGGATCCACGTCCATGGAGTTCTGAACAACCCGTTTACTTACGAGCCCATGAGGCCTGAAGACGTGGGGAACAGGAGGAGGATAGTGCTTGGGAAGCACTCAGGTAGACACGCGGTGGAGTGGGCTCTGAAGAACATGGGCGTTGAGCCCAGCGAGGAGCTGGTGAGCTACGTAATGGAGACCGTGAAGAACCTCGCAGTTAAGAAGGTGAGGATAGACGAAAACATGCTGAAGGAAATAGTCAGAGCTTATAAAGGCGGTCTAACCTCTCGATATGCCGTATAAAGTCTTGGTTATACCCGGCGACGGGATAGGGCCCGAGGTGGTGGACGCCGCGCTGAGGGTGATAGACGCGGCGGCGAGGAGGTTCGGGGTGGGTCTCGAGGTAAAAACGGCGGAGGCCGGCGACGTCGCGTTGAGGAAATACGGAGTTGCCATGCCGCCCGAGGCGTTGAAGCTCGCCGACGCGGCCGACATAATCTTCAAGGGCCCCATAGGGGAATCCGCCTACGACGTGACGTCGCTGATCAGGATGAGGTATACGCTCTACGCCAACATCAGGCCCGTGAAGAACCTCCCCGGGGTGCCGGCCATAAAGGAGATAGATTGCGTCTTTGTGCGGGAAAACGTGGAGGACGTCTACGTCGGCGCTGAGTACAAGGTAGGCGACGTGGCCGTGGCGCTGAAGGTGATTACAGGCCAGGGCACTCGACGCGTGGCGCGGGTGGCGAGGCGCTACGCGGAGATGCGGCGACGGAAAGTCACGGTGGTACACAAGGCAAACGTCCTGAGGGTGGTGGACGGCTTCTTTAGAGATGTGGCTCTTGAGGAGCTGAAGGGGCTTGAGGTGGATCAGATGTACGTTGATGCGGCGGCTATGGAGCTGGTGCGGAACCCAGCCCGCTTCGACGTGGTGCTCACCACGAATCAATACGGCGATATCTTGACAGATCTCGCGGCGCAGGTGGCGGGCGGCATCGGCCTGGCGCCCAGCGGCAACATCGGCGATTCGAAAGCTATGTTCGAGCCGGTGCATGGCGCTGCTTTTGACATAGCGGGGAGAGGCATTGCGAATCCTATAGCGACAATACTATCTGCGGCCCTTATGTTTGAGTGGATAGGCAGAGCAGACGTAGCCGCGGCAATCCGACGTGCGGTAGAGAAAAGCATAGAAAACAACATAAAAACCCCAGACATCGGCGGGAAAAGCACTACAGCCGAAGTGGGGAAATACATAGCATCTATAGTAGAGATGAGTAACGAATAATATTATTAAG
>DAITPC010000043.1:0-12506 GCA_036833835.1 Pyrobaculum sp. | reverse complement strand
CATGGTTGTGACAAAAGGCGGCGTTACGTATGTGGTAGAAATCAAGGGCAAGTGGGTGGGAAGGCGGGAGGACCCCATCTCCTTCACCGCCAACGAGATAGACTTCGCCTCGCGGTTTCCAGACCGTTACATAATCTGCATCGCCTACGTAGATGGAGATAAGTGCGTAGAGCTGGCTTGCCAGCCCTTTGCCCAATTCCAAAAAGAATGGGTCTTAGAGACTGTCCGCGGCATAGAGTACAGATACAACGCCAGGAGGAGGCAGTAAAGCTGGGGCAAACTTGAGGGCTGGGTTATCCTGCGGCTTCTAGGACCAGCGGTCTTTGTGTGGTTCTCGGCTTCATTACGAGTTGTGGGAAGTTTCTGCCGTAGAGGAGTTGGAGTATCTGGCGGGCTTTAGTTTTTGCTTGGTCTACGGTGGGGGCTGTGACGTTTACGTGTCCCATCTTCCGTCTTGGTCTCGCCTCTTTCTTCCCATACCAGTACACCTTGCCGAGCCGCTCTAGCTCTCTTACCGGCGGCGTCGCTATGCCTAAGATGTTGACCATGGCTGTCGGCGCAACGGCTTGCGGCTTTTTTATGGGTAGGTTCATCACAGCCCTCACGTGGTTTTCGAACTGCGAGGCGTCTGTCTCCAGCGTCCAGTGGCCTGTGTTGTGTACCCGCGGCGCCACTTCATTCACAACCACGCGCCCCTCCTTGTCTTCAAAGAACTCCACCGCCAAGACGCCCACATATCTGCGCCACTCTAGTATCTTTTCCACGTATTTATACGCCTCGGGGGGCGCCTCAGTTGGCGCGTAGTTCCACACCAAGATGCCGTCGACGTAGTAGTTCTCCGCCGGGGGGTAGAAGTAGACGTCGCCGTCTTCAGACCTAACCGCCAGGAGGGAGAACTCCCGCTTGATCTCGACGTATTCCTCCACCAGGAGGGGACCTCCCTCGGGGGTTTCCCGGGGGAGGAGGTACTGCCCCTTTCCGTCGTAGCCGCCTGCGGGCCACTTGGCCACCGCCCTGCCGAATTTCTCCGCAACCTCGAGGGCCTCCTCGGCGTTTTTCGCCACTGTCCACCGCGGCGTTGGGACGCCGAGGCTTCGCAACGCCTCCCGCTCCGTTATCCTGTTTTTCTTCAGGAGGAGGTAGTCTATGTGGGGCCTGAGCTTGCCTTGTCTATGGGCGTACTGAGCCACCTCCAGCTCTATGTTTTCAAACTCGAAGGTTACGTACTCCGCCTCGTCCACCGCCTTCAGAGGGTCCGCGGCGCGTTCTGCGCATCTAAAGGCAGGCGCGTGGAGGTCTTTCTCGTACACTGCAAACTTAAGAGGTAGGCGGGACGCCGCCCAGCACATCATTAAAGCCAGCTGCCCCCCACCCAGCACGAGCAGGTGCATGAGGCGTTACATCTGTGGCTTAAAAAATCTTCAGAGCCACGCGCTAAAATCCGCTTTTCGTTACTTTACGGCTTAAAAATCTTTATGAGACTTTTTGAGAGCACTTCGTCTCGCGTCTGGGCCATGTGTCTCTTCACCTTTTCTCTTATCTCTGGGTACTTAACGCCGAGTATTCTCGCAGCTAAGAAGGCGGCGTTTGCGGCGCCTCCTATGGCCACCGTGGCCACGGGGGTGCCCCTTGGCATTTGTACAATTGAGAGGAGGGAGTCCAGCCCGCCTAGGTGTCTGGTGGGCACCGGCACGCCTATTACTGGGAGGGGCGTGTGTGACGCCGTCATGCCTGGGAGGTGTGCGGCGCCTCCCGCGCCTGCGATTATCACCTCGAAGCCTTCCTCCTCTGCCCTCTTGGCGAACTCCGCCATGTAGTCCGGGGTTCTGTGGGCGCTGACTACCCTGGCCTCGTAGGGTATGCCCAGCACCTCCAGCACCTCCATCGCCTCTTTCATCACCTCTAGGTCGTTTATAGAGCCCATGATTATGGCCACCTTCATATCTGCACTTTTCAACGCGTTATATAAGTTTTTGGGTATTTTAAGTGTACTAGTAAATTAAACGTGGGCAGTTGCGGTATATCCGGCGTATTGTTTAATTGACTGGTTAAACTTTTAAAGTGTGGTTTCTAGACGTCTATGGTCTTGACGCAGCAGGAGCTTGAGCTGATCAAGACGGGTCTCGGCAGAGAGCCCACCAGGGGGGAGGTCGCCTTCTTCACCTCCCACTGGTCTGAACACTGTTCCTACAAGTCCACCCGGCGCTGGCTCAGGAGGTTGCCAGGCAAGGCGCCTTGGGTCGTGAGGGGCAGGGGGACCGACGCGCCTTTGGTCGAGGCGGCGCCGGGCCTCTACGTCAGCTTCAAGATCGAGTCTCACAACCACCCAAGCGCGGTGGATCCCTACAACGGCGCTGCGACTGGCGTCGGCGGGATCATCCGCGACATATTAACAGTAGGCGCCGTTCCTGTGGCTCTTCTGGTGAACCTCCACTTCGGGCCGCCCGACCACCCCCACGCCAGGTGGATCATGGAGAACGTGGTCAGGGGCATCTCGGACTACGGAAATAGAGTGGGCGTTCCGGTGGTGGGCGGCGAGACGTGGTTTGACGAAGACTTCACCCACACCCCCATAGTGTTGGCCACGTGCGTCGGCGTGGTGAGAGAGGGCGAGGTGCCGCCGGGCGGGGTGAGGCCAGGCGACGTCATAGTGGTGGCTGGCCTGGGGGCGGATAGAAGCGGTCTCGGGGGCTCTGCCTTCGCCAGCAAAACCCTCGAGGGGGAGAGCAGGGAGGACCTAGGCGCTGTGCAAGTCGCCGATCCGCTCATGGGGAAGAAGCTTATTGATGCGGTGAGGGAGGCCAGGGCGTGCGTGAAATACATAAAGGACTTGGGCGGAGGCGGGCTCGCCACAGCCTTGGCGGAGCTGAGCCACTGGTTCTCGCTGGGGGTGGAGTTCCACCTAGACAAGCTACACGTCCGCGACAGCTCGGCAGCTCCCGAGGAGCTTCTCGTAAGCGAGACCCAGGAGCGGCTGGTGTTTGTCGTTTCGCCGGAGAGGCTGAACTGCCTTCTTTCTATTCTCGAAAAATACGAAGTGCCGTATTCCCTACCCGGCAGATTTGTGGAGGGCGGCCGCGTCAAGGTGTTGTGGCGGGGCGTGCCGGTTGTGGACGTGCCTGTGGAGCTGGCTGACGGCGCGCCGGACTTAGAGTGGCCTGTGGCATCTTACAAAACGCCGAAGTTGCCAGAGGTGCCGGAGCCACCCATAGATAAGGCTGTAGACGCCGTTTTGTCCTCGCCCAATGTGGCCAAGAAGGGGCGGATCTACGTGAGGTTTGACTTCGACGTGGGGGTAAGGACGGCTGTGAAGCCCGGCGAAGGCGACGCGGCGGTGATTAAGCTGTATGAATACGGCCAGCTGGGGCTCGTGGTTAAGGGCGACGCAAACCCCCGCTACACGTATCTAGATCCACGTCTGGGGGCTGCCAACGCCTTCGTCAAGGCGTATAGAAACGTGGCCGTGGCGGGGGGCGTGCCGCTGGCCGCCGTGGATTCCATCAACGTGGGGAGCCCCGAAAGGCCTGAGGTTTATTGGCAGTTTGTAGAGGCTGTGGAGGGGCTTAGAGAGGCCGCAGAGGCGCTGGGCGTGCCTATAGTCGGCGGAAAGGTGAGTCTCTACAACGAATACATGGGCCGCCCCATTAAGCCCACAGTAGCCGTCGTGATGCTCGGGAGGATTAGCGACGTCTCTAAAGCCAATAAGGCGATGTGGCGCGACGGCGACAGGATCTATATCTGGGGGGTTACTAAGGGAGAGGTCGGCGGTAGCGAGTACTTGAGGCGAGTTCACGGCTTAGTGGCCGGGACGCCTCCGGCGGTGAATTATGCCGCCGAGCGAGAAATTGTGGAGGTTGTCCAGAGCTGGCTGGGGAGGCTCAGCGGTGCCACAGACGTGGGGCTTGGGGGGCTAGCCGCCGCCTTGGCTAAAATGGCTGTGAACAGCGGAGTCGGCGCCGAGATAGACGTCTGCAAAGCGCCTGCGGAGACCACGAGGCTGGACTTCCTCCTATTTAGCGAAAGCAACGGCCGTTTCTTAGCGGCGGGGCCAGAGGGGCCTGGGGTTCCGATAGGCGAGGCGCGTGGCGAAGAGCTGGTGTTGAGATGTGGAGGCACGGTGCTCTACCGGCGTTCAGTGGAGGAGCTCGGTCGTCTCATGGAGCTTTGATATGTGTGGCGTAGGCGGGGCCTGGGGGAGGGGGGCTGGGTCGATCGTTTTAAAAATGGTGCCGTGGCTTATGCACAGAGGCCAGGAGGGGGTTGGCTTCGCCTACCTCTCCGGCGAGTCGGTGGTGGTGGGGGCGCCGCCCGAAGACGCGGAGGCGGCCATCGTACATACCAGGTATTCCACCTCAGGCGCCTACGGGGCGCAGCTCCAGCCTGTCTACGCCAAGTACCGCGACCTTGAGGTGGCCGTGGCCTTCAACGGCACTATCGTGAACTACAGGGAGCTGGACCCCTCCGCATCTTTCGACGGGGAGGCCCTGGCGAGGAGCCTCGCGAGGGAGATCTGGGAGCGGGGGCTGGAGGAGGGCGTGGCCGAAGTCTACAGGAGGATGGTGGGCGCCGCATCGCTGGTGGCGCTTCTCCCCTGGGGCCTGCTGGCGGTGCGGGATCCCAACGGCGTGAGGCCTCTTGCGGTTAGCAACGAAGGCGGCCTCTTCAAGGTGGCGTCTGAGACCGTGGCGCTGGGCGAAGGGGTGGAGCTGGCGCCTGGTGTTGCGGCTCTCTACGGCATGAGACTCGCCTGGTGGAAGGTAGAGCCACAGCAGCCCAGGCTCTGCGCGCTGGAGTACGTCTACTTTGCACATCCTGCATCTAGCCTCGGCGGCCGCGTCGTGGGCGACGTGAGGATCAGGCTTGGCCAAACGTTGGCGGAGGGGGAAAGCGAGGAGGGCGACGTAGTTGCCTACGTGCCTGAGACGGCGCGACACGCCGCGCTGGGCTTCGCGGAGAGACTCGGCTTAAAGGTGGTCGATGCCGTGGTGAAGAGCAGATACGCTGGGAGAATATTCATAAAGCCGCCTGCGGAGAGGGAGGCGGAGCCGCTTTTCAGAGTCGCCAAGGAGTTTGTGGCTGGGAAAAGGGTGTTTCTCATCGACGACTCGCTGATAAGGGGGACAAACCTACGGACCATAGTCTGGATGCTGAGAAGGGCCGGCGCGTCGAGGATCCACGTGAGGATAGCCTCGCCGCCCATCAGATGGCCCTGCTTCTACGGCATGGACTTCCAGAGCAGGGAGGAGCTCATCGCGTGGGGCAGAGAGGTGGAGGAGGTCAGGAAGGTCGTAGGCGCCGACACCCTACGCTACATCTCGCTGGAGAAATTCATGGAGGTCCTCGGCGAAAATACATGCTACTCTTGCTTCACAGGCCGGTACCTCCACGATATAGACGTCGCCCGCGCGGAGAAGGAGCTGTTTCGTTTAAGAGAACACTTAAAAAACAAGCCGGAGCGTCTTAAAAACCATGCGTAATTTTAATATATCCGTTTAAAGTTTATGGCGTGAAGCTTGGCGTCTTGGCCTCCTGGCGTGGCACCAACGCCAAGGCTATCTTCGACCACGTCAGACTGGGCGTTCTAAGGGGCGTGGAGCCGGCGGTGTTGATATACAGCGACGCGGAGGCTCCTGTGAGAAAAATTGCGGAGAGCTACGGCGTAGAGGCGGTCTACGTGCCGCACAGGGGGGTGGCCAGGGCTAAGAGGGAGGAGGAGATGCTCCAAACCTTGAGGCAGTACGGCGTGGAGCTCGTGGCGCTGGCCGGGTACGACTACATACTCAGCGCCGGCTTCATAGAGCAGTACAGGTGGAGGATACTAAACATACACCCCTCCCTCCTCCCCTTCGCCGGGGGTAAGGGCATGCACGGGATGCGGGTGCACGCAGAGGTGTATAGAGCCGGCGTGAAGATAACGGGAGCAACGGTCCACCTCGTGGACGAGTCGGTAGACGGCGGCCCCATACTTGACCAGTGGCCTGTCTACGTAGGCGACATACATGCCGCGGATCTGCCGTATGAACAGAAACTAAACGTGTTGGCGGACCGCGTTTTAATATACGAACACAGGCTCTACTCAAGGGTCATACAAGCAATCGCCGACGGGAGGCTTGAGCTTCGGGTGGAGAAGGTGAAGGCGCCGCGCGTGGTGGAGGAAGGCGGCAGGATTAAATACGTCGAGGAGGAGGTGGAGAGGACATACGCCGTGTTGAAAATAGACGAGGCCTGGGTGAGGCAGTGGAGGGAGAGGCAGAGGACTTACATAGAGTTTCAGCTGAAGGAGTGGGGAGAGTCGGGGAAGCCTATGCATCTGATCTGTCCCCATGGTTGTGTGGATTAGGGGCGACGGATTGCACGAGGAGGCCAGGCGGTGGGCGGCTGAACACGTCAGGAGGCTGGAGGAGAGGTACGGCCTCACGCCGAAGCTTGCGGTGTTGCTTCTCAACGACGACCCGGTGGAGCTGGAGACTCAGCAGAAGTACGTCTCGCTTAAGGCAAAAGACGTGAGGAGCGTGGGGGGCGAGGTGGAGGTGTACGAGCTGTATCGGGTGCCCCCGGAGCGGAGGGAGGTTGCGGCGCTTAGGCTGATAGAGAGGCTGAACGGGGCAGACGACGTCACTGGCGTGTTGATACAGAAGCCCCTGCCGCCCTACATAAACGAGTCGAGGCTCTTCGATACGTTGAGCCCTGTTAAAGATGTAGACGGCTTAACCCCTGAGAACAAGAAGAGACTTGTGGCGGGTTTCGACCTAGACAGAGACGTGCTACCCTGCACACCCGCGGGCATATTGGAGCTCTTCCGCCAATACGGCATAGAGGTGCGGGGGAGAGACGTGGTGGTGGTTGGGAAGGGTACGCTGGTGGGGTTCCCCCTCTCAATAATGTTAATGCAACTAGACGCGACCGTCACCGTCTTACACGCCCTCTCTAAAGACAGGGCTTACTACACCCGCAACGCAGATATCGTCATCTCAGCCGTGGGGAGACCTCCGGAGCTCTACAATGACAACCCCTGGCGTCTCACTGGCGACATGATAAAAGAAGGCGCCGTAGTGGTGGGGGTAGGCGGCAAGGTGGACCCGGTAAGCAAGAGGTGGTACTTCGACGTAGACGAAGAGTCCGTGGCGCAGAAGGCCTCCTACCTAACCCCCAACTTAGGCGGCGTGGGGCTGGCGACCAGAGCCCGCCTCCTCAAAAACCTGATAATAACCACGTATATGGTGGCGACGCAAACCACCTCGCCGCGGTTGCTGGCCTTTGCCTAGCCTCCGGCGGTTTCACCACCAATCGGCGAAGCCCCTCCACAAGTCACCGCTCACCCCTGTCTGTTCCCGTTGTTAAAAATTTTTAACGCCTTTTCAGCTATCTCCAGCAAGACGCGGTATCTCTGGACGAGACCTGCCGCGTCGCCTGTCTTTCTGTAATATTCCTTGTCCAGGTGCTCGCCGTTGCATAACAGCCGGAAGGTGTCGCCGGAGATTTCGTCGATGAGCATGAGACGTCCTCCCACGCGGCCGAATTCGAACTTGACGTCTATGAAGTCGCAGTCAACTGCGCTGAAGAGCGTCCTCAAGGCCTCTGCGGCGCGAAGCGCGGTTGCGTACATGGCGTCTAGCTCCTCGCCGCTTGCGATGCCTCCCTCGACGGCGTCTTGCGGGAGGATTAGGGGGTCGTGGAGCTTGTCGTCTTTTAGGTGTAGCTCCACCAGCGGCCGGCTGAACTGATGAAGCGGCTTCACGTAGGGCATACGCTTGAGGTAGCTACCATACGCCTTAAACCTCACGATAACCTCCAGAGGGACCGGGTTGGTCTTGATGACCTCCAACGCGTTGGGAGCCACCTGGGCTAGGAAGTGGTTTTCAACCCCTACGCTCCTAAGATAGCTGAAAAGAGCAGCGCTTAACGTGGCCGCGAGCGCCCCCTTCGACGCTGCGGCATCCCGCCTAGTCCCGTCGAAGGCGGTGACCTCGTCTTTAAACTCTAACACAAGCCTATCCCCCCTGTCGTAGACGCGTTTGGCCTTTCCCTCATATACGAGCTCCACGGAGGCTACAACCTCTCTATTTTAAACGTTTACGTACATACACGGCGGCGTATGTCGCCATCACGCCTTTTATTTTTCAATAAACTTTTAAATTGCCAAATTCGCGTAGGCATGGATAGGGTGTTAGTAGTCGGCGACGGGGCCAGGGAACACGCAATAGCCTGGGCCCTCTCGCGCTCTGGCGTTGCGGTTGGGGCTGTGGCGGGACACCTCAACCCAGGCCTTGCGAAGATCGCCGAGGAGACTGGGGGCAGAGTTTTCTCGGCGCCGCCGGTTGATCCAGCTGCCGTGGTTAAAACTGCGGAGGAGTTTTCGCCAGACTTGGTTGTGGTGGGGCCTGAGGAGCCTCTCTTCGCCGGCGTCGCCGACGCGCTCAGGGAGAGGGGATTTAGGGTGGTGGGAGCCTCCAGGAGGTTAGCCGTTGTGGAGATGCGGAAGGACTTCGCCAGGTCGTTGCAGTGGAGACATGGGGTTCCTGGCCGTCTGATATACGGCGTCTTTAAAAACGTGGAGGAGGCCTACAGCTTCAGCAAGGCGCTGGGTGCGGTGGCCATAAAGCCCATCCGGCAGGCCGGCGGGAAGGGGGTGAGGGTGGTGTACGGCGAGTTGCAGTATTTAGACTTCGACGACGTATACAGGAGAGGCGCCGAGGACGTGTTGAAGCAGCTGGCGCACTACGGCGATGTAGACGCGGCGGTCCTCGTGGAGGAGGCTGTACGCGGCGTGGAGTTCACCCTACAAGCCCTTACCGACGGAGAAACGCTCCTCTTCTTCCCGCCTGTGCAAGACAACCCCCACGCCTTTGAATACGGCGTCGGGCCTGAATGCGGCGGCATGGGCACGGTCTCTCCGCTCCCCTTCCTTGAGCCGGAGGAGGTGGAGGAGGCAAAGAGGGCAGTGGAGGCCACCGTGAAGGCTCTGCAGAGAGAGACGGGGGAGCGGTATGTAGGGGTCATAAGCGGCCAGATGATGCTGACTTCCAGAGGTCCCGTGGTTATTGAGTACTACAGCAGATTCGGCGACCCGGAGGCGCTCAACGCCCTCTTCCTCTACGAGGGCGACGTCTACGAGCTGTTTAGCCTCGTGGCAGACGGCAAACTCCACAAGGCTAAGCCTGTGTTTAAGGAGGGCTTTACAGTGGTCAAGGCGGCGGCCCCCGTCGGCTACCCCCACAGGAGAGATTTGGCAAAGGGACGCATCTTTACGGTGGATTGGGACGTCATAAAGAGGGAGAGTTGCCACGTCTTCTTCGCATCTGCCGAGGAGCGGGGCGGGGTCTACGTCACCCTCGGCTCTAGGGCGGTCGAGGTGTTGGCCTACGGCGCCACGCCAGAGGAGGCGTATCTCCGCTCCGAGAGGTGCATGGCCGCCGTGAAGGGCGACGGCCTCTTCTACAGACGCGACATAGGCTCTCCCGGCTACATGGCCTCCATGAGAGAAAAGGCGGAGAAGACACGCCTGGTGCACCGCTGGAGGAAGACATATGGCCTAGACGGTAAAGTTCTGATATGGGAGCCAGGCAAGGGAGTTAGGGAGTACAGGCTATGAGATACGCGGTGTATCTCAACATAGGGTATAGAAAAGAAATCAGAGATCCCGAAGGCGACGTCATTAAAAATGAGCTTTTCCAGAGGAGGGGGCTGGATGTAGACGTGCGGGCGGGGAAGTGTCTCATGCTTCTGCTTGAGGCGGGGAGCGAGGAGGAGGCTAAGAAGAGGGCGGAGGCGCTGGCGTGGGAGCTTCGGCTCGGCAACCCCAACGTACACGTCGTCGAGGTGGTGAAGATATGTCCAGAGTCGCAGTGCTGAAATTTCCGGGCACCAACGGCGACTACGACGTGTTGAGGGCGCTGGATTTAGTGGGGCTTAGAGGCGAGCTTGTGTGGTACAGAGACTTCAGAAGCGGCGTGTACGACGCCGTGGTGCTGGCGGGAGGCTTCAGCTACGGCGACTATCTGAGGGCCGGCGCCATCGCCGCGCAGACCCCCGCCCTGGAACACGTCCGTAGAGACGCGGAGAGGGGGGTCCCCGTCTTGGGGATATGCAACGGTTTCCAAATCCTCGTAGAGGCGGGGTTGCTCCCCGGCGCGCTGGCTCCCAACGAGCCGCCTGGCTTCGTCTCTAAGTGGATAAAGGTGCAGGTCGTCGACGTCAAGACGCCGTTTACGCATCTCTACGAACCAGGCGAGGTTGTGCACATGCCCATAGCCCACGCGGAGGGCCGCTACATACCCTCCGGGCCGTATACACAAGCCTTTAGATACGTGGAGAACCCCAACGGCTCCTACGGCAACACCGCCGGCGTAAGCAGAGACAACGTGCTTGGCCTCATGCCGCACCCCGAGAGGGCAGTAGACGGCGACATCTCCAGAGGCGGCGTAGGCGGGCTTAAGCTGTGGCTTAGCTTGAAGGAGTGGCTCAAGAGGTGACATGTCCGCCGGCCTGCTAGGCATCTACAGCTTCGGAGGCGCCGTGGAGCTGTGGCCTCTGATATACTACGGCCTCAAGGCCATGTCTAACAGAGGCGAAAGCGCAGAGGCGTATCTCCACACGGGGGAGGGGATAGAGAAGGTAGAGGTGGACCTAGCACGCGAAGTGGAGAAGTCGGCGAGAGGCCTGGCCGCCGTCGGGTGCGTCTCGCCTGAGGACGGCTGTTGCGAAAAGGTAGGCAACGGGGTGAGGTGTAGCTTCGGGAGCACATACGTGGAGCTGGACCCACACGGCGTCTTAACTGCGCACAGGGGGGAGGAGCTCTGGCATCTCGCCCTTGGCGCACACGGCTTCGACTTCGCCATAGTGGCCACCGAGAGCGCGGTGGTTGAAATACTAGGCGGGGAGGTGAGGAGAAGCCTCGCGCCCGGCGAGACGTTGAAAATAAGCCAGCTATCTGTAGAGGCGTCCGGCGGGGGGAGCAGGCGGCCTGTGTGCGCGCTGGAGCTCGTCTACACGGCTAGGCCCGACAGCAGGATAGACGGCGTGGAGGTGGCCGCCGCCAGGGCTGAAGTCGCCGGGGGAATAGCGGAGAAGATAAAAACAGACGTAGACGTGGTGACGGGCGTCCCCGAGACGGGGTCTTACTACGCTGCGCATATAGCCGCGGCGCTTAAGAAGCCGTATATACCCGCCTTCGTGGCCACTACCAGAGGGAGAAGCGCGCTCCTAGACGAGGTGAGGGAGAGGATGGCTGTCATCCAGCTGAAGGCCAACGTGGTCGAATCGGCCGTACGCGGCAGGAGGGTGCTTCTGGTAGACGACAGCATAATAAGCGGCATCACCTTGAAGCTCATCACCAAGCTCCTCAGAGAGAAGGGAGGCGCGGTGGAGGTCCACGCCGCGGTCGCGGCTCCGCCGCTTAGGAGGAGATGTCCATACGGCGTGAAGATGCCCCCCGAGGACCACATGATCTTCAACGCGGTGCCCGGGGAGGAGGTTAGACACGTTCTCGAGGTAGACGGGTTCACCTACCTGACGCCGGACGAGCTGGAGCAAGTCTTTAAAAAGCTTGGACTGCCCGTCTGCACTCTCTGCATGAGGCCATGAGATATAGAGACGTCGGAGTGGACTTAGACAAGCACTGGGCCGTGCACCGGGAGGTCGCCAGACATCTGGCGGGGGCACACGGCCTGTACGCCAGGTGGCTGAAAATAGGCGGCGTCGACGTCACGCTCCACGTAGACGGCGTCGGCACGAAGGCGGTGCTGGCGCTGGAGCAAGACAGGCTAGAGGTGGCCGGCCGGGACTGCGTCACTGTAAACGTAAACGACATCGTCTGCGACGGGTTTAAGCCCGAGGCTGTGGTTGACTACGTCGCCGTGGAGCCCCAGCACCTAGACAAGGTGCCCAGGGTGGTGGCCGGCGTCGCCTCAAAGGCGTCGGAGGTCGGCGCCGCGCTTCTAGGCGGCGAGACGGCGGTGCTCCCCGGCGTAGTCGCCGGAATAGACGTAGTCTGCACGGTTATGGGCACGCGGGTAGCCAACACGCGCCCCCCGCAGCCAGGCGACGTCTTGATCGGGCTACCCTCCACAGGGCCCCACGCAAACGGCTACAGCCTCCTGCGGCGCCTTTTTAAACCAGACGAGGAGGTCTGCGGCGGCCGCGCGGCGGATCTTCTTCTGGCAGAGGTCGCAGACTACACAGCCGTCTTAGAGGCCATGAAAAAAGGCGCGGTAGCCGGCGCGGTCCACATCACGGGAGGCGCCTACAGGAAGTTGAAAAAGGCGCTGGGCGGCAGAGGTGCAGAGCTAAAATTCGACGTGCCCTGCCTCTTTAAAGAAGTGGTTAAACGCGGCGTAGACCCCGCAGAGGCGTATCGAGTTTTCAACATGGGAATAGGCATGGTGCTGTACACGGACAGAAACAACGTAGACCACGCCCTAGCCCTCCTAGAACCCCTCAACCCCAAGACAATAGGCCAAGTAAAAGAAACCGGCCCGGTAATAGTAAACGAGATAGAGATCCAATAA
>DAITPC010000042.1:0-12865 GCA_036833835.1 Pyrobaculum sp. | reverse complement strand
ATCCACCACCTCATCAAACAAACGAGGACGATACTTCTCAAACCAGAAGAGCTCAGCCATACAAGGAAGATCAAAACCTGTTAAAAACAGTTAACGCGAGGCGGCCGCGATGCGTTCCAGTTCCTCGCGTTTTCTTACTGCGTAGCTCTTAGGATCGTTGGCCGCCGCTGCTATGATTTCATCCGCTAGGCACTCCTCTATGGGCTTCGGGTTATTGAAAGAACATGCCCTGGCGCCCTCCGTAATCCAGCGGAGGGCGAGGTCGAGCCTTCTCTGCGGCGACACGTCCACAGACACGGCGTAGGCGATGCCGCCCATTATGATTCTTGTGACTTCCTCCCTAGGCGCGGTGTTGACTAAGGCGTCGATAAACACCTGAAGAGGATTCTGGCCGGTCTTGTAATGAATAAGCTCAAACGCCCTCTTGACTATGTTGTAGGCTTTGTGCTTTTTGCCGGCGTTGCGACCAGGCCTCATCATCATGTTTATAAGCCGCTCCACTATGGGAATCCTAGCCTTCCCAAATCTGTGGCTCTGGTAACGTCCCTCGGTATGGGGCAACACAACAGGCTTTAGACAGATGTACCTACGCAGACCTGGGTCGCGCACCACAACGTCTTCGAAACTCCACTTCCCAAACAGCAACACAGGCTCGCCGTTGAGAGTTCTTACGTCACGTGGGCACTCCTCAACGATAGGCACATCGCCTATGTATTCAACGCGGCTGCTCTTGGGAAGTTGCTCACCGAAGATGGACATACCAACCACACAAATTGTGCCTTTAAAAACCTTTCAAACTCGCTTCTCTAACAACAGCGTATTGACCACACGCCTCGTGTTTCTGTATTCGCCCTCGAGGCTTTCCACAATCTGCTTATAAACGTCGAAGTAAGAGATGTGCTCGTTCTCAGCTATTTTAGAAGCCACGCTAAGCAGAAAAGAGGGAGAGCACTCCACCCGGTATTTCTCCCCTCGCCACACCACAGTACACAAAACACCCACGTGGACACACCCAAATATTACTATTAACACTTCTCCATACAACTGCAACAGATAGGAGCAGGCTGAAACTAATTCATCTTCAGCTTCCACCGCGTGTTGCAACGATTACCTCCAAAACAGTAGCCAAGATACTCGACAACCCCCTCCCTCCTCAAACGTGCTAATATGGCAGCCACAGAGCGCCTGTTGACGCCAAGTAGCTTGGCGATTTCGGCGCTACTCAATTCGCCGTACTCCCTCAACAGGTTTATAATCTGCTCAGCCAACTTATGAGCAGTAATATCCCGCATCACCTACCTCTCTCCTTGTATATATATCTTTTGCGCAATTAAGTCGACAAACATTTTTAACCTAGGACTACCACTTGCCAGGGTGAATGAGGTCAGAGGTGCTGAGAGGTGACGAGCGGCTTATAGATGACAACAAAACCCCCAGCGCCGCCTCAGCTGCATGGGAGAACCCAGAAAGCTCCCTAAAAAAGGCGATGGCCCTCTTCACAAGCACCGGAGACGGCTTTCTGTCAAGCTCCCCGTCGAACCAAACGGCGCATCTGCCAAACCAACATATCTGTAGATAGTACAAAACGCGATCCTCTAGGTCATACTCGGCCTCTGCCTCGAACTACCCACGTTTTACAAATATATACTCGCCCACTGTCGCATCGCCACGCCTCAGAAAGGTCTTTTTTATTGTCAAGCCGCCGCGTCGTATCAACACCGCCAACTCCTCAGACACGTATACGTACACGGCGAAAACTAAATTACCAGCACCCAACTAAAGAAAACACAGGCATGATACGTGATGAAGACGGGATATGTAGATACATGACGAGAAGAACCCAGCTGACTATAACGTGGGTAGGTAGGTCACCGGCACAAGCGGCTCTTTGACCTGCCCCTTCACTACAATGCCGACCTTCGGCACTATCTCTATCTCGTAGATGCCGGGATGCACAGGGCTCCAACGCATCTTCCTCACAAACATAACCCTCTTAAACGCGCCGTCGCGGGCCTTGGCGATACCCATGATAAACACGCCGGTGGCCAAGAACTCCTCCACCCCGTATCTGCTTATGGCGCCGGAGCCCGACGGTATCTCAGTAGTTATTATGTTCGTAGTGCCGATCTCCCTCTCAATGCTCATGACGAGGACCCTGATGTATTCCCTGAGAACCTGCACGTCTTTATCTAGCGACACAAGAGGCGCGATGGGGTCTATGACAAGTCTCTGGGCGTTTAGAGCCGCCACGTACTCCCTTATAGACGCCACCAGAGACTTGGCGATTGCGGTGGGGTCCTTCTCCCTGATGCGCTCCACGATGTCCATCTCCGGCACCAGCACCTCTATGAGGCCCTTGGCCCTCAGCTCCTCAACATCCCAGCCAAACCTCCTGGCGCCTTCTACAAACTGCTCATAGGTCTCGTCTACTGAGATGTAGATGCCTGGCTCGCCGTATTTCAAGACGCCCTGGATGAGAAATGTCAAAGCCGTCAACGTCTTGGCGGTGCCAGTCTCTCCTGAGATCAGATACGTCCTACCCCTTATGAACCCCCCTCCCAAGACAGTGTCAAGCCCCTCGATACCCGTAGGAACCGTCTCGTAGTAAAGTTGGTAATCGGACATAAGCCCTACTACAGCCGTCTTTAAATACTCTTCTATATTAAATAAACACCCCTTTCAGCTAGTGGAGGCTGTGCTAGAAGAGAAGATGAAGAGTCTCAACAAACTACGCGTCTACATGCTCGTGGAATCCACAGCACCTGAAATCAGCAGAGAAATCGGCAACTTTCTCTCAGAGGCGCTTCTGAAGCCCATTGAGGTGAAGACTGGCAACGTCCACATAGCGGTGACCTTCCTCTGGAGCCTCCTAAGAAGGGTAGCACAACAGCTTGAAGAGGCAGGCGAACAGGTGATAGACATGGAGTTCGGCCGCGGGAAGACAACCCTCGTTACGAAAAGCGGCTATGTGGTAAACATAGTGGTGAGGACACGACATAATCAATACGTGTCAGAGATAGAAGGCGTGGTAAACGTGGAAGAGTCCCCGTTTAGGGTTGAGGACTTCTAGGTATCCTCCTGCCATCGCCTACAACCCAGTACTCGCCGTCGTCACGTCGCTCAAGCTTAAATATCGGCACCTCGCGTTTTACCCTCTCTAACGCCTCCCGCGCCACTCTGAACGCCATCTCTCTATTTACCGCAGACACGAAGACGTAGAGCGTGGCGTCGCCCGGCCTCAGCGACCCTACAGAGTGGTAGATCCTGGCGTCTAGAACCCCCTCCTGTCTCCTCGCCCACTCCTCTATCTCACGTATTTTCGAAGTGGCGTAGGGCTCGTATGCCTCATACTCTAAAACCTCCACGTTGGCATCCCCCACCCTGCCCTTGACGTATCCGACAAAGATCACAACGCCCCCGCCCCCTCGGGGCGCGGTCTTCTCGATTATGTCCCGTACTTCCTTGTTTAGATCTACGGGTTCCTGTACCACGCCCCCGCCGCCGCTTACAGGAGGCATTAACGCCACCTCATCGCCCTCTCGTAGCGCGTAAGAGCCGTCAACTGTTCGGCCGTTTACAAGCACCAGCAACTCCTCTCTAAACGCCTCTGCCTCTGGGTAAGACTTGAAGAACCACTCAAGCAGTTGAGAAAGCGTGGTCCCCTCTGCCAGCGTTATCTCCTCCTGCACTTTACCCGTTACATCTCTAAGCGCCGAGAAGTATTTAACCACGACGCGCATGGAGGCTCCTCCGTCTTCTATTTAAAAAAATTGGTGTAGGACTTCGCATATAGACGAAATCTATATATATTTATCTAGCAGGTCCTGGGCCTTATGAAATTCGATGTTGTTATAGTGGGCGCCGGACCTGCCGGCCTTGCCGCGGCTTACAAACTTGCCTCTGCCGGTTTTAAAGTCGTGGTGCTGGAAAGAGGGAGAGAGCCCGGAGCTAAGGAGCTCTACGGCGGCCGTATCTACGCACATCTGCTCGATAGATACCTGCCGGAGTTCCGCAAAGACGCCCCTGTAGACAGATGGGTTAGAAGAGAACGCGTGTCTTTTCTCACGGAAGACAAGGCGCTGACTGTAGAAACTGCCGTGGTGGAGAAGGAAAGGACAAGTTTCGTGGTGCCGCTGGTGTCGTTTGTCTCCTGGATGGCGAAGCTTGCACAAAACGCCGGCGTTAAGATCGTCACAGAAATAACTGTGGATAGGCTGGTAAAAGACGAGAAAGGCAAAATAGTAGGCGTGCAGTCGGGCCCCGACGTGCTTCAGGCGGACTACGTTATAGACGCCGAGGGGGTTAACCGATTGCTTCTTGAGAGGGCGGGAATTGTGAAGAAACTGGAGCCCGAGCTAGTCGCAGTCGGCGTGAAAGAGGTGTTGAAGTTCGAAAACAAAAAGACGCTTGAGGAGAGACTCGGCCTAGACGAAGACGAAGGTCTAGCGTGGGCGCTTGCCGGGTACCCCACGGAGTACCTCCCCGGCGGCGGGTTCATATACACCTACAAAGACGCGCTGGCGCTCGGGGTGGTTGTGTACCTGAGGAACTGGGAGAAGTTGAAGACGCCGGTGTACGACCTCGCGGAGAAGCTGAGACTCCACCCATACATAGCCCCTCTGGTCAAGGGTGCCTCTCTCCAGGAATACGGGGGTCACATGACGCCTGTTGCCGGCATCAACATGTCGCCGCCCCGCTTCTACCACGATGGGTTGCTCATCGTGGGAGATGCCGCCGGCTTTCTGCTCCATACCGGCGTGTTGATCCGCGGCGTAGACTTCGCCGTGGCCTCCGGAGTCCTCGCCGCAGAGGCCATAAAGGAGGCCCGTAGCCCCTCGGCGGAGGACCTCGCGGCGTACGAAAAGAAACTGAGAGGTAGCTTCATATTGCCGCAACTGGAGAAATTTAGAAACGCCGATAGATTACTCAGTGACGAGTCCCTGTTCCGGGATCTGGCTCTGTTTTCCACAGAGGCGGCGTATCGGTACTTCAACATAGATGAGAACCACAGGACGTTGTTTGAGGCTGTACGTGAAGCGTCGAAAAAGACGAGAATAAGTCTAATAAAACTAATGATAAATATGATTAAAATGGTGAGGAACCTATGAGCTTGAAGTACTTCACCATAGAGGAGCGGCTTAACGCAAACGCCTGGGACGTGGACGTACACAGACCCCACATAAAAATCGTAGACCCTGAGCAGTGTAGGAAATGTGAGAAGAAGCCCTGTACGTTTATGTGCCCCGCCAAGTGTTACGTGCAACAAGGCGACTATGTGGTGTTGAGCACAGAGGCCTGTGTAGAATGCGGCACGTGCCGCGTCGTGTGTCCACACGGCGCTATAGAATGGAACTATCCGCGCTCAGGCATGGGCATATGGTACAGGTTTACGTAGGGCCATGAAGATCGTCGTGCTTACAAAAGCGGCGGTGCCTCTCTCCTCTGCTATAAAGATAGACCCCAAAACCGGTACGCTGGTGAGAGAGGGTGTCCCCTTGACAAGCAACGTGTGGGATAGAGACGCCGTAGAGTTCGCGTTAAAACTAAAGGATAAGTACGGCGGAGAGGTCATAGCGCTTTCCATGGCGCCTCCAAGCGGAATACCGGCGCTGGAAAGTTTAATAGGTATGGGAGTGGACAGAGCCATATTGGCCTCAGACAGAGTTTTCGCCGGCGCCGACACGTGGGCCACCGCCCATGTGCTGGCCAAGACCATTGAGAAATACATACCGGACTACGACTTGGTGGTGGCTGGTGAGGAGACCATCGACAGCACGACTGCACATATTGGGGCGCAGACGGCGAGCTGGCTAGGCGTGTCCTACATCTACTACGTATACGACGCAGAGATCAAGGGCAGGACTCTAATAGCTAGACGCTTTTTAGAAGACGAGGGTGTAGACGAGGTGTATGAGGTCGAGATGCCCGCGGTGATATCTGTGCTAAAGGGCTCCCAGGTGCCCAGAGAGGTGAGGCTCAGCCGCAAGCTCAACGCGCGGGAGTATATACAGATCGTGAGCAACAAGGAGCTCGGGCTCGAGCCCGACTGCGTAGGTCTCCGCGGTAGCCCCACCATGGTGGCCGGCATGGCTCCCGCCACCTACCCGCCAAGGAAGAAAGTTGTCATACAGGGAGAACCCGCTGAAGTCGTCAAAAAACTGGTAGAAATATTAAGACAGGAGGGGGTGTTGTAGCTATGCCCTGCTCGCTCTGGCCCCCTGTGAACAAAGAGGAGTACAAGGGCGTTTGGGTGTATCTTGAGAGAGAAAGCGGCCGGCTAAAGGACGTCGGGTTGGAGCTGTTAGGTAAGGCGAGGGATCTGGCTCAGAAGCTTGGCGGTGCCGAGGTGGGGGGAGTAATAGTGGCAGGCACAGAGGAGATGGCGAGAGAGGCGATATACCACGGCGCAGATAAGGTGGTTATTATAGACAACCCAGACTTAAAGGTGTACACGCCGGCGGAGTACGCCGAGGTCATCGCTAAGGTGGTGGGGAAGTACAAGCCGGAGATATTCCTCATAGGCGCTACCAAGCGCGGAAGAGAGCTGGCGGCCTACATAGCAAATACGCTGACCACGGGGATTACAGCTGACTGCACCGCGCTTGAAATAGACCCGAAGACCCGCGACCTCCTGCAAATACGCCCCACCTTCGGCGGTACGCAGCTGGCCACTATAAGAACCCCCCAGAGACGCCCCCAGATGGCCAGCGTCAGACCCGGCGTCTTCCCCAAGCCACCGCGCGACACAAGTAGAACGGGAGAAATCATCGTAGAGAGAGTGGAGATCACGAGAAGAAGAACGCGGCTTGTGTCTATAGAGAAGAGGCTGGAGAAAGACGTGGCTGATCTCCCGCCGGTGGAGTCCGCAGATGTAGTGGTTGCCGGCGGCAGAGGCCTCGGCTCCGCCGAAGGCTTCAAGCTACTTATAGACCTCGCGAAGCTGTTAGGCGGAACGGTGGGGGCCTCCCTCATGGCTGTGCGTGCGGGCTGGGCTCCGCATACGCGACAAGTAGGACAGACGGGTAAGACCATTAGGCCAAAACTTTACATAGCGGTGGGTATAAGCGGCGCCATACAGCACCTGATGGGCATCATGGAGACAAAAACAATTATTGCAATAAACCCAGACCCCCATGCGCCTATAATGGAAAACGCAGATTACGCCGTGGTCGGTGACTATAAGCAGATCCTGCCGCTTCTAATAGAGGAGATAAAGAAGCTGAAGGGCTAAAAACGTCAGTTGTAATACCTCTCTTCATTCTTCAGCGATCGGGGTCTTCTCCATTTATTACTAGATTGATGAAACTCACTTATATATGTCTCTGCAGTGGGAATATCATGGTTAGGGCTCTCTTTCCAAAGGGTAAAGAGCCGCGTTACGCCTTTGAGGTGCTTATAAAAATGCTTCCCGAGGCCGTGCTCAACTTTACTCACGACGGCATTGGGCTCAAGGCGTTGGATCCCACAAAGACGGCGTTGTTTGATTTGGTGTTTCATGCAACTGCGCTAGAGGACTATGTAGTTGAGGAGGAGACAAAGGTAGGTCTCATCTTCACCACGATAAAAGACGTAATAAAACGCATAGGCGCTACGGAGAAGCTAGAACTTGAAGTCGATAACGAGAGGAACAGATTTTCTCTCTATGTCTATCCAAAGAAAGGAAAAGAGGTAGGCCTACTGCGGCGGTTCTCGTTCCCAATAGTACAGGTAGTTGAGGAGGAAGTCCCGGAACTCGCTGTGACTTTTAATGCGTCTTTTGAGATGGATTCGGGCGTTTTTGACGACGTTCTTTCTATGGTTAAGGAGGTGTCTGATTGGATACAAATAACAGTTTCTCAAGATGGTGTTATCTTCAGAGGCGTCGGCGAAGGCGGAAGGGCGGCTGAGGCCGAGATGGGCTATGACAGCGAGTCTGTATTCAACATATCCGCAGAGGAGACTGTATCTGCTAAATACAGCGTGGAGATGCTGAAAGACATAAGTGAAAAACTGAAAAGTTTGTCAAAACGGGTGAGGGTGGAGCTGTCAACAAACAAGCCGCTGAAGCTGACCTATGAGTTTACTACAGGGAATTTTAGCACGGTGGTAGCGCCGAGGGTAGATTAAAAAGTTGTATTTGTAATAAGTTTCTAGTGATGTAAGCTGGTATTGCCGAGACATGAAGAGAGACACCAAAGCTGACTACTTAATAAATACAAGCACATAAAACATAACAATAGCCGTTATTATCATAATTACATTTAATACGAAATCCATAACTTTCCTATATTTCTCCGATTTAATAAACTCTATAAGTATACGTCTAACACCATGGGAGCCGTGAACGACCCAGTCTACGGCGACGATGGCCCATATAAGCCCCCAGCCTATTTTCACAAAGGCGTATGGAATTATGACCAGTGGATGTGTTGTCAAGACCTCTTCAAATGGCAACTTACCTAAGACGAGGGCTAGGGCTATAACTAGCGGCATGCCTACTATCATTATTATAGCGCCTAATATGAGGATTAATCTCTCTGTGCTACCCTTCATGGTTCTACCAGTAAGTGTTCTTTTCCATACAACACCAAGTATGACCCTATAACTATCCCCGCAATTGTGAGGAGCACAACTGCGGCAACTAGTACCATGTGTAGCCTGTTTGCGCGTAGGGCGGGGATCGGCTTGATGGGGTGGCGTAGCGGCTTGCCAGATATAAGCCCAAGTTCGATTAAGATGATTCTAAGGCCGTTTATCCCGTGGAAAAGTATGGAGAAGATAAATATTATTGCCAATATCTTGCCTATAGGCGTCATGTCTAGTTTTAACGCCTCTTCCCAACTGCCAGCCATTAAAACAAGGTAAGGCCTTGGAAATATGTAGAGAACTAGGTATATACCTGTAACTCTGTGGATGGCGAAGAAAATCCTCTCGACATTCAGCGTCCTAAACCACTCCAATACGCCTCTTCCCGCTCTCATAGAACTCTCTTCGTCCGCCTAATTAAGGATGCCTTCAACAGTTGTATTGACATGCCTGGGTCCACGCCGCGTGGACATACGGCGCTACAAGTATAGGCGAGGTGGCAAGGCCATAAGCCGTCTTCTGTATCGATTATTTTTGCCCGCTCTACCCAGCCTTGATCTCTGCTGTCGGCGCTCCAGCGGTAAGCCATGTTAAGCGCCATAGGACCGAGGAACTTCTCGTTTGTCGCCAGTATAGGGCACGCAGCCATGCAGAGGCCGCATTGGATACAGTAGGCGAAGTTGTAATATTTGTCCAGCTCCTCAGGCTTCTGGCCGAACTCCTTATCGGTTTCGTAAATCTCCTTCACGTCACGTATTATGTAGGGCTTGATCCTCCTAACTTTTTCAAAGTCTGGCTCTAGATCCACCACGAGGTCTTTTATCACCTTGTGGTTCCACATGGGCTCCACCGTTATGAACTCAGTCTTCAGCTCAGAGACTAGGGTTTGACACGCCAGCCGGGGCACTCCGTTTATGACCATGCCGCATGAGCCGCATATGGCCATACGGCAGCTGTAACGTACCGCTAGCGTCGGGTCCTGCTCTTCCCTGAGCCTGACCAAGAGATCCAACACTGAGATCCTCTCAGAGGGCGCCTCCACTTTGTACTCCTGCCACCACGTCTTCTGGCCGTCGTATCTCTTTACCTTGATAACTACCGACTTCATAACTAATACTTCCTCTCCTCCGGCTTCCATTTGGTTATCGTTACGGGGGTGTATGTCAGCTTTATCTCTCCCCCGTATAGGTAAGCCACCGTGTGTTTCAGCCAGTTGACGTCATCTCTCCTGGGGCAGTCCAGCCGGTAGTGAGCACCTCTTGACTCGGCTCTGACGTAGGCGCCTAGCCCGACCACAATAGCCAGGTCGATCATGCCGTCTATCTCCAAGGCGTCTTTTAAGTTCTGGTTGTAGACCCTACTGCCATCGGTTACTCTAAACGAGGTGTACTCCCTCAGTTTCTTAAGCTTGGCGAGACCCTCCGCCATTGCGGACCCGTGTCTAAACGGGCCGAAGTGCTCCTCCATTATGTCGTTCAGTTGCCTCTTAACCTCGTAAGGACTTGGCGCGTTCACCTCCTTATGCAGAAGCACGTCGAAGATTCTGCCTTCCTCCTTCTTGGCCGCCTCTACCAGCTTCTCCTCTGGGGACGGAAGAGCCGGAGTCTCCATCGTGTACTTAGCGGCTTGTTCACCGGTTAGTCTCCCCCAAACAGAGCACTCGCTTAAGGAGTTTGAGCCGAGGCGGTTGGCGCCGTGTGCGCTGACTGCGGCGGCCTCGCCAGCGGCCCAAAGCCCCCTGACCCACTTTCCGTCTGCCGTCAACACGCGGCCCCAGGTGTCGGTATGAATGCCGCCCATTGTGTAATGTACAGCCGGTCTCACGGGGATAGGCTCCGACAAGACGTCGATGCCGGCGTATTTATGGGCCAGCTCGCGGATGAATGGTATCCTCTTGTTGATCCGCTCCTCGCCCAAGTGCCTAAGGTCCAGCCCTACGTAGCACATGTCCGACTCGTGCTGGAATCCCCTCCCCTCCATACATTCGGTCAAGATGGCTCTAGACACTATGTCTCTGGGAGCCAGCTCCATTTTTTGCGGCGCGTATCTCCTCATGAAGCGCTCCCCCTCCTTATTTATGAGGTAACCCCCCTCGCCGCGCGCCGCCTCGCTTACCAATATGCCGCTTGGCACAAGCGCCGTGGGATGCCACTGGACGAACTCCATATCTTTAATCGCCACACCCGCCCTTAGAGCGTAGCCCAAAGTCTCGCCGGTGGTGGAGTGGGCCGTGGTTGTGAAGCGGTAGAGCCTGCCCGCGCCGCCGGTGGCTATGATGCCAGCCTTGGCGTAGAAAAGCTTGAACTCGCCCCTCTTCAAGTCGTAGGCTGTGACGCCTCTGAACTGTCCGTTTTCCACGATGAACTTAGTCACGAAGTGTTCATGGTAGATGTGGACGTTGTCAAACCTCCTGGTCTCTGAGAAGAGCGTGGACATTATGAAGAACCCGGTTTTGTCTGCGGCAAAAGTAGTCCTGGGTATTGACATGCCGCCGAAAGGCCTCTGGGCTATCCTCCCGTCTGGCTCCCTCGTCCAAGGCACGCCGATTCTCTCCAGGTAGCGCACCTCCTTGGGGGCGTACTCCACCAAGACTTGCACCGCGTCTTGATCTGCCAAGAAGTCGCTTCCCTTTACAGTATCATACGCGTGAAGCTCAAGCGAGTCGTTTGTCTTCTCTGGGTAGAGAACCGCCGACATCCCGCCCTCCGCCGACAGGCTGTGGCTACGCATTGCCTGTATTTTCGACAAAATGGCGATAGAGATTTTGCCGCCGCTTGCCCAGGCGGCCGCCGTGGCGGCCCGCAGACCGGCGATGCCCGAGCCTACTATCACCAAGTCGTACTTAAGGATTTCCATATACTTCACGAATTGTAAAAATATATTATTATGTTTCGACTGCGGTCGAAATCTGGCTAGTGCGTGAGGACGCAAAGGTATTTAACTGCAACTCCGGGATGGCAAGTGTTGTTAGTATCTATAATCCGACGCGAGGGCGTGGACCTCTGCGAAGGACAGGTGCTAGCCAGATGTTGTATCGGCGACGTCTGTGCGGATATCCCAGTAGACGCCGGTGTTCAGCCCGGTCGCTACAGCTTGGAGGAGGCCGAGAAAGATCCCGTCTTGAGCAAATGTGTGTACATCCTGTCGCGGCAGAGGGAGAGTGGCATTAAAAGGATTGAGGTGTGTAGGTCTAGAGACGCGGGTAGATGCACCAAGAAACTTGCGGAATACGTCGTTGAGAAATACGGCGGCCCCGTCTTGCTCATCGGCTTCAACAGTTCTGTGGCCAGCGTCCTTTTTTCGCTGTCAGACGGCCTCGTGGCAGACGTAGAGGGGAGACTTATGCCCTATGATTTTATCGACGTCTCAAACCCGTATCAGTGGCTTGCGCAGGCGCGGGTTGTGGTGGTGGCGCCGGGCGCACTGCACCACGTGGACCTCGCCGAGCTCGTGAAAAAGGCCAAGGAGATGGGCAAGCCGGTGATTATGTACGGGGCACTCTCCACGCTTTACAAAGACCTAGGCATAGAGTACTTCTGCCCATACGGTTTAAGAATCGGTAAACATATATAACTCAAGCAATTATAAATGTGCGCTTCTACGAGAGGTCAGCCGGCGCGGTGGTATACGCGGTGGACAGCCGCGACGTATTCTACCTGCTACTCCACGGGAGATACGGCTGGGACTTCCCACACGGCTTAGTCCACCTACACGAGACAGATGTGGCGGCGGCGCTGAGGGAGATCCTAGAGGAGACGGGGCTGAGGGTCGAGCTGATACCCTCCTTCAAGGAGGAGATACGGTACAGATACTCCAAAAGGGGACGCACCATATACAGAGAGGTAGTGTATTTCCTCGCAAAGGCCAGAGACAGAAACGTCACCCTCTCCAAAGAACACGACGCATATACCTGGGCCACCCGCCACGAGGCGTTGAAGCTAATCACCAGAGACGAGACAAGGGCCGTGCTTCTGAAGGCCTGGAGAAAAATCCAGGAGACTGAAGTAGTGAAAAAAAAGGTCAGCTAATTATGGAGACGCCCTCCACAGCGTAATACGGATACATTTCGAAGTTGTTGCCACCTGTCCTGTACACCGTGGCGTAGCCCGGCGAGTAGAGCAACGCCACGTAGTCTACAAACAGCGGCGTTCTGATGAAGTACATGTTGAAGCGCAGATCCGTGCCGACCGTGGCCATGGGCACCACGAAGCCGCCGCCTAACACGCTTGCGGACTTAAGCGCGAAGCTGTAGCTGATAGACGGCGTGCTGAGACTAACCCTTACAAACGGCGACGTGGTG
>DAITPC010000041.1:1773-13616 GCA_036833835.1 Pyrobaculum sp. | reverse complement strand
CCCGGGTCTCCACCAGGGGGGTCTCTGACAACAGATTGAGGAAGGTTCGCGAGACCGGGTCTCCTAGAGATAGAACTAGCATGTACACGTGGGGGAAAAACTAGGGGGTTAAAACTGCTCTTCCAAAGACGGTGCCGCGTTCCAGATCTTCATGGGCTTTGGGAGACTCTACAAGCTTGTATTCAGTGTAGAAGGGCTTTGCAAGTCTCCTCAGCAGGTCAAGCGGCCCGTAGATGTCCCAGGGTCCAAACGCCATACTTCCAGCAACCGGTCACGTTTCCGATGACCGCTACGGCACAACCAATAAAAAGATCAACGACTAGTCCTATACCGCAGATAGTACTCCGCTAGCTCCTTCTCCGTCAACCTGTAGTGAGTTAGGGGTCTCCCCACAGGCATTATGTAGAGCGGCGTCTCCTCAGGCGGCAAGTCCAAGATTTCGCTGATCTCATCGTCGTGGAAGGCGCCTACCGCTACCGTGCCCAGTCCGAGGGCAGTTGCCTGCAGGTATACGTTTTGGCCGGCGTGGCCGAGGTCCATAGGCACGTACCTGAGTCGTCCCCTTTCGCCATATACCCTCGTGGTTCTGCTGTAGACGGCGGTGAACACCAGGGTGACGGGGGCTTTTAACACCCATATCTGCTCCAGCGCGGCGCGGTACAGCGCCTCTCTGTAGTCGCCAGCTTTACGAATCTGCAAGCTGTGGGCGTGGACGTCGTAGTGGTAAATCCCGGCTGGAAGATATCCCTCGCCGGTCTTCACGCCGAGTTCCCCCACGACTACGTACAGCTCCAGCGGGTACTGGGCGCCCGCGCTCGGGGCCGTCCTTAGTCCATACGTCGTCTCGGATATGCCATACGCCGCCCACAGCAACTGGGCGAGCTCTTCAATTGTAATGGGCTCTTCGCGATATTCTCTCACCGACCTCCGGTTTGCCAAGGCCTCCTCCACCGATACGGAGCCACGTAACCTTGGGTAAGGTAAGTGAATTTCCTTACCTTCCGCCCTTCTCAGCGCTGTCTTCTTCACGTCTATCTGTGTGAGGTCTAAATATATTGCTACGGCCGAGAGGAGAGATGCCGCCAGGCCCGCGGCCAACCTCCCCAGCGGGGTGGCGACTAAGAACTTTAAAAAACCGCGTCTCTGCATGTATATGTCTGCGAGGGCGGGTTTAAGCTTTTTTGTCCTCGACGTTACTGCGGTGTTGCTAATCCTTTTCGGCTTCTTAGCCGCGGTCTCGGGGCTGTGTCTTGTCAAGCCTGAAGTGGTGGAGAGGGCGACTTTCGGTCTCTTCAGTTCCTATGCCGTGTGTTCACGGCTACACCTGGGCTGGACGGCCCTTATCACAATCGTCGTTGCGGTTACCCACGGCGTCGCGGGTTTAGACGTCTGGCTTCTGCGGATGGGCCGAGACTGGCCGTGGCTCTGGGCGGCGGGCGCCGCGGTGGCGGTTTGGTTTATATACATCTATGTAGCGTAGGTAGTGGGTCTCGGCAAGGAGTGGCATGTGGTGAGGGAGGCCTACAAGAAGATAACTAAGGTGTATGAGAGGGCTAATATGTTGGCCACGTTGGGGAACGTGGATAGGTGGCGGAGGGAGGCGGTGGCTCTTTTCTACAGCCTAAACGGGAAGGCGACGCTTAGAGTGCTGGACGCCGGCGCCGGGCCTGGGAACATGGCTAGGCACCTAAGGGGGGTTAGGTACGTCGTGGCGCTGGACGCCACGCCGGAGATGCTGTATGCTAACGACGTGGCTGACGACAAGGTCGTCGGCGTGTTTGAATACATGCCGTTTAGAGACAGGGGGTTCGACCTGCTGGTGGCGGGCTACTCTCTACACGCCGCGATGAACCTTGAGAGGGCCGTGGCCGAATTCAGCCGCGTCTCCAACTTTCAGCTGGTGGTGTCTATTGGAAAACCCGACAACGGTTTCATAAGGCGTTTGCTCCTAATGTACACCAAACACATCTTGCCGAAACTTGTCTGTCTCACGGCGCCTAGGGAGGCGTGTACTGAGTACGAGAAGATCCATGCGATTGTGCTGGCTATTCCGCCTAATTCGAAGCTTCGCGAAGTGGTGAGTAGATACGCCATGTTGATCACGTTTAGAGAAAAAGCGTTTGGTTCAATATATATCTACCTAGCCAAGTCTACCTCCTAGGTTCCCACACAGCTATGTAGTAGGGCATGTACCTGAGGTAGCGCTTACTCAGCTTGTAGCCGGCGGATTTCAACACCTGCTCCACCCCCTTCCAGCTGAATACGTGTTTCGCGCCGAAAGACGCCGCAATGGCGACGAGCCCAGGCGTGGACTCCACCACCTGCTGGCCGACCAGCAACTTGCTACCCTGCCCCATTATCTGAGAGATACACGTCAGCTCCTTCACGGGGTCTAGCATCCAGTAGAGCGTGTGTAGCATAAGCACGGCGTCTACTACGCCGCTGGGCACGTACCTCCTGGCTATCTTCACCGCTTCGCAGGCAGTAGGCGCGTTGAAAATGCAGATCTCGCCTCTGCACTCGCCGGGCTTGATACGCAAAGCCGCCGCGGCCAGCTCCACGTTGTCTCTCCTGTAGTCGAACCCGATGTACATCTTAGGCGTTGCGATCTCCATCACGGCCATGGCCATCTGGCCCTCCTTTACAATCGGCTCGAAGACCGTCTGGTACCGCTCTATCTCCATAAGGCGGAGAAAGGACCGTCTGAAGATTTTACACCACCCTTGGCTCAGCATGGTGGAGTACAGCACCGCCAACGTGTTTTCGTCGGCCTTGTTTGTGGCGACGTTTACAGCGCCTACCCTGTCAAAGGATTCGTGAAGCTCCACAAACTCCATGGCGTAGCTGTTGGTGGGATACTTCGGCTTCTCCGGCCTCTTCTTTATGCGGCCGTCCTACCTGAGGTATCCTCTGATCCTCAGCGAGATGAAGAGGGCACGCGCGAAGACACTTTCTCTTATGGACTGAAGCCCCAGCTCGTTGTACACCTCCTCCCACCACTTCACGGCGTACCACACGCTCCACTTCAACGCGGTTTCTACCTGCTTAACGCCGCCGCCGGCGTCTATGAAGGGCTTGTAGTACCTCAGTACGTTTAGCTTCTCCACAAACCTCATGTACACACCACGATGCCAGCCTCCTTGAGCCTCCTCATAAGGGTCTGGAGCTCGTTGGGCACCTTCCCGCTGTGTATAACCTCGAGCACGGCTTGTTGAGTCGCCTGGGGGAGGAGGCCGAACCTCTCCCAGTCTCTGATCTCGCAGTCGAGCACGGAGTCTCCGTTGGGCACAACTACCGTGAAGATATGGCCGTTGGGGCACGTGACCTCGACTTCTTCGCCGTTGAAGGATCTAACCGTTGGCCTAAACTCCACGCCGCATATCGGGCATTTAACCGGTGAAGTAAGTCTATACATATACTACTGTCTCGGCGAAATATATAATATGTATGGTGGAGAGTCCTTTATATACTAAAAGCCAAGTTTATAGGTGTTGTAAAGATGGTCGGGTCTATACGCTCTGTGGTCTATCGAGCCGAGGTGTCCATCCCCCGTGGCTATCGTCACGTATCTCCCGCCCAGCCTCCTGGCTTCGCATATGGCGCTCTCTACCGCTTCGTCGAGGTGCTCAGGCCTAGACAACCATAGGTAGTCAATGTTGAAGTTCCACCGGTTGAGGTAGAGGAGGTACTTCATATCCGGCCCTGAATACAGAAGCACGTGGTCAAGACCCGGCTCCGCATGCCCCTCCGGCGGTTTCTCTAGGTAAAGCCCCGTCGCGCAGGGACGCGACGCTGAGTATATGTAGAGGCCCCCTCTTGCCTGGTAGAGGCTCTTCTCGATCTCCTCCGGCGTTATTAATATCTTTGTGCCCCGTAGCGTGGCGGCGAAGTCGAGTTTTTTGGCGCGCTTCAGGATTATGAGATACGCCTCCTCAAGCCGCGGCTTTTCGGAGGACCACCTAACCTTCACCACGCACCCCTCCACGAGTCTGTAGAGCGGGAAGAGCTCCACCACAGGCTTAGCCCAGAAGAGCCTAAGTCTTCCCAGTTGCCTATACCAGTGGGTGAACTCGTCGGGAGTCAGCGGCTCCAGGCAGACCATCAGGAAAACAGCGAGTTCCGCCGAGTCACGAGTTTCTCGAGTTCAGACACGGTAGTGAGCAGAGCAGCGTAGTCCTTGCTGGCTAGCGTGGACAAGATGGTGTTTAGTCTGTCGAATATGGCAGCGTCTATCTGCTCCAAGTCCTTCTTAGAGGTGGGCTTGCCCTCGGTGGATTTAACCCTCACCGCGATCATGTTTATCGCCTTCAAGGCACGTCCCAGCTCCTCCACGTTATCCGAGTTGAGCATCCGCTTTCTTATCTCCGTCTCAATATCCTTAAGCCCCTTGTAGATCATTTGCCGGATCTTAGGCTCATCTTCTACGCTTTTATACCCTGGGTACACAAAGAAGCGAGGAGCCACGGACACGCGTTACGTTGCATATAAATATCTTTACCGCCGAAAACCCCGCCCTCTAGAGCCGGAGGACCGTGTTGCTAATATAGAGGTGCCGCCTCTACCTCGTGATAGGTTGGATCGACCACTTCGACTACTACGGCCCCATTAACGACCCAAGAATGTTGGAGGAGCCCAAGTACCTCACCTCGGCTATAATAATAGCGCAGTCTGACGAAGCGTTGGAACACGCGGTGCGGGGCTGGAGCAGATTCGGCACCCTGGAGCTGGTGGAGGCGGTTTATGCATATATACAACAAGCCAAACGCAGCGTCCTCAACAGGAGGGAGCTTCTGCAGAAGATACTTGTGCTTCTGCCCCGCGCAGAGGTGGGGGATATACTAGCCATGCAACGCGTCCTTAAGCTGGGGCTGGGCATTACGACGTGTGACCTGGGGCTCGTGGTGTTGAGCTACGTGCTGGTGCGAGACGCGGCGCCGCCGCAACCGCCGCCGGGTCTTCTGTATGAGTTACGGAGGGCGGACGCGACGATGTACATAACGCGGAACAACGAGGGGAGATTCGTCTACGACGGGGAGACCATGTGCGTAGTGCCGGCGTCGAGCAGGGCGCCCCGCCATCCCTTATACGAGGCGTATCTAAGAGGTTATAGGATAACCACAGAGGGGCTTCCTAAGGAGACCGACCTCTGCGCGGTGCATAAAAAGCTGGGGCTGAGGTGCCTAGACGTCAACACGTTGCTTGGCGACACGGGGTAGCTCCCAGCCTCTCCACAGCGACAGCAACCGTATCGTGGTGACCACAAGTATTGTGGTGACCATGGCCACGTCTCTTCCGAGCGGCAACGTCGCCAGGTAAACCAATCCGCCGGCTGCCGCCGCAGTGGCGTATACCTCACGTCTCAGGACAGCGGGGATCTCAGCGGCTAAAACATCGCGGACAATCCCGCCTCCCGCCGCGGTGAGGGCTGAAAGCATTGCCACGGTTAGCCAGCAACTATCTCCCACCCGCGCCGAGCAGTAGGCGGCTGTTATGTCGGCTCCTATCGCAGAGAAGGCGCCGAGCCCCACCGCGTCGGGGTAGAGCACGACGTCTCTATATCTACGGACGTGGGGGTATAGGAAGAAGGTGAAGATAGATGCCAAAATCGCCGTGATGGGATATGGGAGGTAGGTTATGTTTATAGGGGGTAGCCTGCCCAACAATACATCCCTGATTATTCCCCCGGCCAGCGCCGTTGAGAAGCCCAACACCACGAAGCCGAGCAGGTCCATGTCTTTCTCCCCTGCCTTCAAGGCGCCTGACACCGCGAAGGCCACTATGCCGACGTAGTTGAGGACCTCCACTATGAGCTCCGCGTGCATAGGCCCAACAGTTTGGCGACAGCCGCCTGCTCCACCACGGGTTTAACCACTTTTAGAAGCCTCTGCACGTCTTTGTCGCTATATAAAACTATAAACCTCCTGTTGCCGCTCTCGTCGGTCGTCTCTAGGGGGTCTAGCCCTATAAGCCGTAACGACCTAACCAGCTTCCTAGCCCCCGTCTTGAAGATCACCACGACATCCCCGCCGTGGGGATCCCCTGTGAAGAACTCGCCGTATGTCTCGAAGGCGCCTTTGATGAAGTATACGTGCTCCAGCAAAGTCTTGGGCGAGTATCTGCAGTACCTCCGCGGTAGCTCCGCCCTTCCGCCGGACACAGCTATGCCAAGGGACTGGAGCCAAGGCGTTAAGTAGGGCTTTATGTTTTCCACCACGCAACCTGCCACGGCCATGCCGGCTAGGTAGGCACGCTCGGCCCTACGCATGGAGGGGCACGGTATGCACCGGCATGTAGAGGCCCTGGGTGGTGTCGATTAGGTATATCGCCTTCACCTCAAAGGCGACACCGACGTATCTGCCGGCCTCCTCCACCGCAGGTGCCAGGTCCTCCTGCGTCGGGTGTTTCAGCCTAACCGCATACAGCGTGAGGTGTGGCCGGAACTCGGCATGTTTCTCCTCCACGGCGTCCCCCGCGGCGGCAACGAGTAAGGTGCGCAACGCCGCCAGCTCCCCGTGGGGCTCCGCCCTAAGCGCTATGTACCTAGGTTTGGATGGGTTTGGGAGCAGAATCACCGGGCCCAGCGTGACTACGAACTGTCGGTACCTAACCTCCACGTGGACCCGCCTCTTCAGCTTTACGAGGGTTATATGGGGCTTCACAGGTTGCACACCTTCGAAAGCTCTGAGAGGGGGGATGGGGGGCATGATGCCGTAGATGAAGCCCATATTACACGTAATACAGCTCCCCCCTTTCCTTCTGCTCTCTGTCAAGCGCCGAGCCGGGCTTGTTGAGTCTGGGTCTGCCTGACTTGACGTCTCGTCTAAATGACGCCTCGGCCCATTTTAGGAACGTGTTCATGCCGGTCCTCATGTCGGTGGGCCCTGGGGATACCCCCCTGCGCCCTGGCTCGCCTATAAACGGCATGATGGCGTTAGACATGTAGTCGAGCATGGCTATGTCGTGTTCCACCACTAGGGCCGCCACCTCGCTTTCTTCAATTATCCGCCGGATTGTGCGCGCTACGGTTATGCGCTGTTCCACGTCGAGGTACGCCATGGGCTCATCCAGCACGTATAGATCGGCCTTCTTCAGCAACGTCGCCGCCACCACAACCCTCTGAAGCTCGCCTCCGGAGAGCTCCCCCATCTTCCGCCCCAGCAGTGGGGCCAGGTTGAAGCCGCTACTTAGGTCGGGCCAGATGGGGTTGTCTGAGTAGTCGCCAGCTTGCTGGGCTAGCCAGAGGCTGACGGGGAGGTCTTGGTTCTTAACTGCGATGTCTCTAATATACTGGGGCTTGTAGCTTATCTTCGGGGTTGCGTTCACCGACCCCCTCGCCGGCCTTACCTCGCCGACCAGCACCTTTAGAAACGTGGTCTTCCCAATGCCGTTGGGCCCGATGATGCCTACCACCTCCCCCTTGCCTATGTAAGACGCGGCAACCTCCAGCTGGAAGCCGCCGAGGTCCACGAAGAGGTCTTCCCACTCGACGAGGCGCGCCGCCTTGCCGGTCTTCCTTTCGGGCGGCCTGCTCTCGAACTTAATGGGCCTATCCCGGATCCTCATGTTTTCTGAGGATATGTACCCCGCCAGGTACTCGTTTATTGCCTCTCTGGCCCCCGCCGGATGCGACACGATGCCGTAGGCCCCCGGCTTGCCGTATACAATAACTATGTTGTCCGCCAAGAAGTCGAGAACCGTCAAATCGTGCTCCACCACAAGCACGTATTTATTCGCCGTATGCTCCCTTATGGCATCCGCCACCTTAACCCTCTCCACTATGTCTAGATGCGTGGCTGGCTCGTCGAAGATATATACATCGGCCTCCTTCGAAAGAGCCGCGGCCACGGCAAGCTTCTGCAACTCCCCGCCCGAGAGGTCCTCCACTCTTCTGTCTAGAAGCTTATGCAAGCCGAACCTCTGTAGTAGCTGCTCGTTTATGCCAGCTTTCTTCACCACCTCCGCTACCGTGCCCTTGAGATGCATGGGTATGAGCTCGATGTACTGAATCTTGTGGACGGCCCTCAGCTTCTTGCCATACAGCTCCGAGAAGTATGTCTGTAGCTCTGTTCCTCTGAAGAACCTGGTTACCTCATCAGGCAAGGCCCTCCCCTCCGGGTTGCAGAGGTTCGGCATGAGCTCGCCCGCCAGGATCTTAGCCATGGTGGTCTTCCCCAGCGCGTTCCGGCCTAGAACGCCTATTATCTTCCCCCTGCGCAACATGGGCAGACGATACAGCTTGAAGCCGCTGGGGCCGTATCTGTGTACGCAGTCTCTTTCAAGCTCATCCGGCAGATTCACTATGGTGATGGCCTCGAAGGGACACTTATGTACGCATATGCCGCAACCGATGCACAAAGCCTCAGAGATAACCGCTTTCTTGGTTTGCTCGTCGATCCACACCACCTTTCCACTCTTATTCACCGGGCAGTACTTCACACATTCCTGACCGCACTTCTTTGGCTGACAAGAGTCGCGGTCGACTACGGCTACTCTAACCACACCCCTCACATAGCGGCTCCTTAAAAACTTAGATCACAGCCAACGCCACCACTAGTATGAAGAGCAGGGCGAGGAAGGTGCCCACTATTCTCCTTGTTTTTCTAAAGACGCCTGCCAGGAAGAAGAAGGTTGCGAAGAGCAGAGCCGCCATGACGCGGCCGCCCCACTCGCCAAGTCCAAACATGGCCAGTAGTTGCGCAACTAGGTGAAACGCCTCCCTCAGCGCCGTCCAGACGGCGTAGAAGTCTATCACCGGCATATCCTCCTTCCCCTCCAATTTATACATTTAACAAACGCAGATGTCCACACGGCTAGGGGGATGACGAAGTTGCCGACGGCCCAGGTGGCCACCACGTCGCGTATCTTGATGGGGATGCCGGCGTGTCTCCTCACGCCTCTGGCGCGTATCACGTCCTTCGCCAGGTTGATTGGGTGGAGGACCAGGCCGATCAGCAGCCAGGGGTCCGACAGCACCGCCCCGGCCAGGGGGAGGACCACCGAGAGGAAAAGGCCGAGGGTGTAAATCACAAGGCCCGCGTACCACCCCGCGGGGGCGTGCCACTTGACCATAAGTATTTGGCGTATGCCCCATCGGAAGGCCTCGCCCAATCTGCATTGGGGGTCCGGCGTAGGCGCTATAGCGCCCTTCGCGAACCAGATGGAGCCGCCCACCTCCTTCAGGGCTGAATACACGGCGTAGTCGTCGCTTATGTACCTCGGCAACCTCTCCGCCAGGTTCACCTTCTCGGCGAATTCCCGTCTGAAGGCGGTGGAGCCGCCCCACACAAACCTCGACCTCTTGTCCAACATGGCGGGGAAGCCCATGTTGCTTATTGCAAGCCTCACCTTGTGGCAGAGGCCGCGGCCTAGGTACCACCTATACGTCGTGACTGCGTGATGCGTGGAGAGAGGCGCCGTCATGAGCTCAAGCCACCGCGGACCTGGCCTTATGTCGTCGTCTGCAAAAACCACGCAGTCGCCGCCTGCCTGCCTCAGACCAGCCGCAAGTGCGGCGCCCTTGCCCTCTCCTCCGCTTACAACGACGCGGCCGAACTTCTGCGCGACGCCAAACGCGGGATCCTCCGGCGAATCCACTACGAAGAGATACTCCACCTCCGCCTCCACCTTCTGCGACGTTATGGCCTTTAGGTTTTCCTCGGTCCATGGATGCGCCCCCCTCATGGGTATGACCACGGTGATCTTTCTGCAACTCTGAGGCGGGGTAGGCTCGGGGTTTCTCCAGAACAGGTATTCTCTGACCAGCCCGGCGGTTGCCAGACCTATAAACGGCAACATGGCCAGCAGACTTATCACGGAGGGGGCCGTGGACGGGTTTTTAAATTGTGGAGTATATAAAGCCGGCGGTTAACCCCGGTGTAAACGCCTTAACGCGTGTTATAGATATGGAAATTAGTTGCTAGTGGTATATAACCTCAGGTATTGGATGTACATGAACGAAGTGAGGGAGTTCGACTTAACCTATAACGACTTGTTTCGGGCGCCAGACAGAGAAGGCGCAATAGTCTCGGTACGCGTACACAGGAAGGTGAAGGCGGTGCTGGAGGACCTCGCCAAGAAGGAGGGGCTAGATGGGGTGTCGGAGCTGGTGCGCTACCTAATAGCTGGGTACCTCCTGGGCAAGTACAACATAGAGAGGCCGCGGGAGAGAGTGCTCGTCGAGCCCATCGTCCTAACTGTAAATGTGCAGAAAGGGAGCAACGCGGTTGTTGACGACGTGGAGATGGATCTGGCCGCCGAAGAGGTCTCCGTCGTCATAAGAGACGTGGAGGACTACGTGAAAAAGGTGAGGGCTGGCGTTATACCGAGGAACCCGGAAATCGCCATGAAGCTCGGCAAGAAGCTCGCCAAGGCGCTTAAAACTGCGAAGAGGCTTGGCATGGAGGAGGAGTACATGAAGTTGATGAGACTTAAGGCGCAACTCGCTCTTCTTGAATAAAGTTTATAAGGTAACTGCATCTGGCCGCCATGCCCACATGTACACGCTGGGAGCGTTTAGTCTCTTGGGCAGAGAAGGGGGGAAATAGCTACAAGGCTTTGGAGTTTAAGGAGAAGCTCGTGGAGTGCGTGGTTTACACCGCGCAGGAGAAGGTCAGCAAGGGCAAGCTCCGAGAGGCCGAGGAGTTGTTGAAATACGGCAAAGACGTGGCTAAGAGACTGGGCATTGAAGAGCTGAGCTTCCACATTTCTCTCTTGGAGAGGAAAATAGCCAAGGTGAGGGAGAGGAGGAAGGCCCAGACTCAGGCCAGGTAGACTGCATCAACCACTTTTCTGAGTCTTGCGATCTTCCTGTCTCCCCCGCTTACCACGGCGTAGCGGCCCAGCCCCACGGCTAGAAGGTCGACGGTGACGCCCCCGATCTCCTTCCCAACCAGTACTAGGTAGCCCCTCTCGCGGAAATGTTTCCAATAGTAATAGATTCCCCGGTATCTCTTGTTGACGGTTGTTGCGATGGGCGTGCTTTCTTCTATCAGCTTCGAGAGGTTTGCGGAAACGTGGAGGTAGTAATACGGCGGCTTGTCTATCTTCACCACGTCTGCCAAGACGCCCTCCACCTCCTTAGTCGTTGTAATCTGGACGACGCTTTCCATAAGTTTCTTGGTCTTGGCCGCTATGTATTGGGACTTCCTCTTGCAGTCAAAGATGGGCACCACGGGGGTGTAGAGCCCCTCCCCCCGCACAGCCGCCGGGAAAGTGGAGCCGAACAACTCTACGAACTCCACACGGTAGCCGAGGCGCTCAACAGTCTCGGCCGTAAGGAAGGGAGCCGCCTTTCTTATCATGCCGCGTCCCGGCCTGTATTTGGCAAGGTTGGCCCTATGTATCTGCTGGAGCCAGGGGGCGAGGAAGCTGATGGCGCTTTCCACGTCTAGACCCTCCTCCATCTTTTTGAGTACCTCCCTCTCCAGCCACTTAGGCGAATCTTCGACGCCCAGTATCTTCCTTACAGCCTTCTCGATCATTTCTCCGCACAGTTTTAAAACCTAGTTAATAAGCTTATCCATGGAGTTAGCCGTTGTGGGCAGTATGGCGCCTCCTCTGGCCACGCCTCCGCCATACATCGTGGTTGGGGGTTTCAGAATTGTGGAGCTGGCGGCCCTAGCCCTCTGCGGGGAGGGTAAGGTGACCATCTACGTGGAGGAAACGGTGGACCTCCCTCTGATTCTTGAGGGTTGCCGGTTTGAAATCCGACGCGGGATCCCGCCGGACGTGCCGAAGATTGAGGTCGGATGCGTCCCCCATCTCTTGCGGAGCCGTAACCTGAGGTGCGGCAGACACGGAGTGGATTTGGGCGGGCGGGAGCTTGCGGCGGAGCCGTTTACCAG
>DAITPC010000041.1:0-1673 GCA_036833835.1 Pyrobaculum sp. | reverse complement strand
GGATACCTCGGCGACTCCTACGTGGCCCCCTTTGTGAACCTCGGCGCTGGGACAACCGTATCCAACCTGAAGAACACCCTGGGAACCATAAAGCCCTCCTACTCCTCCAAGAGCTACAAGAAGCTGGGGCCCGTCATCGGCGAGTTCGTAAAAACGGAAGTTGGGACCTTGATACATGGGGGGAAGTACGTGGGCCCCCTCTCGCACCTCTACGGAGTTGTGGATAGAGACGTGCCGCCCCTCTCGATATATAGAGGAGGCGAGGCGGCGCCGATGGACAGAGAAAAGGCCAAGGAGTACATACGTCGCGACCTTGCGCAGTTTGGCCGGGAGGATCTATACCGCTACTACGTGGAGAAGCTAATCGAGAAGCCGTTGCTTTAGCCTGGATGGGAGAGGAGGTGAAAACGCAGCGTCACGCCAGGCTGGTCTTCACGACACTTGCAAAATACTCTCTTATACGTCTCCACTGTGATGCCTTTGAGCATCACGTTATTTGTTTGTCCCGCGTAGCCACCTCTTCACCTCTTCTTTTATCTCCCTGTAGTTCATGGCGTACTCGAGGTAGCCCTCGGTGTATTGAAGCTGTTTGCCGTTGCTTTTCAGGTTGCCCGTCTTGCCGAACACAACCTTCGATATGGCCTTCAGCCTCTTGATGTCAGCCTTCCGCCCGTCAGGCACGTCTGCCAGCGTGCTGACGTAGCCTTTTACTTTGCCATTAACGCGGAAGAACATAAACTCCCTCCTCACCTCCACGCCGTCCACAACGGCCTCTACGTCTATATGCAACTTGTTCTTCTCGTCCACCCACGCTTTCACATTTCTTATTTCAACGATCTGTCTCTCGCCGTCTATCTCCACCTTGTGTACGCCGATTAGCGTGAAGGCGCCTCTGGCCTCGCCCTCTTCGATCAGCCTCTCTAGCTTTTCTCTCGCCTCATTTCCGCCGCTTTCCTCAGCTCTAGCGAGCAGATACTTAACCCACTTCTCCGCCTTCAACCGTACCTCTTTATCCTCAGCATGGCGCCACAAATCGGCCAGCCTCTTCACGCCCTCCACGGAGATGCGGAGGTAGCCCGGCTCGCCGCCGCTTGGCCATTTGACTCTGAAATCTATGCCCTCCTCCAGGCCCAGCCCTTTGAGCTGGTCGACATACTGCGTTAAGTTCCTGACGCTAGTGGTGTAGTATATGACGCTCAGGCTGTCGCCTACGATCTGTATCGTGAATTTCGGCTTGTCCTCTGCTAATGTAATGCCAGTCCTAAGCTTTTCAGCCCATTTAGCCGCCCTATTGGCGTCCACTAAGCCTCTTTGCGCCGCCTCCTCAACAGCCCTAGCCAACGTCTCTCTAAACTTTTGTGAGACAGCCTTACAGGCCAGGACATCGGTGGATGCTTCGATATACCATACGTTCCTACTGCCCTCTTTCTTCGGCTCTACCTCTACGCCTAACAGCCTGAGGACGTGAGCCTTTTGGTAGACGCGACCTGCGTCGGTGGAGCCGAACTGAAGCACTATCTTTCCTTTTTTAAGATACACCTTATATTCCTCCTCCCAGGGCCCCGCCCTCACCTTGATGGTGGCCACGGCGCCTTTTTCGCCTTTTTGGTCTCCTCGTCGTGTGGACGGGAGGTCGGCTGCACCACTGGCGGCTGGATGTCCACTTTCACGCC
>DAITPC010000040.1:0-14210 GCA_036833835.1 Pyrobaculum sp. | reverse complement strand
TATGGATCTGAGTTTTTTGAGACGTGAGTTTGGGGAGCGGTTCGTGGAGGACGTGGATGTGTCTTTTCTGTATCTCCGTGACGCGTCGATTCTCGAGCTAGGGGGGAAGGTGCTGGGCGTCGTCTTCCCGGTGGATGAGGAGGAGGTGGTGGAGCTTGTGCGTTGGGCTGTTAAAAACAGGGCGCCGCTTTTCCCACAGGTAAGCGCCACCAGTCTCTCCGGCAACGCCGCGGCGACTGCGCCAGGTCTCGTGGTGAGCTTTGAGAAGATGACACGGTTGGAGGTAGACCCTGTGGACGGCGTTGCAGTGGCCGAGCCGGGTGTTAGGCTTGAGGAGCTTAACCACGAGCTTGCGCGTTACGGTCTCTTCTTCCCGGTGGACCCAGGCTCGGTTAAGAGCGCAACGGTGGGTGGAGCAATCGCCAATGGCGCAGGGGGGATGAGGGGCGCGAAATACGGCACTATGAGAGACTGGGTGCTCGGGTTGAGGGTTGTGACCGGCCGCGGCGACGTGTTGAGGCTTGGCTGCCGGACTTATAAATGCAGGAATGGCTATGACCTGGTCAGGCTCTTTGTGGGTAGCGAAGGCACTCTGGGACTTGTGACCGAGGCGGTGCTTAAGCTCGCCCCCGTCCCCGAGTCCGCCGTGGCGTTATTGGCGTATTACGACGACTTGGAGGCTCTGGTGGAGGACGTGGTTAGGGTGAGGACAAGCCGGATATGGCCGCTCTTTGCCGAGTTTCTCGACGCGCCGACCTCGGCGCTTGTGAGCTTGGAGGAGAGAAACGTGTTGTTTCTCGGCGTAGACGTCAACGCAGGCGCTGAGGACAGAACGTTGCAGAGGCTCGCCTCTATTATCCGCGGCGAGGTTGCGCAGAGGGCCGTGGGGTGGGAGGGCGTCATGAAGTTGCTGGAGCCCCGGAGGAGGCTGTTCTCAGGCCAGGTGGCCTCAGCTGAGAGAGAGGGAGGGGTCTTGGTAATTGAAGATGTGGCTGTGCCCATGTCTAAGCTCCCGGAGGCCGTCCGCGGGCTGAAGGCGCTTGCGGCTAAACACGGCGTGCCGCTCCTCCTCGGCGGCCACATCGGCGACGGCAACCTCCACCCCGCCACCTGGTACAAGAGAGGCGAGGGGGCCAGGAGGGTGGAGAGGTTCCTCAGAGACATGGCGGAGCTGGTGGTTAGGCTAAACGGCACAGTGTCGGCCGAACACGGCGTCGGGCTGTTGAAGAAGGATCTCGTGAAGCTTGAGCTGGGGGAGACCGTCCTCAGCTACATGAGGGAGCTTAAGAAAATTTTCGACCCCCACAACATCCTCAACCCCGGGAAGATCTTGTAGCGTAGACAAGCAACGCGGCCCCCGCCACCAGAAGCCCGGCGGCAACCGCGACGTCTACTCCGGGGGCCGCATCTTTCAGGTAGAGGACCGCGGCGGCGGGGGCCGCAGTGGCGGCGAGGTAGGCCCCGTGTAGCCCCCTTGCGGAAGCCGCTATGAGCAGGAGGACCGCGGCCGCGCCGAGCCAGAGATCAGGCGTAGGTAGCTCCGGGAGGGGCAGGAGGGTTCTGAGGAGGGGGGACGCCAGCACCGCCTCCGCCAGGTAGAGCGTCGCCGTTGAGAAGGCGGCTGTGTAGGGGAAGCGCACGGCCACGGCGAGATTCAGCGCCAGCAACACGGCGGCGAAGACGCCCTCGCCCAGCGCCCCGTCGACGAGGCGGGGGTAGAGAGAAAGCACGGGATGCCCCACGAACATGAGGTGCTGGAGGACGGCGGCCGCCGCGCCTATAAACGGCCTCATAGCGCCCTCGCCAGCTCCTTTGCCTTCTTAAGCACCACCGCACCCGCCGACTTTAACTCTTTGTATAGCCCCAGCCTTCTGATGGCCACAAGCGGGTTGGAGGCGGCCGCGTCTATGTAATACGTCTTCGGACACCTCAACACGACGCAGACGTCGCGGAGGGAGCCGACGTATACCGTGACGTCGCCGCAGTTGGGGGAGCCCGAGCACGACGGCGTGAAGGACCTGGGCACCTCCCGAGCCGGGCCGTGGCCCAGCACATAGAAGCTCACCGAGTAGCCCCGCTCGGCGAGGATCTCTGCCGCCTCGGCGGCCGCCGCCAGTACAAGCCCGCGCAGACGCCGCGCGTCTACCACGACAACCGCCGTCTTCACATCAGGGCCTAGGTATCTGTTGACGTAGAGCTCGCCTGTCTTGGCGAAAGCCCTCCAGTTTATAAACCGCGTGGAGTCCCCCGGCTGATACGGCCTCACCTCCTGGAACTCCTCGGCGCCGGGGCCCAGCTGCGCCGGCTCCGCGACGGCCCTGGGCTCCTCCAGATACGTGGCGACGCGCCGTCTGGTGAAGACGGGGTTGTAGGCCTCCACCACGAGGGGAAGCAGCCCCGCCCTCTCCGCGAGCTGGTACCTCAGCGTCAGCCTGCGCCTAAACGGCAGCTTGAAAAGCCTCCACCTAGGAGGAGCCGCGGAGGATTCCACCGGCGCCGGTTCATAGATGTGGAACACGCCAGGGCGCCAGTCCGACTCCACAACTATCTCCACCGCGCCTCCAACCCGCCGCCTAGACACGGTGAATCTGGGCGGTTCCAGGGAGGCGTTGAGGGCGTAGGCGGTGAGCGGCATAAGCGACAGCAGGGCTACATCTCTATTCTCTAGTAGCACCCCCACGGCTAGGAGGACCACGGCGGTGAGGAGGAGGGGACGCACGGGGGGATAAACTTTATTGAATATATCGATTCTCCCCCGTGAAGAAGATACTGGAGGTGCTTACGCAGTTCTACGTGGCGCCGCCGGCGGTTCTGGAGCTCCTCCTCGCTGCAGTGGTTGCGCGAGGCCACGTGTTGTTCAACGACCCGCCGGGGCTGGGGAAGACCACCCTGGCGAAGCTACTGGCTAAGTCGCTGGGGCTCGCCTTCAGACGCGTCCAGTTTACCCCCGACATGTTGCCCAGCGATGTGATAGGCGTCAACGTGTGGCGGCCCCACGAGGCCCGCTTCGAGTTCGTGAGGGGGCCCGTCTTCACCAACGTCCTCCTCGCCGACGAGATAAACAGGGCCCCTCCGAAGACGCAGGCGGCGCTTCTGGAGGCCATGGAGGAGAGGCAAGTCACGGTAGACGGCGTTACCTACAAACTCGACGAGCCCTTCATAGTCCTCGCCACGCAGAACCCCGTGGAGTACAGGGGGGTGTACCCCCTCCCCGAGGCGGAGCTGGACCGATTCCTCATGCAACTCTCGGTGGGCTACCCGGGGCCTAGGGAGGAGGCCGAGATCTTGAGGAGGCGCATATCCTGGCGCGGCGACGACCCCTCCATATATGTCACGCCTGTCCTCACAAAGGAGGAGGTGTTGCAGTGGATGCGCCGGGCTGAGGAGGTGTATGTAGACGAGGCGGTGGTGCAGTACGTGGTCAACATCGTGCAGACCCTGAGGCGCCACCCCCTTAACACCTACGGCCCAAGCCCCAGAGGCTCCATAGCCCTCCTCAAGACGGCCAGGGCCCTCGCCCTCCTCGACGGCCGCAACTACGCCACGCCAGACGACGTCAAGAAGGCGGCAGTGGCTGTGCTGGCCCACAGAATCGCGCCGAAAGACGGGGACCCCCGCGATCTCGTGAGGGAGGCCCTCGCCAAAACCCCAATACCCTATAGATAGACCCTGAGAGCCGCCTTAACCCTCTGGAGGTGGCGCGCCCGCCTCCTCCTGTTCACACCCTCCACGAGCCTCACCATGAGGGGAGGCGCGAAGGGCGAGGGCTCCAGGTCGCGGTACGACAAGGCTATCTTGACCGCCTCCACCACCTTCCCCTCCTCCACGCCTCCCCTAGCCAGGTGATACGCCACGTAAGCCGCCAACAACGCCACGTCCCCCGTCTTTACGAACTCCGCCTCCACCCTCTTCGCCTCCAACACGTCAGGGTCGTCGTAAAGCCGCGCCGGCGTTCTCCTCCTCACGTCTCCGCCGAGTAGAAGCGCGGCGGCCACGGAGGAGGCCGCCACGGCGGCGAAGAGCCAAGGCCGGCCGACCGCCGCGGACACGTAATACACCACAGCGAGGAGGCCCCCCAGCAGGCCGAAAAACGCCGTGTGCCGCGCGAAGAACCTCCCCGCCCTCCTTAGACGACCTCCCAGCAGGCCCAGCGCGGAGGCCGCGGCCGCCCCGGCCCCTACCCCCCAGACAACCAGGGGGAGGAGGGGCACCCGCGCAAGCTCTAGAAACACGCCGAGGGCCCAAGCCGTAACGGCGATGGAGAGGGGCGCCAGAGGCCTCCTGAGGCGGCCGGCGAAGTGACGCGCCGCGTTTAGGAAGAAGCCGAAGGCGACCGTGGCTAGAAGCGCCTTATGCGCAGCCGTCAGAAGGGGCAGTAGATACAGGGCGGCGGCCACGCCTAGAAAAGTGAGGAAGTACCCCCACACGTGCCGCCTCCTCCTGTGGAGGACCCCGCCGACGCCGTGGAGCAGGAAAAACACGCCTAGGGGATACGCGGCGAATCTATACACAGGCTCCGCGTAGCCCAGCAGGAGGAGAAACGCGCCCAGCGCGACGTAAATCATAGAGCCCGCCTTAGCCTCTCGAAGTCCTCCCTAGACGCCGCGGGGCCGAACCTAACCCTTTCAAACAAATCGGCGGCTTCCACATATTTAGGATGCAGAGCCGCCAGCTCCCTAGGAGTCACCGTAGGAGGCAGGCGGAGCCTCCGCAGAAGCCTTAGAAACAGCGCCCCCGCCAGCCTCCGGTAGTCCACCACCCGCACCACGTAGACCAGAGGCCCAACCCTCACTAGATACGTCCCGGCCTTCTCAAACCTCACCCTGACGGGCGCCCTCCCCACCAGCCTCCTGTTGACGTAGACGGAGAAGCCGCGGGGGCTTCTAAACTCCACCTCCTCGCCCACCGCCGCCGTGACGACGCGGCGTAGCGAGGCCAGCACAACGACAGCGCCAGCCGCCGCCAGCGCCGCGGGGAGGATCCACCCGGGCAGAGACGCCCCGGTCAGTTGAGGCAGTTGCGGGGCCTCGGGCTGAGGAGGCTGGGGGAGAGGAGACGCGGCAGGTGGCAGAGCCGGCAGCTGCGGGGCTGAGACGCCTCCGCCCGGCGTCGCCTCCACGCCGACCCACCCGCTTCCGTCGTAGTACTCGGCCCAGGCGTGGGGGCTGAAAGCCACCGTGGACCACTCGGCGGGGACCGGCCCGTCTGATAAGTAGCCCACCACAAGCCTCGCGGGGACGCCGGAGGCCCTGGCAAGCAACACAAAAGCCGAGGCGAAGTGTATACAAACCCCCCTCCTCCCCTCCTCAAGAAACCAGAGGACGGGGTCTACGCCCTGGGGGATCTGGGGCCACGGCGCGTCCAGCGTGCCGTCGTAGCTGTAGTTCGCCAGAAGAAACTGCTTAATCCTCTCGGCCTTACACGAGGCGTCGGCGCAACCAGCCGTGAGGCTCGCCGCGAGCCCCCTAAGCCTCCCGCCGAGCTGAGGCGGGACCTGGAGATACCTCTCATCCGGCGCCGCGGAGCCCCCCCGAGCCACATACGCCGCCACGTACCCCGGCGACCCGCGGAGGGCCTGGACGTAGAGGCCCTCTAGATCCGCGGAGAGGGCCACGCCGGGCGCCACAACCCGCACGGCGCCGAGCATGAAGCCGTCCACAGAGGGAGACGCCACGGGGACGCAACCCCCCATCAACACGCCAGTTAGGTTAAGCTCGCCGCCCTTTACAAAGAGGCCTCTGCCCACAGTCACCACGCCGTCGCCGAAGGCCGCCCCTCCGCCCCCTCCGGTGTAGACCCACGCCCCTCCTTCGTATCTGTCAAACACGTAGCAACGGAGGTACATAACCTCCCCATCTCCTCTCGCCTTCAGAAGAGTCTTGAAGTAGAGCCCCCCGGAGACGCTGACGACGGGGGTAGACGGCGCCGTTGAGAACCCCTGCCCAAAAGGCGGCGCCCTCCCCGGCGCGTAGCCCGGCTGGACAAGAGAGACAACCCCCAGCGCTATGAGGACGACCCCCAGAAGCGCCAGGAGGATCCTCACGTCTTCTCCACAAGCTTGCGGAGGAGCTCGGCGATATGCGGCGCCTTCTTCTCCAGCGTCTCCAACGCCTCGCGGAGGGTCATGTCGGGCTTAACGCCGAAGGTGGAGAGAGTGAGGAGAAACTCCTCCATCACGTCAGCAACTCTTACATTGGCAAACCAGTCCGAGGTCTTCAAGGCCACGTACCGCCTCTTCCCGATCTTGATGGTATGGATAAGCCCTTCTCTCTCCAGGCTGAATATGTACCACTGGATGGCCCCGTAGGAGAGGCCCAAGGCCTTCGCCAGCCTATACACCGGGACGGGGCCCTCCCTACGCAGAATCTCCAAAATAGTGGCCTTGAGGTCCTTACCGGTCACAAATATGAAACGACAGTTATTTATTAACCAACCCTAAGGTAAAAACGAACTTATCCCCCTCCTCCACTATCTTGAGCTCGTGGACGGGCCATCCCAGCGCCGACTTCACCACCACGGCGCGGTCGGGGAAATACCGCCACACCGTGTTAAACACGCTAAGCAACTCAGGAACGGGCTCCACGCCCCTAAACGTGGCGAGGACGGCCGACTCCGGCAGGAGGCTGTGTACGAAGTCCAGCACATAAGCCGCTCTCTCCACGCCGTATATGTGGAGCACCTCCTCAAGCCCGTATATGAATACAACCGGCACGTCGCCTATCCGCTCCAGCGCCTCCTCAAGCGCCAAATCCTCGCCGAGCGCCGAGGCGGGCACCACGACCTCCTCCACGTGGCAACCCATCTGCGCCGCCACAGCCCCAATGTAGGGATATACCGAAAGCACGCCCACCTTCACGTTGTCCATGTAGTCACATAAATACGCAACACTTATCCGGAGACACGTCGGGTGTTCGCAGACAAACGCCCCAAACCTGCTCCCTGACGCCGGGTCTGCCGCGCCCGGGCGTGACGCGCGCAAGAGACCTCACCACCTCCTCCGCGAAGACGACCCGCCTCCCGGAGGGAGACGCCAGGGCTTTTCGCCGATTCTGCTCTGGGACCACCTCCTGATGATGCGTACCCCGCGTCTAGTTATGGCAAAGTAGAACTCGGCCCCGGGGCTGGGCCTCAGCCTGGTCTTCACAACCCTGACCCTCCTGAAGCGGGCCCCCCGGTGGAAGATCTGGCTCACCTCCAACATGGTGTCGGCTACATAGGCGAAGTGTGACCCCCCGATTTGCTCCTCCCCAATGGCGATGGTGGGGGTCTGAAACACGCGGTAGATAGCAGACGCCGCCTCCCTAGACTGCGGGAGGGCGTTTATGCCGTCTAAGACATCCACGTCAGGCGCCGCCTTCAGATACTCATCCACCACGCTCGACAGCAAGACATCCACATCGGACACAGACAGGTAATCCAGCACAACAAACCTCGACGGATCTAGCACTAATCCCTGATCTTATCACGCCACTTGTCGCCGGTTTCATAAAACCCAACGTACATAACCCTCTCCCCCATCTGAGCCGCCGCGTACAACGCCAGGTGGGTCTTGCCGGAGCCCGGAGGACCGTAGACAAGGGTAAAGCCCTGGAAAAACTCCCTCATAACTCCCTCACGTACTCGGCGAACCGCCGCCACCCCTCGGGGCTGCGGAGCGCCTCAGCCGCCACCTTAGAATCTATCCTGTACTTCCTGACGAAGTCCACGAAGAGCATGTTCACAAGTTCCGCGTTGTGCTGGCCCAGCTCAAGCCCCACGTAGTGAAGCAGAAGCCACGGCTTTTCAAAAACCTCAGAAGGAGAGCCGCCCCTCCTCCGTATCTTATATTCAATCACCGACCTGAGCGGAAGCCCCAGGGAGTAATAGAAAGCCCGGAACAGCTCCTCCGCCTCCACAGCCCCCCGCAGACACCACTTTATATGCCTTACTTTACAACCGCCGAGACCCCCCGTGAATAAGCTTTTAACCGACGGCGCAGACAGGCCCGTGATGACGCCAGGCGCTGCCGAGGCGTGAAGACAGCTCGAGAGGGCTGACGACGTTATACACCTCCGAATACACTAGAGAATATTTAAGCCGCCCCCTCGGAGGTGCCGTGCTTGATATCGCCGACGTCGCCAGACGCGGGATGACTCTCATCTACGGGCCGCCGGGCTCCGGCAAGACCCACCTGGCGCTCCGCCTCGCCAGCAGAATTGCCGACAAGGTGCTCTGGATATCCACCACCGAGGGGCCAGACATGCTCAGAGAAGCCGCCAGGCGCGTAGGCGCCGACCCCAGCCAATTCGACTTCTACGACTTCCCCCGCGCCTTCCGCCAAGACATCGCCAAGTACATACTCGACCACATACCCAACTACGGCGCCGCCGTGGTAGACTCAGTCACAGGCATGACCACAAAACAAAACATCGACGTAGTCACCCACTCAGTCCTCTACCAAATAGCCAAGGAGAAACCAATAATCCTAATCGCCGAGGAGGAAACCCCCTCAGTCCCCTACATAGCAGACCACGTGATACACGTCTGGTACAGAAAAAACAGCCTAGGCCACTACATACGATACATACAACTCGAAAAATCACGCCTCAAGCCACCCGGGCCGCGGTATATATTTGAAATAATGGAAGGCAAAGGACTTATGTACGTCCATCACGCCCCAAGCAGAAGCACCTTACAAGTCGCCGAAGACGACAAGCTGGGAATAACCACGTTGACAAAAAGCGTAATCTGCGCCCACGCCGAAAGAACAAAAAACCTAATAGAAAAACTCACGAAAATAAAAGACGAGGCAATATTCGTAAAGATAGGTCACTGGACCCCCTTCCACGGACTTGACGTGGAGGAGCAACAGATATACATAGTAAAGACATTCCACGACCTCTTCAAGCTATACGACGATCTGGCTACTGGAAAAATAAAAGCCAAGTACCTCGTTGTGGGCGGCCTCCTTAACGTGTATGAAGAGGATAGACCTGAGTACATTTATGTGCTTTCTTCTACTTTGAGTTTTGTGGAGCTTCTCGTATTTGCAGATGTGGGGCCTTTGGAAGAAACTAGGAAAATGGAAAAATACTGTGACGAGGTTGTTACAGCTTAGAATATGCTGATGGCAGAGTCGGAGCTGTTTGTCGGTAGTACGCCTGTGAGGACTAATATTGCTAGTGTTGCGAATATGCCTACTTTTACCACTATTCTAACGCCTTCTACTACTTTTACCACCTTCATGGCGGGTTTGGCGTTGCCTTCCTGAGAGCGTATACCAGGCGGCTTGTAATACTTGTTAATGCGGCATCCATAGAGTTAAATGGGGTTGTGTTTTCCGTTGCGATGGGGTCTGTTAGGTTAGAAGTTGGTGTTTTTGACAATCACGCCCACGCAAATGAACATACCGGCGTGGGGGCGGCGGAGGTGGCCCGGCGGTTTAAGGCGGCGGGCGGGCGCGGCGTGGTTTTCGTGGCTTTGCTGACGTGGTCAATCGGGGGGAGGCCGGGGGATAGGGATTGGGTGGTTCGTCTGTATGAGCATACGGTGAGAAACGCCGAGGTCGCCAGGTGGGTTGGGCTTGTGTCTGGCGCGGTGGTGGGTCTGCACCCGGCGGAGTGTGTGCGGCTTCTGGAGGCTGGGTGGGGGGCTGGGGAGGTGGAGGAGTTTATGCGTTGGGCTGTGGATCTGGCGGCGAAATACGTGGAGGAGGGGCGGGCGGTGGGGCTGGGGGAGTTCGGCAGGCCGCATTGGCCTGTGGATGGGGGCGTTAGGAGGCTTTGCAACAGGGTGGCTCTCTACGCCTTGGAGCGGGCGAGGGACGTCGGCGCCGCCGTCCATCTGCACCTGGAGCGCGGGGGGCAGGCCACTGTGGATTCGATCGTGGAGTTGGCGAAGAGGGCTGGCATTGACCCGGCCCGCGTGGTGATGCACCACATAGAGGGGGCCCTGGCGGGGTACGCCTACGCGAAGGGGCTTTCGCCGTCGGTGCCGGTGGGCCGGAGGGGCGAGTTTGAGGATGCGTTGAGGTCGGGGCCTGTGTTTGTGGTGGAGAGCGACTACCTAGACGACAGGTCTCGGCCGGGGGCGGTGATCCCGCCGTGGACCCTCGCCTCTAAGCTTAGACAGTATGTAGAGAAGGGGGTCCTCTCCGCCGAGGATATGTATAAGATATGTGTTGAAAACGTGAGGCGTGTCTACGGGGGTCTTCTTGAGGTGTGACGGCGTTGCGGAGCTTTCTGGATGTTTGTGGATGTACCTGTGCTGAAGGAGCTGAGCCCCACGCAGGGCAATTACGGGGTTTCTCCACACGGCGAGGAAAGACTGCGGCAGGCGCCTAAGGCGTCTCGCCTTGCTAGGTTTGTGGGGGGCTACCTTCTGAGGGCGGTTAACACCTTTTTTACAGCTACTGCGGTGTCTACGGCGTCTTGCTCCGTGAGGTTCGGCATCACTAGTACCGTGACTACGCGCTCGGCGGCCCACTCGGCGTTTGGCAACGGCTTGTACTCCAGCTTCCGCCCGTAGTAGGGGCAGGTCCAGGGGCAGCCGAGGCCGTGGCCTTCGCGGCGCTGGAAGAGCGGCGTCTTGTAGAGGGGGGTTGGGTAGGCGACGAAGACGTTTCCCACGCCCTCTGCCCTCAGCGCCTCCACCACGTAGTCCCGCGGCTTCCTCAGCCTCTCCACGGCGATGAGCATCTGGACGAGGTGCCAGCTGTGTCTCATGTACGGCCTGGGCTTCGGTATTGTGACCAGGTCGCCCTCCAGCGGCGCCAGCTCCTCCAGAAGGGCCTTTACATACGCCTCCCGCCTCCTCTGCATCTCCGGCAACTGTTTAAGCTGGTAGTAGGCGAGGACGCCCTGTATCTCTGTCATCCTATAGTTGTAGCCCAGCAGCTCGTAGCTGTACTTGCCCACCTCGCCGTGTGCCCGTATCAGCCTGGCCCGCTCGGCGTAGGCAGTCACGTCGGTAGCGACGGCGCCTCCCTCGCCGGAGGTGATGTGCTTGGTTGCGTATAGGCTGAAGGTGGAGATGTGGCCTACGGAGCCCACCCGCCTCCCCCGATACTCCGCGCCCAAGGCCTGCGCCGTGTCTTCCACGATCTTAACACCGTATCTCTCGGCGATTTTCATAAACGCGTCCATCTCGGCAGGCATCCCCGCCAGATGCACCACCACCACGGCCTTCGTCTTGTCGGTGATCTTCTCCTCGACGGAGGCCGGGTCGAGGTTCAAGGTCTCCCTGTCTATATCGGCGAAGACGGGCACGGCGTTGGCGTGCAACACGGCTGTGGCGCTTGCCGCGAAGGTGAAGGGCGTTGTGATCACCTCGTCGCCGGGCCCCACCCCCACGGCCTTCAGCGCCGTGTGGAGGGCCGTGGTGCCGTTAGACACGGCGAGGACGTGTCTCACGCCTAGGAAAGAAGCCAGCTCCGCCTCGAAGGCCTTGACCCACCTCCCGTGTTGCGCCGTCAAGACGCCCGACTTGAGAACTTCGGCAATTGCCTGGAGCACCTCATCGCTGTATACCACAGGCCTGGCCACGATGGGGGTTTCGCGCACCGGCTTCCCGCCTTCTATTGACAGCATAGGTTAAAAAGTGCCTCCTTATTAAAGCTGTGAGGTGGCTCTGGTTTACGTACATCGTCTTTTGGTCTGCCGTGGCCCTCGTGGCCGTGCTCGCCTCGCTGGGGCACTATATAATACATCCAGAGGAGGTGCGGAAGGCATTTAACGAAACGGCGGCTATGCCGTACGAACAGAGGCTCTTCCGCCTAGCCGCAGACCTCGCCGTCGTGGCCGCCCTCTCATATCCAGGGCTATTCTACGTCGCTACGGCATACGGCGCCGCCACAGGCGCCGTGGCGGGGGCTTTCGGCGTTTGGCCCGCCTTGTTGTACGCAGCCGTGGCCCACGTCGTGTTGCTGTTTTTCGCCGAAGTGGCCAGGTGGCACCCCCTGGCTCAGCGCCTAGCCAAGAGGGAGAAGATAGATTGGAGGAGGTACCTGCTGTGGCTTGCGGCTTCCCTCTCGCTTCTAGGGGTTTTGGCGCTTTAGGCCTGCGCCGCCAGGTACTGCTCAACGATGTCGTAGCCGTATATCGCCTTGAACATCTCCCTGCCCTGAGGCGTCATCTGGGTGGGGTCCCACGGCTTTTCGAAATCCACCTCAACCTCCACCTCCTGGGCTTCGGGCACTGCGGATTGTACGGCGTATCCAATCTCCTGCGCCACGCTCCCAGCCACGGGGCAGCCCACCGCCGTGAGCGTCATAACCACCTTCAACACGCCGTCTTCCAGCCACACCTTTCTGACGAGCCCCAGGTCGTACACGTTGATGGGGATCTCGGGGTCGTACACCTGTCTCAAAACTTCAACCACTTTCTGCGCCTTGTCAGGCGGCAGGTTCGTCTCGAAAACGGGCTTCCCATTTTCCATATGTTGGGTATCGATTTACAAATAAAAACTTAAATGGGAAAGAACAGTGACGCCTATGCAGGTGATAGACGTAAGCGGCCAGCAGTGTCCAGACCCTCTCAAAAACGTGGCGGCGGTCCTAGCGTCGGCACCGGCCGGCGCGCGGTTTAAGGTCGTGACGGACGACTACGTCTGCTACATGATGCTCCGCCGCCTCATGGCTCTCAACGACGTCAAGATCCTGGAGGCTGAGGAGACCGGGCCCTACGTCCTCGTGGTGGAGAAGTAAATAAACCCCCGCCCCCGCGGTGACATGTACGAGGGGAAGTTCTACCGCCTTCTTCATCCCAGGCCTACCGTAGTTATAGTCACGAGATGCCCCAACGGGAGGCTGAACCTCATGCCAGCCTCCTGGAACACCCCAGTCTCAGAGGAGCCCCCAACGGTGGCGGTGGCTGTGGACAGAAGCTCCTACACCCATGAATGCCTCCAGCACCACAGATACGCCACGCTCAACGTCCCCTCTATAGACGCAGTCGACTTGATCTACAAGCTGGGAAGCGTCAGCGGACGCGAGGTGGATAAGGCGGCTCACTTCGGCGTCAGGCTGGCCCCGTCGCAGAAGGTAGACGTGCCCCGCATGGCGGACGCCCTCGCCACATACGAGGTGGAGGTGTATAAAGAGGTGGAGGTGGGCGAGGTGACGTTGTATATCTTCCGCGTCTTGGAGACGTGGGTGGCGCCGGGAGTCGCCGACCAGTGGGGCTTCGACTTCAAGAAAGTAAACATCCCCCTACACGGCGCAGGACGCGCCTTCTACAAGGTAGACCCCCGGCCGGTATTCGCCAAGAAAGACACCCCAAAAAACCCAAAAAACTTTTAAACAAACACGTTACGAAACTCGGCGGGGGTGCCCGAGCCAGGTCAATGGGGCGGGAGGTTGCCCGCCCGGCCAGAGGGGCAGGGTTCAGGTCCCTGTGGCGTAGGCCTGCGTGGGTTCAAATCCCACCCCCCGCACCACCGTCTCAAACCCTTAACGCTCCTTTACGGTAGATGTCCGCGCTTTACGAATTGTCTAGTCTGCTTCAACCAGCCGTCTCTAGCCGTAGGTACATAGACGTCGCTGAGCCGTGTGGAAATGCCGTGTAGGACGTTGGCACATCATTTGGAGAGGCAGGGAGAGGTAATGGCTTGGCCCTTGAAAAAGAGTGGAAAAAAGTGGTATTGTACTACGGCTACTCGCTTACCGTCGGCTTAATAAGCTGTACCGCGAGCCATTGCTTCTTCAAGACAGTGTTACCCCAGGTATCTAGGTATACTGTAACGTTTCCAATAGACAAGGCGTTGCCGCCCCACCTTAAGCCATCTCTATAGCCTGTGAGGGTGTACTGTATATAGGTTGCCGTGGTGGATAATGCGCTAGTAGATAACCTCACGTTTATCGGCAATCCGAAGTCAAGCGATGCAAAGTATTGGCCTCTCTCAGTAGCCACGTAGAGCAGAGGAATCGAGGTGAGCGACACGTCAACGGTACTTGCGCTTTGGACAACCGAAGCTTGACTAATCCCATATGCGCCACCGGTTAGTTGTGGCAGAGGAGTCCACCGCACCTCCGCGGCTGACATCGCGGCGCCCAGCGCCTTGGTTTCTTTTAGGCTGAAGGGCGTGTCGTCTATTACCAGGTATGGGTAGAACGCGCCGTTGTAGCCGGGGTCGCCCCATGGGTAGAAAACTAGGCCGTCTGCATACTTTAAGTCCCGCACTTCGCAGTAACTCGGCGGGGAGTAGCGGTTAAATACATAAGCCCATCTAGTATA
>DAITPC010000039.1:3931-14525 GCA_036833835.1 Pyrobaculum sp. | reverse complement strand
GGTTCGATACGCCACCTTTTCTATATATCTGTGTCTGGTGTAAATTTTTATACTGGGTAAAAAATCGGCCTTATGCGTGTTGTCTACAGCGCCGAGGAGGTTCAGATACCTGAGAACGTCAAAGTTGCTATTGAGAAGACCGGGCCATTTGACTACGTGGTGAAGGTGAGGGGGCCGCTTGGCGAGATTGTTAAGGAGTTTAGGAACACGCCGGTGGTCATGTCTCTGCAAGATGGCAAGATACTGCTGGAGGTCTTCGACGCGAGGAAGAGGGAGTACGCCATCTTGGGCACATACAAGGGGCTTCTCAAGAACATGTTCCTCGGCGTCACAAAGGGCTGGAGGTACAAGTTGAAGGTGATATATACGCACTTCCCCATGCTTGTCAAGGTGCAGGGCAACCAGCTCATCATCGAAAACTTCTTGGGTAGGAAGTCGAAGATAGTGGTGGAAATACCCAAGGGCGTGAAGGTGGAGGTCAAGGGCAAGGAAGATATCGTGGTTGAGGGCATCGACAGAGATTTGGTAAGTCAATTCGCCGCCACCATCCAGTCCGCAGTGGAACTAAGAGGCGACGAGAAGCCGTCTCCGCACGGCCGTGAGGGCGGTCTGGGCGTTGTAGATGGCATCTACGTCGTCGGCTACGAACACATTAAGGGCTGACCTCCGCGCTTATGCGGTCTTTTCCACGCCGTATTCCTTCGTAGTTTTTCTACTGCCCTTCTACGTCTTTGAACTTGGGGGAGGCAAGGAGGAGGTTGGCATGACATACGCCTTCTACGCCTTGGCGATTGTCCTTACCCGCCCCGTCTCCGGCGGTTTTGCGGACTTGGCGGGGAGGCGCCGCGCCTTGGCGTTAGGCGGCGTTGCGTTGGCGGCCGCCATGACCCTGCTGTGCCTCTCCACAAGCGTCCTCCACATATATGTCGCGCTTTTCTTGGCCGGGGTTGCCTCAAGTTTGGTAAACGTGGCTGTCATGGCCTATGTCTCAGACGTCGGCGGGCTTGAGGAGCCTGCGCTGTATTCTAAGATGCGGGTGGCGGCAGCCCTTGGGGCGATGGCGGGCGGCGTCTCGATCCCAGCCGTGTACCTCCTCTCGCAGACTGTTGGCTATGCCGTTGCGTTTAGAATATTGGCGCTGGCCTTCGCAGCGGCCTCGCTTATCGCCTTGGCGTTTCTGCCATGCGAGACGAGGCACTTGTCGTCCCGCCACAGGAGGACCGACGCGGCCGCGGCGGCGTGTGTAATGTGGCTCGCGTTTCTCCTCGGCCTAGCGCTGGGGCTCTACGGGCCTCAGATACTTCCTCACCTACACCTAAGGTTCTCCCTCTCGCCGTTTTCAGCCATCCTTGTCTACCTGCCCGCCGTGGTCGCCTGGCTTTACGGGCCGAGGCTTGCGAGGCCCAGCCGTCGCGTAGTGGCGGCCGGCGCCACGGTCATGTGTCTGGCGTTGCTCGGCATGGACCTATCGCCGAGCCCCGTCCTCTTCTCCATGTTTTGGCTTCTGGAGAGCTTCGGCGTCGCCGCAGTCTCCACGGCGCTGGACCAATCCCTGTCTAGACGCGTGGCCGGTGCGTACTGGGGGAGGGGTTACGGCGTGTATCAGGCGGTGAACAACCTCGGCTACTCCCTGGGGGCCGCGGCCTCTGGGTACTTGCCCGACCCGTTTATCTGCGCTGTTGTGCCGCTTGCGGCTCTGCTCGCGTCTCTCTCTATGTGTAAAGCCCGGTGAATACGCCCAACGGGATGAGGAGGCCGACGGCGAGGTTTAGGTTGAAAGCCCTGGCCACCTCCCCCCTTGCGCCGAGAATCGCCGAGTAGACCTCTAGAGCCGCGCCGGCGAGGGTCGCCGGGAGGCCCCACGTGGAAAGCCCGTAGAGGAGATGGTTCGCCACATAGAGAGCCGCCGACGTGGTGAGGAGAAGTAGGGCTGTGGCGTCCGCCGTCTTTAGGCCGAAGCAGGCGGCTACGCTACCGAGGCCGTGGGTCCTGTCGAAGTGGTAGTCGCCTTTGGAGTACATGACGTCGAACCCGGCCACCCAGAGCGCCGAGGCGGCCACGAGAAGCCAAGGAGTCTGGGCCAACGCGGCTTCTAGGTCGTTGGGGTGCATGGCGATGGCGGCGCCCAGCGGTACCAAGGCGTAGACGAGGCCTAGGTGGAGGTGCGGCAGACAGTGCCACCTCTTGGCGTAGGGGTACGTGACGACGACTAGGAGGTACGGCGCCGACAGCAGAAGAGGCCATTTGCCGAGGGCGGCTGCAGACAAGACGAAGAGCGCGGCTCCCAAAGCGAAGACTCCGTAGGCCTCTTTGAAGCTTACCCTGCCCGACACCAGCATCCTGCCCCGTGTCCTCGGGTTAAATCTGTCTATGGGGTAGTCGGCGATGTTGTTCCACGACATACCGGCGGTTCTGAGGCCGAAGACGGCCAGTCCGATAAACACGGCGCGCCAGAGGTCCACGACGCCCCCCGCCAGAAGCGCCGCGGCGTAGGCCATGGGGAGTGTGAAGACCGTGTGTTCCACTCTGATAAACCTAAGTAGCCTCGCGGCCGTAGCCCCCACAACCTCCGGGTCGAAAGACACGGAACGGGATACGTGCTATTTTAAGTGATTTTTCGAAACAACCTAACGGCTTGAGTGAAGGATTGGCGAAGCGCCGACGGTAGAGGGGCGTGCCGACCTAGATAATAGGATGAGGCATTGTTGGAGCTGGACCAGTCGGGTGTGTGATGTCTCTGTCTTCGGCTCTACCGAAGCGACGGCTCGTTATGTATATCAATGATGCCGTCGATGCAAACACCGCCGTCATCTAAGCATCACAAAGATTCTAAATTCAGGCAAAGAAGTAGCCAATGCCACTGTTAGCTAGTTGTTGGTCTTATATCAAGCCGGATACCGGTAGCAACCCCAATTGCTCTAAATGATATGATTTTATCAAACATGGTATCTTATGGTTCTACATATAATACTTAAAAATTCAGAAAAAGACGTGACCTCATCGAAATAATACTTAAAATTCAGAAAAAAGTGTATGGTGTGGCGAGAAAAATAACAAGACGTGTCCTCATCGGGCTCGGTCTTTCACTTGGAGCGATGGCTACGCTGTATCCGTTCCTCCGATGGGGCTATGAAATTACACAACCATATACACAGCAGAAACACGCCACGGCCAGAGGCGTGTGGTTTGAGAAGATCGAGGAGGCTCCCAGCGACGACGAGGTGGAGTTGAGGTTTGTAGATGAGGCAGGCAACCCGGCGGAGTTTTCGGCGCTTCTCTTCTGGGAGCCGACAGGCGAGGCCGAGGAGGTCTACATACGGGGAAGGCTAAGACTACCGAGGAGGGAACTCGCCCACCGTGTAGATAAGTGGAAGGAGTTTCTCGGCGGGCGGGGCGAGCCGCTTAAAACCGAGAACACCCTACTCACTATACTTCCCGTCTCCACCCCCGGGGAGACGTTGCAGTACACAGCGCTTCTAGAAAACCCCAGACTTACTAACAGAACCTACGTAGTGAGGGGGGAACGAAACCGACGTACCACTGGCTACTCCCTCGCCGCGTGTCCTGACTCTAAACTGGTGTACGATACCTATGTAGACATCACTAACTGGGTTCCAGCGGTGGGCCTAATAGACCAATCAAGCAAAGCCTTTGGAGATGGCGATGTGTTCTTCGGCTATGTTGTGGACGGTTCTGCTTTAACGCTCAACGCCCACGGCGCAGTCAGCTTTGCTTATGGTACCTCAGCTAGAATAAGCGGCACATACTGCTGGAGCACAGGCACCCTCCGGAAGCAAGAGGCGAGGAAATTTACCATCACAAGCGACGGCCAATCGGCCTCCGTCGTGTTCTACAACACCAAGTTAAGGGTCTCAATTATCGAAGTTTACACAAATTGTCTCATCAGTGATGTGCGGGCAGTCCAGAACCCCATTTATATAGAGACGATGCAGACGCTTAACGCCCTCAACTACGTCCCGGACGGGGTGTTAGACGCGGCGGAGCCTGTCCAATATCTGGGCTTCCTCGGAAGAGACGGCGGAGGAGGAGACGGTAATTTGATTTGGCTTGTAGAGTTTCTGATAGACGAACCACTCCTCGATATTGGTGGCAGGGTTGGCATCGGCCTCCCCGTGGGGTCCTACGTAAAACGGGCACTTGGGAACTATGCAAGCCTTGTGGAGAAAGTATATGCGGCGTTAAACTTCCAGGTGTACGGCGGAGCTGCCCTTTACTCAGCCTCTGTTGCCACCGACGCGTCGCCTTGGGTTAGGTATGGGGCTTACATATACCGTGCCCAGCTCATACACTACCTAAAAGATTATGCGTTTAAACCACTCAACACCATCGTAAGGTTAACAGATTAATTTTATGATGGGAAATGCGCTTTTTCGTATGCGAGTCGGCCTTATATTGATTGTCGTGGCGGCTTTGCTTCTGTTGTGGCTGGTTGTGGGATGGCGGGGCGGGGTGGATCCTCGTAGCTACGAGGTGGAGTACGCCGTGGCGGCGGTGTATGAAACGGTTGCTGGCAGGAGAGTTGTGGAGGTTGCGCGGTGGGTGCTGGGCGTTGGCGAGGAGAACTACACGCGTTTCAGCGGTTAACGGCCACGTCGGCATCTACGCTCTACGTGGCTACTGAACGCGGCCGCGTCTATATGGCTACGTGTGTTTCCGACGGCGGTTGCGGCCCACTGCCGCGCGACTTTCCGTACGTCGGGGAGTTCTCCCCCTTCCTCAAGCTACCGCCCGGCGGGACCGAAGCCGGGTCGTGCGAACATCTGGGATAGAGGGGCGTGGTGTATAGATACAAGGGCGCGGTGGTTTTGCTTCCCGACAGGATCTTGATGTATGAGTCTGGCGCGGCGTGGTGTTGTGGATGCAGATCTGGCGCCCCTACGAGGTGTTGTGGATCAACGCCACTAACCTACATCCCTATGGTAAACCTAGGTGCTGGCAGAACCTGAATATCGTTAAGAGGTACAGCCAGTGAGGTGCGCGGCGAGCATATAGCCCTAGGAGTGGGAGACAGGTTAAGCGGCGGATGATAGTGTTGCAAAGGTTTTTATATGGAAGTCTGCGTGTTTCCGTGGACGACGTTGAACGGCTTCTGTGGAAGAAGGCGCTGGAGTTCACGGATAGGGAGAGGGCTCCTAGGTGTTGCCAGCTGAACTACGCCGCGGGCCACGTGGTGACCGGCGAGGGTCAGCTACGGAACGCGGTCATGGGATGCAAAGTTGCCTTTGTCATGTTTTTTGGTAAGACTTGTCCATATTGCCAGATGTTCGACCCTGTCTTTAAACAAATCGGTGAGAGGTATCGAGGTGTTGCAAATTTTGTAAAGGCTGACATAGATCAATTCTATCACATCGCCGTAGCCCTTGGGATCATGGGAACGCCGGCCACGGTGGCTTTTGTAAACGGTCAACCGATAGAGGTGGCGCCGGGCTTCATGACCGCGCCGCAGTTCAGGGCCTTTGTGGAGTCTGTGCTTAGTTACGCCGGGTGTAAGTAATGTTTTAAAGGAGGCATCGCCTCCCCCATATGGTTAGGGTGGTGGTTGTCGGAGGCGGCGCCGCCGGCGCCTCCGCCGCTGCTAGGGCAAGGCGTCTGGACCCAAACGCCGAGGTTATCCTAATCGAGAGGGGCTCCATGATTACCCACGCGCCGTGTGGAATGCCTTACGCAATAGGGGGGATTGTGAAGAGCCACGAGGAGCTGATGACGTATAAGCCGGAGGAGTTCGAGAAGGAGCGGAACATAAAGGTGTTGATAAGATCAGCTGTTGTTGACGTCGACGTAGATAAGCGTATTGTGGTGGTGAGGAGGGGAGGCTCCGAGGAGAGGATTCAGTGGGATAAGCTGGTCATAGCAACCGGCGCCAAGCCTCTTGTGCCCAAGATACCAGGCGCCGAACTGAAGGGCATACTCACGTTGAGACACCCCGACGAGGTGCCTGAGTTAAAGGGCCATTTGGAAAAGGCCAAGACGGTGGCTGTGGTCGGCGGTGGCTACATCGGCGTTGAGATGGCCGACGTGTTGCTGGACATGGGCAAGAGGGTCCTCCTATTTGAGATGTTTGACCAGGTGCTACCTGCCTCGCTTGATCCAGACACCGCAGCCATCGTCGCGGAGGAGATGAGAAACAGAGGCGTCGAGCTTCACCTAGGCGAGAAGGTGGTGGAGTTTAGAGGCACATACCACGTAGACAAGGTGGTGACTGAGAAGGGGGAGTACCAGGTGGATGAGGTGGTTCTCGCGGTCGGCGTGAGACCCGACGTGGATTTGGCGGTGAGGGCCGGGGTCAAGCTGGGCGAGACTGGGGCGATATATGTAAATGAGTATATGGAGACTACAGTGCCCGACGTCTACGCCGCCGGAGACGCTGTGGAGAAGACGCACAGAGTTACAGGCAGGCGCGTTTGGATACCTCTGGCGCCTACGGCAAACAAGGAGGGGCAGGTCGCCGGCGGAAACGCGGTGAAGGGCCGCGTGTTGAGGTTCCCCGGCGTGGTGGGCACGGCTGTTACCAAGTTTCACAGCCTCTATATTGCGAGGACGGGCCTCGGCGAGAAGGAGGCTTCTCAGCTCGGCTACAAGACCCAGAGCGCCTTGATAAAGGCCAGAACTAAGGCGCATTACATGCCCGGCGCCGAGACGGTCCACGTCAAGCTAATCGCCGAGGAGTCGACGGGCCGCATCCTGGGCGCACAGGTGCTGGGCAGGAGCCAGGTGGTCGCCTCCTATGTAGACGTGATGGCTGTTGCGATCCAGTCGGGCTACACGGTCTCGGACCTGTTCTTTGCTGACATAGGCTACATGCCAGACGCGGCGCCGGTGTGGCACCCGCTTATAGTTGCCGCCAGGGTCTTGAGCAGGGGGAAGTTGTAATTTTTGGCTAGTTAAGCTTCGACTTTTTGTAAAAAAACGCATTTTATCTAAGTCGTTTTCTCGCTTATGATAACGATAATCGGAAGCGGCAGAGTCGGCACGGCGGCTGCGGTTATAATGGGGCTGATGAAGGTAGACACCAAAATAATGTTGATAGATATAGTGAAGGGTCTGCCCCAGGGGGAGGCCCTAGACATGAACCACATGAGCTCGATCCTCGGCCTAGATGTGGAGTACTTCGGGTCCAACGACTACAAAGACATGGCAGGTAGCGACGTTGTCGTGGTGACCGCCGGGCTCCCCAGGAAACCCGGCATGACGAGGGAGCAACTGCTGGAGGCAAACGCTAAGATTGTGAGCGAGATAGGGAAGGAGATTAGGAAGTACGCGCCCGACTCCATTGTTCTCCTGACCACGAACCCGCTTGACGCGATGACCTACGTCATGTGGAAGGCCACCGGGTTCCCCAGGGAGAGGGTCATCGGCTTCAGCGGCGTGTTAGACGCAGGCCGTCTGGCGTACTATGCCGCGAAGAAGCTAGACATATCCCCCGCCTCCATCCTGCCAATTGTGCTGGGACAACACGGCGAAAGCATGTTCCCCGTGCCCAGCAAGAGTTTTGTACACGGGGTTCCCCTGAGTAAGTTGCTTACGGAGGATCAGCTGAGGGAGGTCGTAGAGGAGACCGTCAAGGCTGGCGCCAAAATCACGGAGCTGAGGGGCTTTTCCTCCAACTGGGGCCCCGGCTCCGGACTCGCGGTGATGGTAGACGCGATTAAGCGCAACGCCAGGAGGTCGTTAATAGCCTCTGTGGTTCTACAAGGGGAGTACGGAGTCCACGACGTACCCGTAGAGGTGCCCATAGTGCTCGGCAGAAGCGGCGTGTCAAAGATTTTGGAGGTGGAGCTGACGCCAGAGGAGAGGCAGAAGTTCCTGCAGAGCGTCGAGGCCATAAAGAAGCTCACCAGCTCCATACCACCCGCCTACCTTCAATAATATATACTCATTTTTTCCTCTCTCCGTGTCTCAAGTATTGTTTGAGCTTACCGGAGAGAGGGGTAAGCTTGTGGTCGTGGAGGACCCAGAGACCGGATACGTATTTGCGCTGATTCCCTACGAGAAAAAGGCCAGCCCAGCCGTGGTGCGGGAGCTTAGGGAGCAGACGCTAGATCCGTGGCGATACGTCGACGGCGTGGGGTTTGTCCTGGACATAACTGCGTGGAAAAACGAGGCCTCGCTTTCTCTGGAAGATGTGAAGAATAAGGTGGAGAAATACAGGGGGTTCATCGACCAAGTTTTCCAAATACTTGAAAAAGTGGCGTCGAAGGAGGCTGAGGAGAAAAAGAAGAAGGCACGTAAGAAGAGGGCCAAGAAGAGGTCTAAGAAGTCGGCGAAGAAGAGGTCGCGAAAGTAGGGGCGATAAGTTTAATATAGCTATTTCGAATTTCTGCGTATGGCTGTGCCTATAGGTGGACCGGAGGAGGTGCCTCACATCGAGGTGGATGAGGAGACAAAGGACATCATCAAGGAGATGCTTTCTCAGATGGAGAACCCTGTGGAGATAAACTTCTTCACAAGCGGCAACTGTGCAGGCCGCGAGACGAACTGGTGCGTGCCCACCGAGGAGCTTCTGGACCTGTTGACCCAGCTGGCGCCGCCGGGGAAGCTCAAGGTGAACAAGTACATTTTTGAAAAAGACGCCGAGGCGTTTAGGAAGTTCGGAGTGGAGCCTATGCGTGTGCCCAGCGTGTATTTCGGAGACGGTTTTGTCAGGTATCTCGGCGCCCCAATGGGGGAGGAGGTAAGGGCATTCATAGAGACCGTGGTGAGGCTCAGCACCGGCAAGACGGGGCTGAGACAGAAGACGAGGACTGACCTCGCTACCCTGGCTCAGAACGCGCCTAAACGCGTATATGTCCTAACGGTGGTGACCCCCAGCTGCCCCTACTGCCCCTACGCCGCGTTGCTCGCGAATATGTTTGCCTACGAGAGCAGGGGGAAGGTCGTATCTATGGTTGTGGAGGCGTATGAGAACCCCGACATAGCCGACATGTACGGCGTAACTGGCGTGCCCGCGGTGATCCTACAGGCGGAGGACGCCGCTGTAGGCGACGTGGAGTTCGTGGGGGTGCCCCCAGAGCACGAGTTGCTGGCACGGATTAAAAACCACATGGGTCTCGCCTAACCGTTTTAATACTTTTTTCGCCGTGAGGAAGATCAGAGTCGCCACTGGCAACCCTCATAAACTAGCCGAGATCTCGGCTATCCTCGCGCCTTTCGGCATTGCGGTGGAGCAGCTAGACGCGGAGAAGGTGGAGGTGCAGGACGACGACGTGGTTACCGTAGCCCGGAAAGCCGCCGAATTTCTCTGTCCTCGCCACGGTGATTATGTAGTAGTTGAGGACACAGGGCTTTACATAGACGCGCTGGGGGGCTTCCCTGGGCCTTACGCGGAGTACGTCTACAGAACCATCGGGCTTAGAGGCGTGTTGAAGCTGTTGGAAGGGGTCTCAGACAGATCTGCAACGTTCAAGTGCGCAGCCGCCCTGTGTCTAGGCGGGGACGTCCGCATATTTGTGGGGGAGACCCGCGGCCGTATAGCTGAGGAGCCGAGAGGGAGCGGGGGCTTTGGCTACGACCCCATATTCATCCCCGAGGGAAGCTCTCTGACCTACGCCGAGATGGGCGAGGAGACGAAAAACACAGTGTCACACCGGGCGCGGGCCTTCACGGCGCTTGCCAGGTGGTTAATATCTAAATAGCGGAGTGTGTTAACGCTCCCTCGCCGGTCGCTCCAGAGCCGGCTATCGGTTACTCCATGCGTAGCCACCTCTCAACAACGTCCTTTATCTCCTCGAAGCGCCTGGCGTGTTGTAGGTGGCGCCGGGTGTATTGGAGTTGTTTTCCGTTGCTTCTTAGGTTGCCCGGGTTGCCGAAGATGAGCTCTGAGAGGACTTGTAGCCTTCTGACGTTTGCTTCTCTTCCTCCTGGCGTGTCTGTCCGCGTCAAGACGTAGCCGCATGCCGCGTTGCGGTTGCGGAAGAAGGTCCACGTCCTCTCCACCTCCACCCCGTCTACGGCGGCTTTGACATAGATGCACGGTATGTTTTTGTCGACTATCTCGGCATCTGCCTTACCTCGATGAGGCGTTTTGTCCTCACCCCATCCTCCTCAACCTCAACCCAGGTGGGTTCTCTCTAACAATTTTTAAATAATGGGATGTGTTGAGTTACGTGGACGTGTTTAGCAAACCTGTCATCGATTTCGCCACTAGGAACGTTGTCACGGTAGGAGAGAAGGAGAAGGTTGTAAACGCCATGAAGACCATGGTGAGCCTAGACATAAGAAGGTTGCCTATTGTACGCGGCGACAAGCTTGTGGGCATCATAACTATGCTTGACATACTTGACGCCATTTACTCGTGGATAAGCGACAGAAATTCAGAGGGATCTCTCTACAGCGATATATACATGAAAAATGTGATAGAGGTCGGCACCAGGAGCGTTGTCTCGGCGCGGCCCGACACCCCCATAAGCGAGGTGATCTCTCTCTTCCTCCGCCACAACTTCGGCTCTATGCCGATAGTAGACGAGGCGGGGAGGCTAGTAGGCATATTCACCGAGTGGGACGTGTTGAAAATTGCGTCTCAGCTGGACTTCCCCCACAGGGTACGCGACGTAATGACGCGGATTGTATACGTCCT
>DAITPC010000039.1:0-3831 GCA_036833835.1 Pyrobaculum sp. | reverse complement strand
CACAAGCACAGCCGACGCAACGGTCAACCCCGCCAGTACGCCGATTAGTGCTGTGGGAGTCGACACGACAGCCGAGAACCCAGACTCGCACTCAAGGCTTAAGCCTCTCGTGTTGTAGATCTCTACGTTTTGCGTGGCTTGTGTGGGGTTGAGGAGCTTGCTCTTGTCTCTGCAGGTGATCTTGGCCTTGGGGTCCTTTACCGCAACCACCACCATGTCTGTCCCCACGGTGCAGGATATGTAGAACCTGGGGGCGTTGGGGTACGTGCCGAAACTGCAATCCGGGTTTCCGTAGTATATGCCGAAGACTGTGTAAGTCCCGTTGAAATACCAGCCCAGACGCGCCTTAGGAAGCGGCACGCCGTCGCCGTCTATAACAAGCGTGTTGTTTTTCACCGTGGCTGTGAAGTTGCCAGAAGGCCCGTGGATTATGAGGGTCTGTGCCAGTGCAGACGCCGCGAGCAACATGGCGAGGAGAAGCGCCGGTCTGGACATACACAGCGCCTAAGTTTAATTTAATAAACCTTTTGTTTTGCGTGGTCTTTCACTTGCTTCACCCGCTGATTCGGGAGGCTTTGAAGGAGAGGGGGATCGAGGAGCCTACTGAGCCCCAGAAGATGGCTATACCTGAGATACTGGAAGGCCGCAACGTGCTCATCATCGCGCCTACGGGAAGCGGCAAGACGGAGGCTGCGATGCTTCCCATATTGTCTAAGATGCTTGAGCAGGGGGTTGAGAAGCCCGGCATCTACGTGCTGTATATAACTCCGCTGAGGGCGCTTAACAGAGACCTCCTTGACAGGATTAGGTGGTGGGGTGAGAGGGTTGGCTTCCGAGTCGACGTGAGACACGGCGACACGGATAAGGCCGATAGGCAGAGGCAGAGCAAGACGCCGCCGCACATATTGATAACCACCCCCGAGATGCTACAGGCTATTTTGACGGGCCGCCGCCTGTTGGAGCATCTGAAGAAGCTTAGGCGGGTTGTGGTTGACGAGGTTCACGAACTCGCCGAGGATAAGAGGGGGGTCCAGCTGAGCATAGCGCTGGAGAGACTGAGGCACCACATAGGGCGCGACTTCCAGATAGTTGGGCTTTCAGCCACCGTGGGGAGCCCGGTGGAGGTGGCCAAATTCCTCGTGGGAAACGACAGGCCCTTCAAGGTTGTGTTGGTGAACTTTGCGCGGTACATGCAGCTAGACGTGGTGAGGCCGGAGGCTACGCAGGAGGATTACAAGCTTGCGGAGTCCTCGGGCTTCCACCCCGACGTCGTCGCCCGCCTCCGTCTCATCAAGAAGCTGGTGGAGGAGAACCGGAGCACGCTTATATTTGTCAACACCAGGAGCATGGCGGAGCTCCTCGGCTTCCGCCTTTCGCACCTCTTCAGCGACCTGCCCGCGGCTGTACACCACTCGTCTCTCTCCAAGATGGTCCGCATCTCTGTGGAGGAGAGACTGAAGAGGGGCGAGCTGAAGGCTGTTGTAGCCACGTCGAGCCTCGAGCTGGGCATAGACATAGGCCACGTCGACCTCGTCATACAGTACATCTCGCCGCACCAGGTAACCCGCCTCCTTCAGAGGGTTGGCAGAAGTGGCCACAGGTTGTCGGCTGTGCCGAAGGGCGTTATAATCGGCGAGGATGTAAACGACGTGATGGAGTCCATGGTCATAGTGAAGCGGGCGAGGGAGGGCTTGATAGAGCCTACGCAGATTCCGCACAAGCCGTACGACGTGTTGGTCAACCAGGTGGTTGCCTTTCTGTTGCTCAAACCGCGGTGGAAGCTGGAGGAGCTCTACAGCGTCATAAGGAAGGCGTATCCATACAGAGACCTAACCCTCGACGAGCTGAGGAGGGTTGCCAAGTTTATGCAAGACCTCTACCCCAGGCTGGCCATGTATTTCGAAGACAGCGACACCGTGACGAGGCCGAGGGGCCGCGGCTTCTACCGCTACTTCTACGAGACGCTTTCCATGATCCCCGATGAGAGGCAGTACGCCGTTATAAACGCCAACACGGGGGAGCTCGTCGGGACGCTTGACGAGTCCTTCGTGGCGGAGTACGGAAACGTGGGGGTTAAATTCATATTCCGCGGCAGGCCCTGGCTTATCGTTGGCATAGAGGAGAGAAGCATAAAGGTTGTAGAGGTGTCGGATCCCACCGGGGCGATCCCCAGCTGGGTGGGAGAGGAGATACCCGTGCCTTTTGAGGTCGCTCAGGAGGTGGGTGCCTTACGTAGGAAGATACGCAACGGGGCGGATCCCTGCGCAGTTGCCGAGGAGTTCGGCGTCAGCAAAGAAACCGCCAAATTCGTGGTAGAGGAGCTCGCCAAACACAAGGGCCCCATCCCCGACGACAGGACAGTGGTTATTGAGCAGTTTAGAGACAACGTGGTGATCGTCCACGCGGCGTTTGGCACCCAGGTAAACCGCACGCTGGGGAAGCTGCTGGGCGAGCTTCTCATAAGGGTGACGGAGAAGCCCGTGGGGGTCCACCAAGACCCATACGGCATAATTATCCAGTCCTCGGAGCCTCTGCCCGCAGAGCTGGTGGGCGAGCAGATACGTCGGCTGACCGCACTAGACGTCCGCGAGGTTGCCGAGCTCATAAAGTCGGCCCTCGTCAAGTCAGGCTCCTTTAAGCGGAGGATACTCCACGTGGCCAAGAGGATGGGGGCTGTGGACAAGGAGGCAGATGTCTACAGCGTGAGCATGTCGAAACTCGTGGAGGCCTTTAGCGGCACCCCGGTTTTCGACGAGGCTTTGAGGGAAACCCTTGAAAGAGAGCTGGACTTGGGCCATACGGTGGAGGTGATACAGCGAATAAAAACAGGCGAAATAGCGGTGGTGTACGTAGAGGAGCCCACCTATCTAGGCGAGGTGTTGTATGAAAAGCTTTCACACAAGCTTGAGATAATCCCGCCGGAGAGGCTCAGAAGGCTTGTGCTAGACAGCACCAAGGCCCGTCTGCTCAACTTCACGATGCTGGCGGCGTGTCTAGAATGTGGGTGGTACGGGCTGGTTCGCGTAGGCGAGATGTCGGAACCGCGGTGTCCGCGTTGTGGCAGTGCAAACATAGGAGTTCTGCGGTCCGTCAGAACAGACAACTTGGAGAGAGAGGTGAAGAGGGGATACGAGGAAATCATGCGAACCGCCGAAGTTCTAAGGACCTACGGCTGGGTGGGCCTATATGCCCTCGCCTCCAGACTGCCCATTGAGGCTGTGGAGGAGGTGCTGAGGGAGCTCGACGGCGCCGACCTCAACACGTTGACTGAGCGGTTGCAACATGCAGAACGTGAATACATAAAGCAACGTCTTCTCGATTAATTTTTGCAAAAGTACATAAATATACAGAAAAAATAAACAAAATAGTTGAAAGATGCGAGGAACAAGTGATTTAAGACGGCATCTTTCAGAACAAACAAAAAATGTAAAAATGAGCTTTGCTGAGACGACATTAGTCGTGAGCTACGTCCTCGTGGCCTAAGACAAAACTCAAAAACGCCGATCTTCGGCGTTAGGGCTCTTGTTGGCGCTACAGTCTCTTCACCCACCTGCCGCCTTCGAAACGGAGGCCAAGCCGCTTACACGTCTTTACATACTGCTTAAACCGCCTGTCGTCTACGCGGCTGAGCAGTTTGACGTACAGAAGCCCGTCCTCCACCCCCACGTAGACGGGAACTGCCAAACTCCCCCCTCCACAAGATGCCCGTAATCCACAGACGCGTCCCCCATCTTAACACCACGCCCAAACCCAACCTCCTCCACCTCCGCCTCAACTCCCCCCACCGCCGGGTAGCCAGCCTCAGCCGGCTCAAGCCGCGGAGAGGCGGCT